>CBDUCE010000090.1:0-11690 GCA_965365575.1 uncultured Gammaproteobacteria bacterium
TCGCCAAGGGCGGTAAGGTCGGCCTGTTCGGCGGCGCCGGCGTGGGCAAGACCGTGACGCTCATGGAGCTGATTCGCAATATCGCGCACGAGCATTCCGGTTATTCGGTGTTTGCCGGTGTCGGTGAGCGTACTCGTGAAGGCAACGACTTTTACCACGAGATGACCGAGTCGAACGTTATCGACAAGGTGTCCCTGGTTTACGGGCAGATGAACGAGCCGCCGGGCAACCGCCTGCGCGTCGCCCTGACGGGTCTCACGATGGCGGAGGCTTTCCGCGACGAAGGCCGCGACGTCCTCATGTTCATCGACAACATCTACCGTTACACGCTGGCCGGCACCGAGGTGTCCGCACTGCTGGGCCGCATGCCGTCTGCCGTGGGGTACCAGCCGACGCTCGCCGAGGAAATGGGCGTGCTGCAGGAGCGCATCGCGTCGACCAAGACCGGCTCGATCACGTCGTTCCAGGCCGTGTACGTACCTGCTGACGATCTTACTGACCCGTCCCCGGCAACGACGTTTGCCCACCTGGACGCAACCCTCGTACTGTCGCGGCAGATTGCGGAGCTCGGTATCTACCCGGCCGTGGACCCGCTCGACTCGACGTCTCGTATTCTTGATCCCCTGGTTATCGGCCAGGAGCACTATGACTGTGCGCGCGGCGTGCAGGCCGTCCTGCAGCGCTACAAGGAACTGCAGGACATCATCGCGATCCTCGGCATGGACGAGCTGTCCGAGGACGACAAGCTGCAGGTCAACCGCGCACGCAAGATCCAGCGCTTCCTTTCGCAGCCGTTTTTCGTTGCCGAGGTATTCACGAACTCGCCAGGAAAATACGTATCGCTGGCCGAGACCATTCGTGGCTTCAACGGCATCGTCAATGGCGACTACGACCATATCCCGGAGCAGGCGTTCTACATGGTCGGCACCATCGACGAAGCGGTCGAGAACGCGAAGAACTTCTCGTAGGAGCGCGTACACTGCAGGAGCGGACCTCGGTCCGCGACCCTGATGCAACGACAACAGAGTTATCGACATGCCAACAATCGAAGTCGACATCGTATCCGCCGAGGGTGAGATCTACTCCGGCGAAGCGGCTATGGTGTTCGCGCCCGCGAAGATGGGCGAGGTCGGTATCGCGCCGCGGCATGCACCCCTGCTCACGGCGCTGAAACCCGGCGAGGTCCGCGTCCAGGACACGGAAGGCAAGGAACACTTCTTCTACGTCACCGGCGGCATGCTCGAAGTGCAGCCGCATGCGGTGATGGTGCTGGCCGATACGGCCCTCAGGGGCGACCAGCTCGACGAGGCTGCGGCGCTTGCGGCCAGAGACGAAGCCGCCAAGGCGTTGGAAGGCATTTCCGCGGAAACGGACGTGGCCAAAGCGCAGGCGGAGCTGGCGGAAGCCGAGGCCCGCTACCGCGCTGCGCAGAAACTCAAAGGCAAGCGCTAATACCACCAGGGGACAGTGACTTTAAGTGCCAGGCATGCGGTCGTGTTGAGACCTGCGCCTGGCACTTAAAGTCACTGTCCCCTTTTTCGTGGTTTTCCCCTACTGCGATTTGTCTGGCCCGAGTGTAATCTTGCGCTCACTTTGATTGGCTGGTCCAAGTCGGTCATTCTGATCCTGCTAACTAAAGGGCAAAACTCATGAAATCCTCCATTGTATCTGCACTCGTAAGCAGTGCGTTTCTTGTGTGTATTCCGTTCAACAGCGCCAACGCGGTCCAGGACGGCTGGTTTATCGGCGGCAGCATCGGCAGTGCCCAGGTGGAAGCCAGTATCAACCCCGGGGATCTGCCCGGCAATATCCCGTCTCCGCCGAAATTCGATGAAGACGATTTCGGATGGAAGGTCTACGGCGGTTACAATTGGGTGCTCGCAAAAACGTTCGGTTTTGGCATCGAAGGCGGTTATGTCAACTTCGGCGGTCCGTCATCTACGGTTCTCGACACCAGGTTTAAAGTTGAGCCGACAGCGATCGACGTTTTTGCCACGCTCGGCTTCGATATCGGACCCGTCGGCATCTTCGGCAAGCTTGGCTACGCATGGTGGGACGTCGACGTGAACATCGGCGACCTGAGCGAAAATGACGACGGCAATGACCCGGCCTACGGCATCGGAGCACGTTTCAATCTCTGGTCGCTCGAAATTCGCGGTGAGTACGAGATATTCGATGTCTCCGACGTCGATGACTTGACTCTGTGGTCCCTCGGCGTGGTCTGGCGCTTCTAACCAATCGGGGGACAGTGACTTTAGGTGCCAGGCGTACGATGGTGTTAGTAGCTACGCCTGGCACCTAAAGTCACTGTCCCCTTTACGCCACGGTTAATGTGCCGTTCACGTTGACCTGCGTAAGCTTTTGCCTGTTCTCCATTCTTCGCAACAAGAAAGGGCAAAAGACATGACTATCCGGAAAGATATCGCGCTGCTTGCGGGCGCCGCAATTTTCACCCTGACCTCGATCAATGCCAACGCCGCGGAAAGCGGCTTTTTCATGGGCGGCAGCCTGGGCACCGCCGCCGTGGAAGCCAATGTCAGTGACGGCAACGTGCTGCCCGACCCCGCACCCGTGTTCGACGAAAATGACTTCGGCTGGAAGTTTCTCGCCGGCTACGACTTCGCATTGGGTGACGCCTTCTCCCTGGGCGTCGAGGGCGGCTACGTCGATCTCGGCAAACCGTCTGCCGATGTGCTCACGATTCCCGTTAGCCTGGACCCGACCGGCCTCACCCTTTACGGAACGGCCGGCGTGGACATCGGCCCCGTAGGCCTGTTCGCGAAATACGGTTTCGTCGACTGGGAGGTCGAGGGCAGCATTGGTGGCATCGATTTCGACGATGACGGCAATGACCCGGCGTACGGAGTGGGCGTCCGCTTCACGCTCGGTTCGGTCGAAATCCGTGGCGAATACGAAATCTTCGACATCTCCGATGTCGAGGACGTAACGATGTTGTCGGCAGGATTCGTGCTGCGGTTCTGACGAACCGAAGTCGCGGCTCGGGAGGCGCGCCTACAGCAGATGACCCGCTGCAGGAGCGCTTCTCGTAGCGCGACCCGATACGGCTGAAAGTTTCGCAGATGGCCATTCAATGGCGACAATTACGTATGGGGGAAGAAAACAGGGCGGCTGAGAATAGCGCCTTGATACCAGCATTGACTTGATGAACGCCCAGCAACACCTGGTCTACTGTCCACGCCAGACACCTACCTGCCTGGTCACCTCCGAAGTATCCGACTCCATTGGACATACGCCGCTGATACGGCTGCAGGCCGCGAGCAGCCTGACGCACTGCAATATCTTTGCAAAGGCCGAGTTCATGAACCCCGGCGGCAGCATCAAGGACCGTATTGCGCGCCATATGGTGTTGCAGGCGGAGAAGCGGGGCGAGCTGCGTCCCGGCTCCACCATCATGGAAGTGACTTCGGGCAATACGGGTATCGCGCTCGCCATGGTCGGTGCGATGCGTGGCTACAAGGTCATCGTCGTCATGCCCAGGACGGTGAGCGAGGAGCGGCGCAGCATGATTACGTCGTTCGGCGCTGAGCTGCAACTGCTCGACGACATCGATGACATGCAGGACGCCATCGCGCGCACCGAGCCGTTCGCCGCCGCGCACGACGACGTGTTCCTCCCGCGGCAGTTCGCGAACCCGGACAACATCGAGACGCACCGCATAACCACCGGCCCCGAGATCCTGAGGCAGCTCAGCGGTGAAATCGATGCGTTCGTGATGGGCGTGGGAACCGGTGGTACCGTCATGGGTGTCGGCCGGGCGCTGCGCAAGGCGGGCAGCCGGGCACGCATCGTGGCCGTGGAGCCGGACGAGTCGGCCGTGCTATCCGGCGACACCCCGGGGCCGCACGGCATCCAGGGGCTGGCTGACGGCTTCATACCGGCGCTGGTCGATCTCGACGAGATCGACCAGGTTGTACGAATAGCGACGCAGGATGCCATCGATGCTGCGCAGCAAATCGGCGTCGAGGAAGGCTTGCTCGTGGGAATCTCATCGGGCGCCAATGCGCTCGCCGCGAAGCAGATTGCCGAGGAACTCGGTCCCGGGCACAACGTGGTAACGGTGTTGTGCGACCGCGGCGAACGTTACCTGAGCGCCGTGCAACAACGGCCTCACTGAAGCATCAGGCATTCGTCACTTCGTCATCAGGCGCTTTCCTCCTTAAAGCGCGATCTTCAGCGTCGGGGCAGTCCCCGGACGAAGGAGATCAACATGAAGATGATCAACACAGACGGATGGATCTGGCCTGCGGTCCTTGCGGCAGCGTTGCTGGCCCCTGACACTGCTTCCCACGCACAGGACGATGTCGAATGGGCGACGACCTCCCGCGGCCGTTACGAGATCGCCATCGGCGCGCACAGCTGGCCCGGTCTCGCGGAGCTCAACACCGCCCGCGATGGCGAATTCGACGCGGTGGGTTTTAACATAAGCTTTGCGGCACACTGGCCCGTCAGGCGTTTCGCTGTCTCGGAGCTGCTCGCCGGCGTCGATGCCGGACTGTTCGCTACCGAGAGCAACATTCGCTTCATCTCGGAATCGCTCATCGCACGCAATGGCTACCTGGTGCCGTCGGTAAAATGGACGTTCGGCGAGCGGCATCGCTACTCGCTCGACGCAGGGATCGGCTACTACCTTCAGGACATTGCGGAGGTGGCCGGCGAATACCCGGCAAACTGGGAAACCCAGCTTTGGGAAGACGGCGCCCTCGGCGGCTACGTCGGCGGCACCGTCGATTTCGGTGGCGGCGTGGCGTCGAATTCCCGCGGCATAATGATGAGCCTGAAGGTACATCTGGTCGATTTCGGCACCGTGCGCGATGAGGGTCGGCTGCCACCGACCCTGGGCCAGGACGCAGGGCGCCTGTCCGGCCCGGTCTACATGTACCAGGTGGGCTACCGCTGGCGCTAGGCGCCGGTCACGCCCCGACTTGCGGTATCATCCGCGGGCGTCTTTCATGGAGGAACTATTCTGGGCCTGAGCGTCATCATCCTGGCTGCGGGACAAGGCACCCGCATGCGATCCGGGTTGCCGAAAGTGCTGCAGCCGCTGGCGGGCCAGCCCATGCTCGCGCACGTTCTCGATCGTGCCCGAGAACTGGATGCAAGCGACGTCTGCGTCGTTTACGGTCATGGGGGCGAGCAGGTACGCGCGGCGTTCCCATCCCCCGAGATTCGCTGGGCGCTGCAGGCAGAGCAGCTCGGCACCGGGCATGCGATGCTGCAGGCCATGCCGGGCATACCGGAGGACAGCCAGGTCCTGGTCCTGTTCGGCGACGTGCCATTGCTGACGGCTGCGACACTGAAGACGCTGCTCGACGCGTCGCAGGGCGACGACCTGCTGGTTCTCACGGTGGACATGGAGGATCCGACGGGCTACGGGCGCATTCTGCGCGACGGCCAGATGGTGACCGGTATCGTCGAGGAAAAGGATGCGAGCGCCGCGCAGAAAGAGATCGACGAGATCAATACAGGCGTCATGCTCTGCCCGGGCGCGAGACTGAAAACATGGCTCGGACGCTTGAGCAATGACAATGCGCAGGGCGAGTATTACCTGACCGACGTCATCGCGATGGCGGTAGCGGACGGTGTCGCCGTTCATGGTACCAAGGCACAGAACCCGGTGGAGGTGATGGGTATTAACGACAGGAAACAGCTCGCCGAAGCGGAGCGAGCGCTGCAGGCAAGGCTGGTTGAGGAGCTGATGAGCGAAGGGGTGGGTTTCGCCGACCCGGCTCGTGTCGATATTCGAGGCACGCTGACCTGCGGCAGGGATGTCTTTATCGACGTCAACGCCGTGTTCGAAGGCGAGGTAACGTTGGGAAATGGTGTCCGTATCGAGGCCAACAACGTAATCCGCGACAGTGCGCTGGGCGATGCGGTCGTCGTGCATCCGAACTGTCACATCGAGGGTGCGATCGCCGGGCATGACTGCGAGATCGGCCCGTTCGCGCGGTTGCGGCCGGGTGCCGAGCTTGCGGAAAACGTCAAGGTCGGCAACTTCGTCGAGATCAAGAAGAGCAAGGTCGCCGAAGGCAGCAAGGTCAACCACCTGACCTACATCGGCGATAGTGAGATCGGGGTCAACGTCAACGTGGGGGCTGGCACGATAACCTGCAATTATGACGGTGCGAACAAGCACCGCACGAAGATCGGCGATGGCGTATTCATCGGCTCGGGCGTCAACCTCGTGGCCCCGGTTGAAGTGGGCAGCGGTGCCACGGTCGGTGCGGGCTCGACGATTACGAAGAACGTCCCGGCCGACCAGTTGACGCTCGAGCGCAGCAAGCAGGTCACGGTGAAGGGCTGGAAACGGCCGACGAAGAAGAGCTGAAGCAACAGACCCAGGAGAGAGGACTTATGTGCGGAATCGTCGGTGCAATCGCCGAAAGAAACATCGTCCCGATTCTCGTCGAGGGCCTGCGGCGTCTCGAGTATCGTGGTTACGACTCGGCGGGCGTCGCGGTCCTGCAAAGCGACCGGTCCATCGGGCTTTGCAAAACGGTGGGCAAAGTGGCCGAGCTCGAGGAAAAGCTCGATGCGAACCCGCTGCGCGGCCTCCTCGGCGTGGCGCACACCCGCTGGGCGACTCATGGCGGCGTAACGGAGGCGAATGCACACCCGCACTTGTCTGGCGATCGTGTCGCCGTGATTCATAACGGAATTATCGAGAATTACCAGGAAATCAAGGAGGAACTCGAAGCGAAAGGCTACGAGTTCGTGTCGGAAACCGATACCGAGGTTGCGGCGCATCTTGTTTACGACAACCTGAAGCAGGGGCTAAGCCTTACCGAGGCAGTGCAGGAAGCCGTCGCGCGATTTTCCGGCGCGTTCGCGCTGCTGGTCGTCGACGCGGAGGATCCGGATCGTTTCGTGGTCAGCCGGGTTGCAAGCCCGCTGGTCATCGGCCTCGGCATCGGCGAGAACTTCGTTGCAAGCGGCGTGCCCGCGCTGTTGCCCGTGACGCAGCGCTTTATTTACCTCGAACAGGGCGACATCGCGGAAATTACGCGCCACGCGGTGAATATCTTCGGCGCAGACGGCAAGGCCGTTAAGCGCGAAGTTCACGAGACGCAATGGAGCACGGACTCGGCGGAGAAGGGGCCGTATCGTCACTTCATGCTCAAGGAAATCTTCGAGCAGCCGAGCGCGCTGGCCAACACGCTCTACGGTCGCATCGAAGGCGGCAAGGTCGTGGCCGACTCGTTGGGCCCACAGGCGGCGCAAATGCTCGCCGGCGTCGAGAATATCCACATTGTCGCCTGTGGCACGAGCTACCACGCGGGCTGTGTCGCCAAGTACTGGATCGAATCACTGGCTGGCGTTACATGTCAGGTCGAGATAGCGAGCGAGTACCGTTATCGGCACGTCGTTGTCCCGCCCAGGACACTGTTCCTCACGCTGTCCCAGTCGGGTGAGACCGCCGATACGCTCGAGGCGTTGCGGATTGCCAAGCAGTCGGGCTATGTCGGATCGCTCACGGTCTGCAACAGCGCCCACAGCTCGATGGTGCGTGAGTCCGATCTCTGCATGATGACCCAGGCCGGTCCCGAGATCGGTGTGGCGAGTACCAAGGCGTTCACGACGCAATTATTGTCGATGCTGATTGTTACCCTGATCCTTGCACGCCAGCGCGGCATTAGCGCAGAACTGGAAGACGAACTCGTGCCGCATGTCATACACGCGGCCGCGGCCGTCGAAGAGGCGCTGCAGATGAGCGAGGACCTGAAGCACCTTGCTGAAGACTTCGCCGAAAAGGACCACACGCTATTTCTCGGGCGCGGACCGATGTGGCCCGTCGCGATGGAGGGCGCGCTGAAGCTCAAGGAGATCTCATACATTCACGCGGAAGCATACGCCGCCGGTGAGCTCAAACACGGACCGCTCGCCCTCATCGACGAAGACATGCCGGTCGTTGTCGTGGCGCCGAATAATGAGCTGCTCGACAAACTCAAGTCCAACATGCAGGTCGTACGTGCGCGCGGCGGGCAGCTTTATGTATTCGCGGACCGGGAGACTGGCATCGAATCCGAGGATGGCATAGTGGTTATAGAAATGCCGCACGCGGACCGCCTCATCGCGCCCATCGTCTACACGGTCCCGATGCAGCTTCTCGCTTATCATGTCGCTGTGCTCAAAGGCACCGACGTGGATCAGCCACGTAACCTCGCGAAATCAGTCACCGTCGAGTAGCGTGGTTAGACCGAGAACGATATTGAACCTGAAAAATTAGCTCTGTCACAAAATAATAAGGTCCGTCAATTTCGCAGATACCGGTAATTAACTCCGTCACTTTTCGGGTCCGCGTTGCCGGAACTTGATGCTTGGGCGACAGGAGGTTGATACCGACCAGAACCTGCCGCCCACGAATGACTGCTTTTGGCGCATGGCGAAGTCCGCTATACCCTCGATACCAGCCGTTCGAACGGCTGCTTTCGGTGTATCACGGAGTTCCGCTACTGACCCAAGGCGGACAGGCTTCAGTATTTTCCCGAATTGACAATTTTCGCCGTTAGAAGAAAATAAACTCCGCGATAAAGGCAAATTTGGCGAAAGCCACTGACGCAAAGCCACGGGTCCTCGCTTCCTCCGAGAAGCAACAGTCCACTCCTCGAAGGACCCAAGATCGCCGGGCTGCCGACTCAAAAAACCTGGGTGACAATGGAGGTCGCAGCGATGCGTAGGTCTCTGTTCTTTTTGGCACTTCTTCTGGTGGCGTGCGGTGGCAACGGCGTTGATCCGGTCATCGCCCCCGACACGGGACAGCCACCGCCTCAGCCCTCAGCTCAGCATGCGCCGGAGATAATCGACGTTGTGCTAACGCCCGACACGGTCAATTATATGGAGGGCGGCGGCAGCGTCGTCGTTGCGGCCGAGATCACGTTCCGAGACGATGGTTCAGACGTAGAAACCCTGTGGATGGAGAAGCCTGACGGCACCACCGTCGAGTTCGACGTAATCAACCGTTCGGAAAATCAGTCGATTACCGTCGAACTCAATATGCCCACCGATAAGGTCGGTTTGCCATACTATTTTTTCTGGCTGGCCGACATGGCTGGTGACCGCTCGGATCCCTGGCCGTCATCTTTCCCCATAACCTGGAATGGGGAAAGCAGCAGCTGGACGAAGCGGTTGAGCAACGTGCCGTACGGATTTTGGGACGTCGTGTGGGACGGCACCGTTTTCGTCGCTGTCGGGGACGACGGTGCGATAATGACCTCGACGGACGGCGTTGACTGGGTCAGAAAAGAGTCCGGGATCGAGACTACCCTGGTGGCAGTTGCAGCGTTCGGACCGGATATCGTCGCGGTTGGAGATGACATTGTGCTGCTGTCGACCGACCATGGTGACAGCTGGAGCGTGAAGTACAGACCCGTTTCGGTAGGCTTTGGGGCTGTTGCTCTCAATTCTTCGCAGTTCGTCGTTGGCGGGTTTGATTTCGAGAGTACTACCGAAACGATCACAATCTCCGAAGATCGTGGGGAAACATGGGAGGTTGTCGATGAGGACCCGAATCAAGACTTCCCGATTAACGACCTTGCCTACGGGAACGGTTATTTCGTCGCGACAACCTGGAGATCGACTTCGCCCGGTGGCCGCGTCAAAGTCTCAGCAGATGGCAGGCAATGGAACGAGATTCTCCTTAGCGATGACGTGGAGGCGACGTGGTTCTCGATGGTCATGCACGATGGTGATCAATTCGCCGTGGCCGGATACAGTGGGGTCTCAATGTCTATGGATGGGCTCAACTGGACTCAGAAGCAGACGCCACTCCTGAACTTCGATTTTCTAAGTGCGGCAACGGATGGCTCGCAACTGATCTTGGCTGGCGGCTTCGGGTCGATCATCATGGGGGTGTACGCGCTGCAATCTCATTGGCCAGCTGGAATCGCGAGCACTGATGGTGGCCTGTCCTGGGAGTT
Source organism: uncultured Gammaproteobacteria bacterium (assembly GCA_965365575.1). Classification (GTDB taxonomy): domain Bacteria; phylum Pseudomonadota; class Gammaproteobacteria; order Steroidobacterales; family Woeseiaceae; genus UBA1847. The sequence continues at coordinate 9,936 of CBDUCE010000090.1, forward strand.
CTTCGGTATTGACGAGGGTTACCTGAGTCTCGGCATGGCTTTTGGCAATGGGCGGTTTGTATCGGTCGGACGGACCTTGGTTGCCGGCGAGGACGGCATATATTTCTTTCCCAATAATACGGGCGCCATATATTCGACTAATTGAGGCGGGACTTGTGTGCCCGCTTCTGGCCGGAAGGCGACGGTCGCCTGGTTTGGGGTATTATTTCCGCTATTGACCTAAAGCCGACATCGCTCAAACGCCAATTGTTCATTGTCGCTTCGTTAGTTTGAAAGGACGTTATATTGACCACTCTTCGACTGGCTCTTGTTCAGGTCTGCTTTCTTGCATGTTCTGCCTGCTCTCCCACAGTTAACGAGCATCCGATCGATAGCTTACTCGAGTCGGCAGTGAATAGTGGCAAGATTCCGGGTGTCATCGGAATTGCTGCGAATTCGGACGGAGTCATATACCAGGGAGTTTCTGGCAAGAGCGACATCTCTCGCGACAGTGATATGGCGATAGACAGCATTCTGCAAATTTACTCAATGACGAAGCCAATAACATCGGTCGCTGTCATGCAACTGGTGGAAAAGGGCGAGATTGAGCTCGACGTCGCGGCGGCTGCCTATCTGCCACTGCTAAAGGGCGTGCAGGTACTCGAAGGCTTTGACGAAGGCGGCCAGCCAACCTTGAGGCCGCCGGAAAGCGAAGTTACTGTGCGCCAGCTGCTTACCCATACGTCGGGTTATGTCTACGAAATTTGGAACGTAAATGCTGCTCGACACGCCGGGACTGGACAGGTTCCGAGCATTCTTGAGGGTGGTGACGGGTTTCTTGCTGCGCCCTTGGCTTTTGATCCAGGCACCCGTTGGGAGTATGGAATAGGCTCAGATGTTCTAGGCGTGCTGATCGCTGCTGTTACGGGCCAGACACTTGAAGAATACTTCAGCGAGAGTATTTTTGAGCCTCTGAAAATGCACGACACGAGCTTCCATTTGTCCGAACAGGAGCTGCCGCGTCTCGCCACCACCTACTCCAGATCCGACAGGGGAGACTTATCGTCGCTGCCAGCCCGCTCAAATAGCGCCTTTCTCAGCGGCGGCGGCGGGCTCGTCTCGACCGCGCCTGACTATATTCGGTTCCTAAGGGCTTTGCTTAACGGTGGTGAACTTGATGGTGCGCGCATACTCAATCGTGAGACTGTTGCTTTGATGGCTCAGAATCATATTGGTGAGCTTGAGGCGGGTAGCTCTGGTGGGACTGCGATACCAGCGCTCAGCAATTCGTTCGATTTCTTCCCGGGCTCTGCAGACAAGTTTGGTCTCGGCTTCTTACTTAACGGTGATCAAGTACCGGGTGGTCGCGCGCCAGGTAGTCTGACCTGGGCGGGTCTCGCTAATACGTACTTCTGGATTGATCTCGAGAACGACTTGTGTGGAGTGCTGATGACACAAATTCTGCCATTCTTTGACTCTGAGGTACTCTCGCTTCTTAGCGACTTTGAAGCGTCGATATACGAACAAGTCGACAATGCAGATTAGCAGCACCGCAGAGACCGCTAGTCGCCGTTAGCGGAAGATCGCAGTTTCCCCAAACAAGACGCTCGAGCGGCGGCTTTCTGAAAACCGGCCATTCGCTCTCCGACACTTTTAATTCCAAATATCGCCCGCCAGGGCGACGAGGATTCAATGAGCTGGACGCGGTTTTCCGACACCTATAATTGCCAGAGACCAACGATATTTTTCGTCGTAAATGAGTCTCAAACTGGGTAT
>CBDUCE010000091.1:0-11654 GCA_965365575.1 uncultured Gammaproteobacteria bacterium
GGATCGAGAACGGCATCGTCGTGTTGGCGCCGTAAACCGAGCTCGACGACGCGTAGACGAGATGCTCCACCTCGTGGTGGCGGCAGCCCTCGAGAATGTGCAGGGTTCCCACGATATTGCTGTCGATGTAGGAATGCGGATTTTCGATGGAATAACGCACCCCGGCCTGCGCCGCGAGATGGACCACCTTGTCGAACTTGTCCCGCGCGAACAGCGCCTCCATAGCGGGCCGGTCCTCGAGGCTGATCCGCTCCATGCGGAAGTTATCGTAAGGCTCGAGCAATCCGGCGCGCGCCTCTTTGAGCGAGACGTCGTAGTAGTCGTTGAAATTATCGAGGCCGACCACCGTCTCGCCGCGCTCGAGCAGCAGTTTCGCGGTGTGGAAACCGATAAACCCGGCCGCCCCCGTCACCAGGACCTTCATGATGCCTCTCCGACGCCGTTACAGGCGATCGTCCGCCGCACCACGCGGCAGGACGTACTTGATATCGTAGACGAGCGATCTCGGCTTGCCAAAACGGCGGATTCCGTCCGCGCCCAGCGCCTGGAACTGGTGATGACCTACGGCAATGAGAATGGCGTCATAGGCGCCCGCTTCGGGCTCGACCACCAGGTCGATGCCGTACTCGGCGTTGGCCTCTTCCGCGTTCACCCACGGATCGTGCACGTCGACCGTCGATCCGTAGCTCTCGAGCTCCGCGACGATGTCCACGACCCGCGTATTCCGGAGGTCCGGGCAGTTCTCCTTGAACGTGAGGCCGAGCACCAGCACGCGCGCCGATTTCGGGCTGATATCGGCAGAGATCATCCGCTTGATAACCTGCGAGGCGACGTACTGGCCCATGTTGTCATTGATGCGCCGTCCTGCGAGGATCATCTGCGGATGGTAGCCCAGCTGCTCGGCTTTGTAGGTCAGGTAGTACGGGTCGATGCCGATGCAGTGGCCGCCCACGAGGCCGGGCCGGAACGGCAGGAAGTTCCACTTGGTCCCCGCGGCGATGAGCACTTCTTCGGTATCGATGTCCATGCGCTCGAAGATCATCGCAAGTTCGTTGACGAGCGCGATGTTGACGTCACGCTGCGTGTTCTCGATGACCTTGGCCGCCTCGGCCACCTTGATGCTCGACGCCTTGTGCGTACCGGCGGTGATGATGCTGCTGTAGACGGAATCCACGAAATCAGCGACCTCGGGCGTCGAACCAGACGTCACTTTCAGTATCGTCGTCAGTCGATGCTCCTTGTCGCCCGGGTTGATGCGCTCCGGGCTGTAACCGACGAAGAAATCCTCGTTCAGTTTCAGGCCGGAGCCCTGCTCGAGGTAGGGTACGCAGAACTCTTCCGTGGCACCCGGGTAAACGGTGGACTCGTAGACGACGATGTCGCCCTTGCTGAGCACGCCGCTCACGCTCTCGCTCGCAAGGCGCAGCGGCGTCAGATCCGGCCGCTTGCTGCGACTGATCGGCGTCGGCACCGTGACAATGTAGAAGTTACAGTCGGCCAGGGAAGCAACATCGCTCGTGTAGCTGAGCTGCTCTGCTGCGGCCAGTTCTTCCGGGGATGCTTCCAGCGTCGAGTCGGCGCCGCCTTCCAGCTCCGCGATTCGCGCTTCGTTGATGTCGAAACCGATGGTCGAAAACCGCCGGCCGAATTCGACCGCGAGGGGCAGGCCGACGTAGCCGAGACCGATTACGCCGATATTTAGCTTGTTGATGTCGAAATTCATAGTGATGTGTACGCTAGACGGATCGCGCGGGTTGCGCGACGACGGGGGTCACAACTGGCTCCGAGATATCTGTCGCAAATATGCCCTACCCCAGATACCACAGTGCGGCAAGACCGGTAATGCTCATCGTGATCGTGTACGGCAGCGCCATGATCACCATGCGACCGTAGGACAGCCGGATGAGCGGCGCCAGCGCCGAGGTCAGGAGGAACAGGAATGCCGCCTGGCCGTTCGGCGTCGCGACACTCGGAATGTTGGTGCCCGTATTGATGGCGATGGCGAGCGCGTCGAACTGCTCGCGCGTCAGTTCACCGGCATTGTAGATCTGGGCGACCTCGGTGATATACACCGTAGCCACGAACACGTTGTCGCTGATCATCGACAGCACGCCGTTGGCCATGTAGAACAGCGCAGCCTGGGACTTGCCGTCGTGCTCCATTACCCAGTGAATCACCGGCGAGAACAGGCCCTGGTTGTCGATGACCGCCACGATCGCGAAAAACACGACGAGCAGCGCCGTGAACGGCAGCGCCTCCTCGAAAGCGTGGCCAATGCGGTGCTCTTCGGTCACACCGTTGAATGCTGTCGCCAGCACGATCACGAGCAAGCCGACGACACCCGGCTCCGCGAGATGCAGGCCGAGGGCAAAAACCAGTATGACGGCGACGATGGCCTGGACGACGATGGCCATACTCTCGGCGTGCGTGCGCTTCTCTGTCATTGCCTGGTCGTACTGTTCCAGCACCTCGCGAACCTTGGGACCGAGCGCCGTGCCGTAGCCGAACAGCTTGAACTTTTCCAGCAGCGCGCAGGTGATCAGACCGACGACAAGCACCGGCATCGAGATGTGCGCCATCCTCAGGAAGAACTCGACGAACTCCCAGCCCATGACCTTGGCAATCAGCAGGTTCTGCGGCTCACCGACCAGCGTCGTCACGCCGCCAAGCGCCGTGCCGACCGCCCCGTGCATCATGAGGCTCCGCAGGAAGGCGCGGAACTGGTCGAGGTCCTCGCGGTGCAGTTCAATGACCTCGTCATCCGTGGTCGCATCGTGCGCGTGATCGAAATGCTTTCCCGAAGCAACTTTGTGGTACACGCCGTAAAAGCCGACAGCCACCGTAATGATGACCGCGGTTACCGTCAGCGCGTCGAGAAATGCCGACAGGAACGCCGCCGTGAACGAGAACATCAGTGACAGCAGTATCTTCGACTTCACGCCCAGCAGGATCTTGGTGAACGTAAACAGCAGGAACTCGCGCAGGAAGTAGATGCCCGCCACCATGAACATCAGCAGCATGATCACCGGGAAATTGACCTCGGCCTCGTGGAACACCATTTCGGGCGTCGCCAGCCCCAGGATAATCGCTTCGACGGCGAGCAAGCCGCCCGGCTGCAACGGATAGCACTTCAGCGCCATGGCGAGCGTGAAAATGAACTCGAGCACGAGAACCCAGCCGGCAAGAAACGGGTCGATGGCGACCAGCACCGGGTTCACGACCAGGAACCCGAGGATGGTCGTCTTGTACCAGTTCGGCGAATTGCCGAGGAAATTCCCGCGGAAGGCATCCGCAAACGAATGGGCCATGCTTATTCCTGTTGTAGTGGCCGGGTGATTCTAGACGTTTCCGGCGTTATTTTGCAGCCTGTCGGGGTCGGTCGAGCCTATCCCAGATGCACTCGCCCGCTCCCCTGAGCTTCTCCAGCATCGCTTCGTGAGCGGCATTCTCGGACTCCGAGGCCCGCACCACCACGAGGTTGAGGTCCGGCCGGCTGGCGCGGATCGCGATGCGCCCCTCTTGTTCGTCGCCGTTCGCCCCGGACTCGTCGAGGAACAGCGCCGCTTGTCCGCCCGTCATCGCGAGATAGACGCGGGCCAGAAGGTCCGCATCGATCAGCGCGCCGTGCAGGTCGCGATTCGAGGCGTCCACCTCGTAGCGCTTGCAGAGCGCATCCAGGCTGTTGCGCTGACCCGGATGCAGCTCGCGAGCGAGCGACAGCGTGTCGAGCACCTGCGAATGATCGGCGATCGACGGCCGTGGATGCTTCATGAGCCCGAGTTCGTACTCGAGAAACCCCACGTCGAATTCCGCGTTGTGAATCACGAGTTCGGCATCCTTGATGAAATCGAGCAGCTCCTCGGCCACCTCGTTGAAGCGCGGCGCCGTCTCGAGGTCGGCGCGGCTGATGCCGTGCACGCGCTCCGCTCCCTCGTCGATGTCGCGGTCGGGATTCAGGAAGCGGTGAAATTCGCGGCCGGTCAGGCGCCGGTTGACGAGTTCGATGGCGCCGATTTCGATGATGCGGTGGCCCTGCGCCGTCGAGAGGCCGGTGGTTTCAGTGTCGAGGACGATTTGTCGCATAGATCAATTACACCATTTCGTCGATGCCGCGGTTCGCCAGTGCATCGGCTTCCTCGTTGCCGGGGTTGCCGTCGTGCCCCTTGACCCACTTCCACTGGATGTCGTGGCGGGCGATGGCCTCGTCGAGCGCCACCCAGAGATCCTGGTTTTTGACCGGCTTCTTCGCGGCCGTCTTCCAGCCGCGCTTCTTCCAGTTCGCCATCCACTCGGTAATACCGTGCATGACGTATTTCGAGTCGGTGTGCAGCACGACCTTGCGGCTGCCGTTGAGCGCGTTCAGCGCTTCGATGGCGGCCGTCAGTTCCATGCGGTTGTTGGTGGTCTCGGGATCGCCGCCGTGCAGGGTCTTGCGATGCTGCCCTGCGATCAGCACGGCACCCCAGCCACCAGGCCCGGGATTCCCCCTGCAGGCACCGTCGGTGTAAATCTCAATTTCTCGGGTCAAAGTGGATTCTATTGGTCAAAGCGGATTCTTGACACCCGGGCGGAGGGTTCGGCCAGCCCGGCGACGACCTTCGGCTTTGCGCGCCACAGGGGGCGTACCGGCGTCAGCGTGCTGATGCGTTTCTGCGCCGAGAGCATATAGCACGCAGAGAGTTCGGGCCACCACCGCCGGCCGCGCTGCTCCCATTGCGCCGACGGCTTGCCCTTGAGCCCCGGCAGCGGCCAGCGGAAGAAATAGCCGGTCACGCCGTGGATACGCATATCCAGGAGCTTCAGCCAGTCCCTGAGGCGCCGCTCGGAGACGAGATGCAGCTCTCCCGGCGGCAGGCCCGCGCCCGGCACGAGGCGTCTCACGCCCCACAGGCCGCCCGGGCGGAACCCCAGCACGATCAGCTGGCCGTCCGAGCGCAACACGCGGTGGACCTCGCGCAGGATTCCGTGCGGCCGGTCGCTGTAATCGAGCGTGTGCGGCAGGATGATCACGTCGATCGAGTCGTCCTGCACGGGCAGGCGGTGCAGCTGCCCGATCGCGGACACCCCATCGATGCGCGGAAACTCGGTGATCAGCGCGCAGCGCTGGGTTCGCGCCAGGCGCACGAACACCCCGGGGTCCCCCCAGGAGCCGAGCTGCAGGCACTGCTCGCCGAACATGCCGTCGAAAGCCTCCTCCACGACGCGCGCCTCCTGCTGCAGCAGCGACTCGCCGAGCGGCGTGTGCAGCCAGCTCTGCAGAGCCTCGAACTCCTGCAACTGCTTGTTCGCGGAATTGCCCATCAGACCCTCTTCAAAATCCCCGTTTGTGATCCGTGCACCTTGCAGATCCGGCTTCCGTCGGTAGGATACGCGGATGCTCAAACGACATAACACCGGTTACCGGCAATTATTGCAAAGAATCACGGCGATGGGCGCCATCGGCGTCACTCTTTTGCCGTTTGCCGCCGGCAGCGCTGCTGCTGACCCCTACGCGAGCGACGTCCTCCCGCCCGGCATGGCGTCGAATGAGCCGTCGCTGACCCTGGTCTCCCCGCTCGAAGGTCTGACGCTGGAAACCTACGGCCCGGCCGACCCCTACGACCTGCTGACGAAACTGCGCTTCGGGTTTTCGCTCGACTACGAGGACAACAAGCGTATCGCGGCCGAGCGCAACTGGTTCGTACGGCACCCCGACTACCTCGCCCGCGTCTTCACGCGCGCCCAGCGCTATCTGCCCTATATCGCAGCCGAGATCGAGCGCCGCGGCCTGCCGCCCGAGCTGGCGCTGCTGCCCATCGTCGAAAGCGCCTACGATCCTTTCGCCTACTCGCACGGCCGTGCCGCCGGGCTTTGGCAGATGATCCCGGGCACGGCACGCCGGTTCGGCATCAAGCAGAACTGGTGGTACGACGGCCGCCGCGACGTCGTCGACTCGACGCGCGCCGCACTCGATTATCTCGAGTACCTCTATAAGCTCAACGACGGCGACTGGCTCAACGCAATCGCCTCGTACAACTCCGGCGAGGGCAACGTGCTCCGCTCGGTCAAGCGCAATCGCAAGGCCGGCAAGCCGGAAGATTTCTGGAACCTCAAGCTGCCGCGCGAGACCAGCATGTACGTGCCGAAACTGCTCGCACTCGTCGACATCGTCGAGAACCCCGCCGCCTACAACCTGACGCTGCCGGCCGTCCTCGACGAACCGCAGTTCGTCGTCGCCGACATCGGCTCGCAGCTCGACCTCGCGCTCGCGGCCGAGCTGGCGGGCGTCGACGTGGATACCGTTTACGCCTACAACCCCGGCTACAACCGCTGGTCCACCGACCCGGCCGGGCCGCACCGGCTAGTGCTGCCGGTGGACGCTGCCGATACCTTCACGGCCGCGCTCGCCGGGGTCCCCGAAGAAGATCGCGTGCGCTGGAAGCGCCACAAGGTAAAGAGCGGCGAAGCGATCTCGCAGATCGCGCTGAAGTACAACACGACGGTTCCGCAGATCCGCACAGCCAATAACCTGCGCGGCAACACCATCCGGGCCGGTCACTACCTGCTGATCCCGGTGGCGACCAAGCCATTGTCTGCCTACAGCCAGAGCGCCGACGCGCGGCTCGCCAAGACCCAGAATCGCAAGCGCGCCGGCAGCAAGGTGGAGCACGTCGTGGCGAAGGGTGAGAGCTTCTGGACGATAAGCCGCCGCTACGAGGTCACGCACCGCCAGCTCGCCGCATGGAACGGCATGGCGCCGGGCGATCCGCTGCCCGTCGGCCGCAAGCTGGTGGTATGGACGGACGCGGCCAACGCATCGCCACAGATGTCGCCGACGACGACGCTCGGCAATACGACGCGTAAACTGCGCTACACGGTGCGTAACGGCGACTCGCTGTACCTCATCGCCAACCGCTTCCGCGTGTCGATCAACGACATCGCCCGCTGGAACAACATCGACAAGAACAAGATACTGCGGCCGGGGCAGAAGCTGACGATGTACGTCGACGTCACCCGGCAGTCGAGCTAAGCAGCGGCAGGAGCGGTTCTCGAATCGCGACCGGGACAGGGCAAGGAACCCGGTCTGCGGTACTTGCCGCCGGGCTGCTCGCTGCGCTAGCCCGAGGTCTGGTCGACAAACACCCCGAACAGCGCAGAGAAGCGAGCCATGAGGCAGAGAAATTCCCCGGGGCGCCTGCAGTGGTCGGATGCGAGCGCGGTTCGAGAAGCGCTCCTACATACGACTCGCTACGGGTTAATATACGCAGACAAGCATTCAATCCAGGGGAAACAACATGGGATTCATGGCCGGCAAGCGGGCGCTCATCGTCGGTGTCGCGAGCGATCGTTCCATCGCAACCGGAATCGCGGAGGCGTTTGCACGCGAAGGCGCCGAACTCGCGTTCACCTACCAGAACGACAAGCTCAAGGGCCGTGTCGAAAAACTCGCCGACCGGCTCGGCCAGGATACCAGCCTGCTGTTCCCCTGCGACGTCTCGTCGGACGAGGAGATCGACGCGGTATTCGCGAGCCTCGGCAAGTCCTGGGACGGGCTCGACATCCTCGTGCACTCGGTGGGTTTTGCGCCGCGCGAGCAGCTCGAGGGAGGCTTCACCGAATCGATTACGCGCGAAGGCTTTGCGATCTCGCACGACATCTCGGCCTACAGCCTGGCCGCGCTCGCGAAATCCGCCTTACCGATGATGGAAGGCCGTAACGGGTCCATATTGACGCTCACCTACAACGCCGCGACCCAGGTCGTGCCCAACTACAACGTCATGGGACTTGCCAAGGCGAGCCTCGAATCCTGCATGCGCTTCCTGGCGGCCGACCTCGGCCCCAAGGGTATCCGCGTCAACGCGATCTCGGCCGGCGCAGTGAAGACACTCGCGGCAGCCGGCATCGGCGGCTTCCGCAAGATGCTCGGCTACGCCGAGAAAGCCTCGCCGCTGCGGCGCACCGTCACGATCGAGGAGATCGGCAACACGGCCGCGTTCCTGTGCTCGGACCTCGCGAGCGGCATCACGGGCGAGACGACCTTCGTCGACGCCGGCGCCAACATCATGGGTATGGTGTTCGACGAAGACTAGCTGCGACCGTCGGGCTCCGGGTTCAGCGCAACCTTCGTCTCTTCGCCGGAGAGCCGCGCAACGATCGTGGCGCAGGAGCAGTCGCCCCAGACGTTCACGCTGGTCCGCGCCATATCGAGGAGACGGTCGAATACCAGCAACACGCCAAGCGCCTCGAGCGGCAGGCCGACGGCGCTGAGTATGATCGCAATTGCAACGAGTGACGCAGACGGCACGCCTGCGACACCAATGGACGTCAGCAACGCAATCGAGACGATCGAGAACTGCATCGCAAAAGTCAGGTCGTAACCGTATGCCTGCGCGATGAAAATAGCGGCAGCACATTCGTAGAGCGCGGTGCCGTTCATGTTGACGGTCGCACCGAGCGGCAGCACGAAACTCGATACCTTGTTCGACACGCCGACATTGTCTTCGACGGCATCCATGGTTACGGGCAGTGTCGCCGAGGACGAGGCGGTCGAGAACGCGGTCAGCATGGGCTGTGCGCAGGCCTTGATCGTTTCATAGGGCCTGACCCGGCCGACGAAGCGTAGCAGCAGCGGCAAGGTCACGAACGCGTGAAAAGCGAGCGCGAGCAGCACGACGACCGCGAATGTGGCGAGTGGACCGGTCGCTTTATAGCCGGCTTTTGCGATCACGGCTGCAACGAGACCGAACACACCTATGGGCGCAAACTTCATGATCCACTCGGTCATGCGCATCATGACGTGGAACACGGAATCCCAGAAACGATACAAGGGACTCGCGTATTCGTCCTCCAGGTGCGTCATGAAGTAACCGAACAGAATCGCGAAGAAGATTATTCCGAGCATCTGCCCCTCGACGGCGGCCGCGAGGATGTTAGGGGGCACCATCCGCTGGAAGATCTTTGCGACGTCGCCCAGTCCGGTGCCCGCAACGCGCTCCTGGAATTCGCTCGTGGAAGCATCGAGCGCCAGGAGGTCTTTCGCCGGTTGTCCGTCAACGTAGCCCGGACCTATGGCATTGACCAGCACCAGCCCGACCAGGATCGCGGCCAGCGTCGTCGACGCATAGAAGAGCAGGGTCTTGCCGCCCAGCGCACCCAGGTTGCCGCCCGAGCCGATGCCTGCCACACCGACAATGATCGATGACGTGATCAGCGGCACGATGATCATCTTCAGAGCGTTGAGGAAGATCGTGCCAATGTAGTCGAAGATGGCGAGATAACGAACGCCGAACAGCGTCGGCTCTACGCCGGTCGCTTCGGAAGTATTGAAGACGATGCCACCGACGATCCCGGCAAGGATGATGGCGATCAGGATCTGCCAGTGCAGCTCGAGCTTGCGCATTCGTCCCCCAGTACGAAACCGACTGCTACTGTAACAGGTCCTGTTCTTCCAGCGCGTCCTCGTTTACGACGACTTCGGCCTCGTTATACAGGGACTGCACGAACGCGAGATAGTCTCCCACGCCCGAGTCCTGCGCCAGCTGCGCTTTACCCGCGTCGCGTTGCTCGAGCGGGATGTCCTCCGGCCGGCCGGGCAGCACCGCGTCCACTCTGTAGACGGTGTAGCTGCCGTCGAGGCCGCGGACGCGTCCCGTGACCGCCGAATCCTCGGACGGCTTCGGTGCCGCGAATACCTCGAAAACCACGAGCTGGTCGGTTTCCGTGTCCTGCCGCGTGAGCAGCGTCGGCTCGCTGACCGACGCGCCAGCCGCCTCGGCCGCCGGCCCGAAATCCTCGCCGGCGTCGATCGCCTCGAGAATCTGCTCGGCGCGTTCGGCCAGCAGGCTCTCGGCCTGTTGCGATCGGACCTGCGCCTCGATCTCGTCGCGCACCTCTGCGAGCGGCTGTCGCGTCGCCTCGTTGTGCTCGGTCACGCGGAAGATGGCGGCGCTGTCGGCGTCGAGTTCGATCACCTCGGAGATTTGTTCGCCGTTCAGTACGGCGTCGGAGAACACGGCATCGATAGCCGCCTGGTTGGCGCCGAAAGGCGCCGCGCCGTCGCGCGTGAAGCCCTCGATCGTCTGTACTTCGACCCCGACCGCGTCCGCGATGGCCTGCATGTCGCTCATGTCGAAGAGCGCATCCGACAGGCGGCGTTCGAGATCGAGGTACAGCGAGTCCGCCTCGCGGCCCTGCAGTTCCGTGATCAGCTCGCCGCGCACCTGGTCGAGCGGCAGCGGGCCGCGCTCCAGGACGTCGTCGAGGCGGATGATATGAAAACCAAAGTCGGACCGTACCGGCCCTTCGAGGTCTCCCTCCTCCATCGCAAAGATGGCTGCCCCCAGCACGTCCGGGAGCTGGGACTCGGTAAGCACGCCGAGGTTGCCGCCCTGCGACGCCGTACCGCTGTCCATCGAGAACTCGCTCGCAAGCGCCTCGAACGAATCGCCGGACCTTATGCGCATCAACAGGTCCTCCGCCCGGGTACGCGCAGCCTCCTCGTCGTCGCCGAACAGGATCAGAATATGCCGCGCCTGCCGCTGTTCGTCCTGCAGGTAACGGTACTTCTCGTCCTCGTAATACTGCGCCAGCGTTTCCTCGCTGATCTCGATGCTGTCGGCAACGTCCCCGCGACTGATCCGGATGTACTGCACGTCCGCCGATTCCGGCAGCTGAAACAGCGTCGGGTTGCTGTCGTAGAAAGCCTGGATTTGCTCGTCGGTGATCTCGATTTCGTCGGCGACAACACTCTCGTCGAGCTTCGCCAGGGTCACCAGGCGCTGCTCCGCGGCCAGGTTGAGATAGCGGCGATACTCGGACGGCGTCACGACGGCCGACGCCATGATCGACGATCGCAACTGGAACTCGCGCATGAACTGGCGCTGCGCTTCCTCGAACTCGCGCGGCTCGCGGCCGCGAACGGCCAGGTAGTCCACGTACGTGTCCCGATCGAACTTGCCGTCGACCTGGAACTCCTGTTCCTGCTGAATGAGACTGGTGAGCTGCCTGTCGCCGATGCGGTAGCCGTTCTCACCAAGGTAGTTGCGAACCAGCTGATCGCGAATCAGGCGTTCGAGCAGTGAGCGCCTCAGCTGCTGGCGCTGCGCCGCGTTGAGGTTGGCAAACTCCGGACGCTGTGCGAGTTCCGAACGGTACTGTTGTTCGAAGTAGGCGGCGGAGATCTCCTCGCCATCCACCTTGGCGGCGAAGTTCGAGCCGACGAAGTTGTAGTTGATCCCGAAGAAGACGAACGGAATGCCGATCAGGGCCAGGATCACCAGGGCGAACGTGCCGGTAAACTTTTCGCGAATTTTCTGCAGCATGAGACGTCTTTTTGCTTGGGCACTCGGGCCCGGGATAAGGGCGGGAATTCTATAGGAGTCGGTTAGTCAGGCCAACAGTGCGGTTATGTTCAGTAGAAGCGGTTGGACGTGGACGGGAATGACTCGTCGCTGCGCTCCTCGCCCTGCGGGCGCCCTTCGGGCGTCCAAACGGGCCTTCGGCGCCGTTTGTCGAACCCGCTTCTTAGGTTCGGATCCGTCGCTCGCCCCAAAAAAAAAGGTCTCGCTCCCTGTGGGGCAAGACCATTTTTTATGGCGGAGTGGACGGGACTCGAACCCGCGACCCCCGGCGTGACAGGCCGGTATTCTAACCAACTGAACTACCACTCCGAACCT
>CBDUCE010000092.1:0-11613 GCA_965365575.1 uncultured Gammaproteobacteria bacterium
TAACACAAAAGAGAAACCTGTTCCACCAAGAAACATTGCCAGTAAAAAAATAGCCAGACCTGCTCCAAACAGGTAAACTCCGGACTCGGGTTTTGTGATCCTGTTTCCGCGATATACACCATCGGCGGGATGCCGACGCCGCCGCCGATCAGCAACGGCCTGGGCCGCTCGGCATGCAGCGCGAACGGCTGGCCAATCGGGCCAAGCAGGCTTACCGCGTCGCCGCGGCGCTTGCGCGCCAGCAGATGCAGGCCCTCACCCACGATCTTGTAGAGGACCTCGATCCAGTCGTCCGCGGCCCGCATGATCGAGAGCGGCCGGCGCATCGGCAGTTCCTCGTCGCAGCTGATGTGGATGAAGCTCCCGGGTCGTGCCGCCGCCGCGCACTTCGGCGCGCGTATGCGAAGGATGTACTGGTCTCCGGGCCAGGTATCGTGGCCGAGCACTTCTCCCTGTTCGACGAAGATCGTGCCCCGATTGCGCTGCGCGTATTGTTGCGCCGCCGTGATCACTGCTTCTCCAGCGTCCCGGCAACCCGCTCGAGCACGGCCATGCGCACGGCAACGCCGTTCGTGACCTGCTCCGTAATCACCGATTGCCTGCCGTCGGCGAGGCTCCCCTCGATCTCGATGCCGCGATTCATCGGGCCCGGGTGCATTACGATCGCATCGGGCCTGGCGATCTTCATTCGTTCGTGGCTCACACCGTAGTTGGAGAAATACTCGTCGGTGCCGGGGATGCCGTCGAGATCGCTGATGCGTTCGCGCTGGATGCGCAACGCCATGACGACATCGGCATCGGCCAGGCCCTCGTCGAGATTGTCGCAGAGTCTTGCGAATGGCATGTCATCCGGGTCGGGCGCCATCGCAAGCGGCGATACCAGCCGCAGTTCGCCGACGCCAAGGGTGTTCAGGCCCCAGCCGACGGACCGGGCGACGCGCGAATGGCGGATGTCGCCCACGATCGCAACGACGAGTCTTTCGAAGCCGCCCTTGTGGCGCCGGATCGTCAGCAGATCGAGCAGGCCCTGCGTCGGGTGCGAGACGTCGGACTCGCCGGCGTTCAGTATGCTGACATGCTTCTTGACATGCCGCGCGATGTACGCGGGAACCCCCGCGCTGGCATCGCGCACGACCATGATGTCGCAACGCATGGCTTCGAGCGTGTAGATGGTGTCCAGGATGCTCTCGCCCTTCTTGCGCGACGACGTATTGACGTCGAGGTTGAGCACGTCGGCGCCCAGGCGCTTGCCCGCAAGGTCGAAGGACGCGCGCGTGCGCGTGCTCGGCTCGAAAAACAGGTTGGCAACGGTGCGACCGGCGAGCGCATTGCTGCGTGCAGGCAGGCTGGCGGTCGGCGTGAGATAGCGCTCGGCATCGTCGAGGATTTCGATGAGCAGCGCACGGTCGAGGCCCTTCAGCGTGAGCAGGTGGCGCAGGCTGCCGTCGTCATTCAACTGCAGTCGGGCGTCGTCCTCGAAGATCTGGTCAGGCTCGGCAGCGTTCATCGCGCGGGCATTCTACATTAACGTCCGGCCAGATACCGTTCCGCGATAAAGACGGCGGCAGCGGCGTCGATGTCCTGTTTCGAGATGCGGCCCCTCGACCCCTGTTTGCGGGCGTTTTTTAGGGCCTTCTCGGCTTCGAGCGATGAATAGCGTTCGTCGATCGTGCTGATCGGCAGGCCGTATTGCGCCAGTTCGTCGATGAATACCTCGACCGCCGCGGTAATTGCGCCGGGCGAGCCGTCGGCATGCGTCGGCATGCCCACGACGAGCCTGGTCGGATGCCATTCGGAAATGATGGCCCGGATACGATCGTGGTCGACGCCTTGCTCGCCGTTGTCCACGACACCGACAGGGCTCGCGGACGCTGTAACGTCCTGCCCGACGGCGATACCGATGCGCCGTAATCCGTAGTCAAATGCCAGAATCGTCTCGGGCAAGTTCGTATCAGGCGTGGCCGGCCTCCGGAGACAGCAGGGCCAGATCAACGCCGAGCGCCCTGGCAGCCGCCGCCCAGCGGTCCGCGAACGGCATGTCGAAAACGATGTCCGGGGTGGCCGACACGTTAAGCCAGGAGTTGGCCAGCATCTCCGCCTCGAGCTGGCCCGCGTCCCATCCCGCATAGCCGAGCGCTACGAGTGACTTTTGCGGCCCCCGGCCACCCGCCATGGCGTCGATGACATCACGAGACAGCGTCAGGCAGATTTCGCCGGAAACGGCCAGTGAATTCTCATAGCGGTGCGAGGTGTCGTGCAGCACGAAACCGCGTTCCGGACCGACCGGGCCGCCCATCAGCACCGGGTGATCCAGCGCAGCGGGGTCGGGATTGTCCAGTTCCAGCTGTTCGAACAGGCCGCCCAGCTTGAGATTGAGGGGGCGGTTGATGACGATGCCGAGCGCACCCTCGTCGTTGTGTTCGCAGATAAGAGTCACCGTGCTGCTGAAGTTCGGGTCTGCCATGCCAGGCATGGCTATCAGCAGCTGATTCGCCAGCGATCCGGTGGTCTCCATGCGGACAGTATCCGCTCTCGCAGCGGCCGGTACAACCTGGCCCGCCGGATGCTGCTACTACTGCCGGGCGACGTTGGCTGCAGCCGGAATAAATTCCTCGCTGAACAGCCACTTGTAGGCGAAGCGCAGGCTGTCGTATTCGGCGCTGATTTCAGCAGGGAAGGGATCGAACGGCGACGCGCGCCGCAATATGTCGAGTGCGGCCTGGTCGAGGATACGCGAGCCGCTCGACTTGCGAATGATGACCTCGGCGAGCTGCCCGGAAGCGTCGATACTGACTTCCAGCGTGGGGCTGCCGGTCAGGCCTTCGAGGTTGCCGAGCGTGGGGAAATACTCGTCACCGACGGACTCGATGCGGCGCTTCCAGGTATCGAGGTACGCGGCCACCACGGACTCACGTGTGTCCGCACTGATGACGAGCTGCCGCGGATCGTCGTCGTGGATCAGCAGCGTCGCTTTCTCGTCCTGCGGCAAGGGTAAGGTCGTCTCGGCGCCCGACTCGAGCGCAAGCGCGGAGCGGCTTTCCGGCTGCGGCTCGAGGCGCGGATCGTCGGTGACGCTTTGCTCACGTTCCGCTGCGGTCGCGAGCAATTGGTCCGCGCTGACCTGGTGCTCGGTGGATTCGAGGAAGCTGTCGCCGTCTTCGTCGCCCGGATTGTCGATCGGCGAGGCATTTTCGGCCGGCGCGGCCGGCCGCACCTGTTCCGCGGTATTGCCGCCGCCCTCCTGGCTGGCCTGCGCCAGGTACTCGGCGCGATCGGGCCGGTCGATGTCCTGGTCCGGGTCGGCGACGATGGTGACTTCGAGCGATATGGCGTCGCTGAAGTCCTCGAGCATCGCCGGGTTGAACGTCACGCCGATGATCAGGATGCCGTGCAGCAGCGCAGCCAGGAACAGCATCGCCGGCAACCGGTCCGGAGGGGGGTCGGCAAGCTGTCTCAGTTCGTCGAGCGGGTCGGCTTTTAGCGCGAAATCGGCCATAGGTCGGGATATCGGTGTTGGCGGGAATGATGGTGCATAGTTATCAGAAAAACAACCGCTTAGGGTGAACACCTCATGTCGGAGCGGCTCTCGGGCCGCGATCCGGGTCAAATCGTGCTTCAAGAACCGCGCCGGCACGAGTGGTGCGTCGCAGGAGCGATCAACGAAGCGTGAGTATCAGTGTATCGCCCGCTCGGCGCCGGACCTGAGACCTGTGTCACCCATTGCGGCCGAGGCGCCGCTCGATCGCATCGAACATGAGGCCCGCAGTGTTGAGATCGAACTGCGTGTCGATCTCGCGCATGCCTGTCGGGCTCGTCACGTTGATCTCGGTGAGGTAGTCGCCGATCACGTCGATACCGGCAAATATGACGCCGCCGTCGCGAAGCACGGGCCCGATCCGGGCGCATATTTCGCGATCGCGGTCCGACAACGGCTGTCCCTTGCCGACGGCGCCCATGACCAGGTTGCCACGATTGTCTTCGTCGGAGGGTATGCGCGCGAGCGCGTAGGGCACCGGTTCGCCATCGAACAGCAGGATGCGCTTGTCGCCGAGCGAGATCTCCGGGATGTAGGTCTGCGCCATGGCAAATTGCTGCCCGTAGTCGGTCAGCGTTTCGAAGACGACATTGGCGTTCTTGTCGCCCTGCCGGATGACGAAGATCGAGCGGCCGCCCATGCCGCCCAACGGCTTGATTACCGCATGACGATGCTCGGCAAGGAAGGCCCGCATCTCGTCCATGGAGCGCGTGATCAGGGTCGCCGGCACGCACTCGGGGAACCACGCCGTGAACGCCTTCTCGTTCATGTTCCTGAGCGCCTCCGGGTCGTTCATGATGAGGGCACCGGCGTGCCTGGCCCGATCCAGGATGTAGGTGGTGTAGATGTATTCCATGTCGAACGGCGGATCCTTGCGCATCAGGATCACGTCGAGATCCCCGAGCGCGATCTCCCGTTCCTCGCCGAATTGCCACCAGCGTGTGCGGTCGTCCTTGACGTTGAGCCGCCGGGACCGCCCGAGCGCGGTGCCGGAGTCGATCTTCAGGTCCGACTGGTTGAAGTAGTGGATTTCCGCCCCGCGGCGCTCCGCCTCGAGAAGCATGGCGAGCGAGCTGTCCTTGTAGGGTGTTATGGACTCGATCGGATCCATAACGATGCCGACACGCAGCGGTTCTGTGGCCATCTTGGGTATTGGTTCCTGTTAATTGCGCGAGGCGTCAACTATACAGCCCACACGGCGCAAGCGTGCTTTTTTGAGGGCATAATGCATGTGCGGCGCGCGCCGTAGCGGGACTTATGTCAATATGGTACAAGACAACTCGCCGAACGAATCCTGGGTGCCTGGCGGCCGTCGTTCGTGAGTTTGGGGGTTTGAAAGAACGAGTCGCTTGGACTCGTAATAGCGTGAGGAAATCCTGTGTCCGGTAGTGCATCTCGAAGTCTAAACGGCCTCAAGATTCTTGTTGTGGATGACAGCAAGACCATTCGCCGTACGGCGGAGACCCTGCTGACCAAGGAGGGTTGCCAGGTCTTCACCGCCATCGACGGCTTCGATGCACTTTCCAAGATCGCGGATCACCAGCCCGACCTGATCTTCGTGGACATCATGATGCCCCGGCTCGACGGCTACGAGACCTGTTCGCTGATCAAGCACAACAAGATGTTCAAGGCAACGCCCGTGATCATGCTGTCAAGCAAGGACGGCCTGTTCGATCGCGCGCGCGGCCGTATCGTCGGTTCGGAACAATACCTGACGAAGCCATTCACCAAGGACGAACTGCTGGGCGCCGTTTCGAACCAGATCGGCTAGGCGCGGCATACGTTGTCATTACTCTGCAGAAGGAAGCACTGATGGCAGTCATTCTCATCATTGACGATTCGCCCACCGAGTTGCACCTGTTTCAGACTATGCTCGAAAAGAACGGTTTCGAGACGCTCGTTGCCGACAGCGGCGAGGAGGGGCTGCGGCAAGCGCTGACCGCGCGGCCCGACTGCATCCTCATGGACGTGGTGATGCCCGGCATGAACGGCTTCCAGGCGACCCGCAAGCTCAACCAGGACCCGAAGACGTCCAGTATTCCGGTCATCATCATCACCACGAAGGACCAGGAGACGGACAAGATCTGGGGCATGCGGCAGGGCGCCGTCGAATACCTGGTCAAACCGATTCGCGAAAACGAGCTCGTCGCGAAGATCAACGCGGTGATGGCTGACTGAATGAGTGCATCGGTCGAGCTCGCGTCCCTGATCAAGCAGCCGTTCGAGCTGCTGCGCGAAATCGAGCGCCGCAGCGTTACGGTGAATTCGGGCGCCGCCGGTCCGGCGACGGCAGCGGAGTGGGTTGGTATCGGTTTCCGTATCGGCGAGGAGCAGTTCCTGGCGAGCCGTGAACAGGTTCGCGAGGTACTGATGCTGCCCGACTCCATGACGCGTGTGCCAGGCGCAAAGCGCTGGCTCCTTGGTATCGCAAACCTGCGCGGACACCTGTTGCCGCTGGTCGATCTGAAGCTGCTCCTCGGTAGCGGACGGACTACGTTGCGGCGGACGACGCGCGTTATTTCCGTCAACCACCGCGAAATTCCGGCCGGTCTCGTCGTCGACGAAGTCCAGGGGTTTCGGCGTTTCATGGATCACGAATATGCGGAAACGCGGCCGGAGACGGCAGTACGCTGCGAGCGCTACCTCGTGGGGGAGTACCGCCGCGGCGACGAGAGCTGGCCGATCTTCGACCTGTTCGCGTTCGTCGAGAGCAATTTATTCCTGCAGGCGGCGGACGAATGAGCCTGCTGCTGACAGCACGGGGACATCGCCGGGCTGGAGTCATTTAACGGGTTACACCACATGGCCAAAAAAACTGACACAACCACCCTGTTCCGGATCGTGGCGTTGCTCGTCGCCGCCGCATTGCTCGCCGCGGCGGGGCTCGTGTATCTGCAGCCGTCCGGCAGCGCTGCGGGATCGGCAGAGCTCGCGGCACTGTCGCAGGCTATTCCCGTACGCACGGCGAACGCGCTGGCCGGCCGCGACGGCGCGTTCGACGCGCTGGAACGGGACCTGGGCCGGATGGCCGAACTGCGGCGTGGATCCGGCGTGCCCGGCGACGCCGCCGACTGGCAGCAGCTCGAATCGCGGGCCTCGGCGATCCTCGGCCGGCGCGCGGCCATCGAGGCTGCCAGCGGCATCCGCACGACCGGCAACGCTATCGTGACGCTGTCGGACGAACTCCTCACGCGCTCGGGTTCCATCTCGATCATGCAGGAGGTGCAGCAGCGGGCGAGCGATATCGCGAGCGCCGCGTCCGGGCTGCGCGGTACCAGCGACGCCGGCGCGACCCTGTCCGCTATCGCCTCGAATACCGAATTCCTGAAGTCCGTGAGAGACGCCCTCGCGGGAGAGCCAAGCGCGCTCGACGTAGCGCCACTGGGCGCCGAAGGCCAGGCTTCTGTCGTGGAGCCGCTGACCGCGCTGATTGCCGATCTCGAGGCGTACGTCGAAACGGTTCGCGAGAATACGGGTCAGCTGACGGGTCTCGGTAGTGCGCAGCAGGGGATTGCCGCGGCCGCGAACAAGCTGGTTGGGGCGTTCCGTGGCGGCAACGCCGGTGGCGTGCTGCCGGGAGTGCTGTCGAGTGGCTGGGTCCCGATCGGACTCATTCTTTTTGCGGTTGTGATGCTGGTCGTGCTCGTCCTGTTGAACGTGCGCATGGCCGCATTCGAGCGCCAGGCGCGCGACCAGGGGCAACAAAACGAAAGAAACCAGCAGGCGATTCTGCGGCTCCTGGACGAGATGGGCAGCCTTGCGGACGGCGACCTGACCGTGGAAGCGACGGTGACGGAGGACATCACGGGCACGATCGCCGACTCGTTCAACTATGCAATCGAGGAGCTGCGGAAGCTGGTGACCACCGTCAACGAAACGGCGATCATGGTCGATTCGGCAGCCAAGCAGACCGAGAGCGCCGCGGTGCACATGTCGAGAGCAGCCGATAACCAGGCGCGCGAAATCAATGCGGCGACCGAATCGATCGTGTCGATGGCGGGGTCGATCGAGGAGGTTTCCGGCAATGCCGAGCGCTCGTCCGACGTCGCACGCCACTCCGTCGAAGTGGCGCACAAGGGCGGCGAGGCGGTGCGCCGCACCATCGACGGCATGAACACCATCCGCGAGACTATCCAGGATACCTCCAAGCGCATCAAGCGCCTCGGCGAAAGTTCGCAGGAGATCGGCAACATCGTCGAACTGATCAACGATATCGCCGAACAAACCAACATCCTCGCGCTCAACGCGTCGATCCAGGCATCGATGGCGGGCGAAGCGGGGCGCGGATTCGCGGTCGTCGCCGACGAAGTCCAGCGCCTTGCCGAGCGTTCGACCAACGCGACCAAGCAGATCGAAGTGCTCGTCAGCACCATTCAGTCGGACACCAAGGAAGCGGTCGTCTCGATGGAGCGCAGCACGACGGACGTGGTCGGCGGGGCGCTGCTGGCCGAGAATGCGGGCGCGGCGCTCGATGAAATCGAGCAGGTATCCAACCAGATCGCGAGCCTTGTACAGAATATCTCCGGCTCGGCACGCGAACAGGCGCGCTCGGCGGCGGACGTGACGCGCCGCACGACGAAGCTGCGCGAAATCAGCGAACAGACCGGCAAGGCAACAACGGCGACTGCGGCGGCGATTTCCAAGCTGTCGGAATTCGCGTCGCAGCTCAGGAAGAGCGTTGCCGGCTTCACGCTTCCCGGCGAAGTGGCTTCAGGCACCACGCGATTGACGACGACGTCTTCCGACGCGACGCGCGCGCAACCGGGCACGAAGACAGGCACGGGCTGATAGCAAGAGAACGATGACGGGCGATACCGGCATAGGCGAAGAGCGTAAGCAGGACGAGGTCACAGGCCCCGTAAATGCGCTTGCCATCATCAGCGACGAGCTGATGGAGACAATGCGCAATGCACACCTCGCCATCGAGGATTGCGTGGATGGGCGCGGCGGTTCCCAGGCGCTGGTCCGTGCCGGTGGTCTGCTGCACCAGGCGCGCGGTGCGCTGCAGCTGGCGGAAACGTATGGTGCGGCACTGCTTGCCGAGGAGATGGAACTCTCCTGTAAGTATCTCGCTGCGCTGCGGCCGGGCAAGGGCCGCGAGGACGGACTCGATGCCCTGACGCGGTCGATGGTCCAGCTGCCGTCGTACATCGAGCGCCTGCTGAGTGGCGGTCGGGACATCGCGCTCGTGCTGCTGCCGATGCTCAACGACCTGCGTGCCGCGCGCGGCGAACCGCTGTTGTCGGAAGGCACCTTGCTGCTGCTGAACCTCTCGCCGAGCCGCAGCAATACCGCCATGGCGAGGCCCGAGGCCGGCGCCGAGGACCCGGTCACGGTGGCCAGGCGGCTGCGGCCGAAGTTCCAGCTGGCACTGCTCGGCTGGATCAAGGGCGGCAATACGCAGCAGCACCTCGAGACCCTCTCGAAAGTCACGGCCGCGCTGGAGAACTCCGCCACTCGTGACGACATGTACCAGCTGTGGTGGGTGACCGCCGGCGTGCTCGAGTCGCTGCAAGACGGTGGCCTGGAAACGTCGGTTGCATTGAAACGCCTGCTGGCGCAGGCGGACAGGCAGGTCAAGTTCGTGATCGACGAGGGGGTTGAGGCGTTCGACAAGCATCCTGTCGACGATCTTCTCAACAACCTGCTCTATTACGTGGCACGGTCGAGCACGGCCGGAAAACGCATCAGCGAAATTCGTGCCGCCTTCAACCTGGCCGAGTTGCTGCCCGGCGACGAACAGGTGGAGCATGCGCGGGAGGCGCTGTCGGCGCCCAGCGTCAAGCTCATGAAGACGGTTGCGGCTGCGATCAAGGAGGACCTCGCGCGCGTCAAGGACGTGCTGGACATCTTCGTGCGCACCGGCATGAACAAGTCGTCCGAGCTGGTGCCGCAGCTCGAACTCCTGAAGAAAATCAGCGACACGCTCGGCGTGCTCGGACTGGGCGAGCTGCGCAGCGATATCGACGGCGAAATCGATCGCCTGAAGACCGTCGTTGAACGCGGGGGCGCCACGAACGACCACGTGGTTCTCGACATCGCCTCCACGCTCTTGCGCGTGGAGGACCGCCTCGACCAGCAGCTCATCCGTCTCACCGTTCCGCAGGAAGCGCCCGGGCCGGCGGCAGCGGACGTATCGCCGGAGGATGCGGCGGACTACCGGCAGGTGGCCGAGTCGGTGATGCGCGAGTGCATCATCAACCTCGCGCGAATCAAGGAGACCATCGGCCAGAGCATCGCGTCGCAGGCGCCGTCACAGGGCCTCGACAGCATCCCGTCGCTGGTGCGGGGAATCAGGGCCGGCCTTCTGATGCTGAACAAGACGCGCGCCATGGAGGTCATGGAGCGCATCGGCAAGCTGATCATATTGACCCTGCAGGGCGGTGGTCCTTCGCGGCTGACCCAAAAGGAAACCGATCGTCTTGCCGACGCCATCGTCAGCATCGAGTATTACATGGAGACGGTGAAGGCAGGCCGTGCCGATCCCTGGTACATGCTGGACAACGCCGAAGCCTGCCTGACAGTGCTGCGCGACGTTGGTGAGCGTTTCGAAGAGGAGGCGGTCAGCGAGGCGCCGGAAGCCACGCAGAAACTGCCGCAGGCCGATATCGAGGCGCATGCGCTGGAACAGCAGTCAGCGGGCGCGCCGCCACAGGCAACCGCGGTCATACCGCTGCCCGTCGTTGCACCCGACGCGGAGCACCTGGATCCCGAACTACTCGAGCTTTTTATCGAGGAGGCCAAGGAAGAGACCGCTTCCATCAAGCGAAACCTGCCGGCCTGGAGCGCATCGCCCGACGACATGGAAGCCCTTATTACGGTGCGCCGCTCGTTCCATACCCTGAAGGGAAGCGGCCGCATGGTCGGCGCGGAACGCATCGGTGAATATTGCTGGGCCGTCGAGAACCTGCTCAACAAACTCATCAATCGCACGCTGGTTCGCACGCCGCCGATGGTGGAGTTCATCAACGAGGCGGCCGCCGCCGTTCCGGAGCTGATCGAGCAGTTGGAGGTCGGCACCGATCCCGGCAGCGACATCAGCCTGCTGGTGGCCCGTGCGCACGCATTCGCCGAAGGAGATCCGAATGCGGCGGTGCTCACGATCGAGAAGCCGGCGCACGCGGCGGAAGACGATCGGCCGGCACTGGAAATGGACCCTGTGCTGCTGGACATATTCGCCAAGGAAACGGCCGGGCATCTCAAGGTCATCGTCGATTACCTGAAGGCTTGCGACGGTCAGCTGCCGCCGTATGAGGTCACCGACAAGTTGTATCGTGCCTGCCATACACTGCACGGCAGCGCCAACATGGCCAACGTCGAACGGGGCGTAGCCGTCGCGGGCGCGCTGAATCGTCTCGTAAGACGGGTTTACGAGTACAAGATTGGCTTCCAGCAGGCCGGCATCGATGCGCTGAAGGCGGCCGCAAAGGCGATTGCGACGATCGTCGGCGATATCAACAGGCCCGAACAGAGGCGTGCGGACTACACGGCTCTTGTCGAGCACCTGACGAGGCTGGCGAACACGCTGCAGCCGGACGGGACCGTGGTCGAGGTACCGGAGGAACAGCTGCCCGAAAGCGAGCCCGAGCGCGTCGTCGCCGAAGCGGAACACGTCGAAGCCGATTACGACAAGGAGATCGCCGCAATCTTTACCGAGGAGTCTGCAGAACTCCTCGAATCGACCGACAAGGCGTTCGGGCTCTGGGTCAAGGACAGGAACGCGCGGCAGGCCGTGCAGGAACTCAAGCGGCATTTGCATACGCTGAAGGGCGGTGCCCGCATGGCCGGGATTACCGCGATGGGCAATCTGAGCCACGAACTGGAGACTCTGCTCATCTCCGTCGATGATGGTCGCGTCCAGTCGAGCGCCGGTGTCGAAGAGCTTCTGCAGCGCAGTATTGACGAACTTCACCGCATGCGCGACCAGGTGATTGCGGGCAAGGCCGTGCCGCCGGCGGCCGAGCTCGAAAAGCGGATCCGCGATGCAAACGCCGGCTTCGAGGTTGCGAGCGACGAGGCCGGCGAGCTTTCGGTGGCGGAGACGGGCGTGCAACCCGCCGCGTTTACTATCGAGCCCG
>CBDUCE010000093.1:0-11470 GCA_965365575.1 uncultured Gammaproteobacteria bacterium
TCAAGGAAGACACGGGTAATCTGCACTTCGCCGGCGCACTGCTGCCAGCTCTTCGGCATCACGCGCTGGATGAGCCGTGTGAAGTAATCCGAAACCTCCTGCTCGGCCAACAGCGCCGCGGCGCGCGCGCACACCTGTCCCAGCATCACGTAGCGATCGGTGTTCTTCATGGGGTTGTGCAGGCCCGTCTTGGGACAGCCCTGCAGGCCGGCGATGAAGGGCGCGAAATCGGTCGTGTCCGGAATCTCCAGGAAGCGGCTGCCGTTCATCGGATCGACGATATCGTCGCGCAGCCGCTGCACGGACTGCCACTGGCCACCGACCAGGTTCTGTGCACGGCCGGGATTTTCCCCGGTCATTCCTTCGAACGGATCCACGGTTGCGAATGCGGCTACCTTGTCTGTCATTGCGAGTCACTCCGTCGGCGTACCCGACATTGTACGAGGGCTGGCAGGAGAATGTCAGGGGACGGGCTGCAGCTGCCAGAAGCCGGGCGTGTCGCCCGGCACGCGATGATAGGTGGGTTCTGCATCCTCCGCAGCGGTGCCCAGCAGTACACGCAGGTCCTCGATCACGGCCGGGTTGAGCATGTGGTACAGGTGCCCGGAGATGTTGTTGGTGCCGGTCGGCGTGACGTCTATGACGGTCGTATGATCGAGGTCGAACTCCTTGGCGACGCCGAGCCGCCCGGACACATTGACGGTCGTGGACAGCCACAGCGCCCGGTCACTGTCCGACATGTAGACGACGATGTCGGTCACCTTCTGCTGCAGCATCGTTACGTTCTCACGGAATACGTCGCGCCGGATGTCCGGGGCCACGAAGATTGTACTGCGGAACTGCGCTTTATCGCGTCGTGCCTTGAGCGCGTCGACGACGCCGCGCGATCCCATGCTGTGTGCCATCAGAACGATCCGTTCGTGGCCGATGGTGTCGGCGGCCAGGGTCAGCAATGTGTTCAGTTCGTCAATGCTCTGTTCGAGGTCGCTGGCGTCCCCCGCATACGTCAGGTAGGAACTCGACGGCCACGAGAACAGCAGCATCCGGCCGTCGAGTCCCAGGCGATGCTGCAGCAGTGCCGCCCTGCGGCAGTTCTTCGCAAAATACTCGCCGTAACCGTGTACATAGATAACGAAAGCCCCCGGCTCGATGTCGTCAAAGATCGTCGCGACGGGACGCGTGTCCACGCGGAGAACCTCGCCGCGGCTGTCGCCTGTCTTGAATCCCACTCGGCAGCTGCCGGCGGAGAGCTCACCCTGGTCGTCGCCGAAGTATTCCCCGTCCATGCCCGATCTGACGAGCTTGCGATTGGTCACGAAGCGCAGCTCCACAAGGGTCTCGTGATCGTCTGTTGCTTCCCTGAAATCCGTTCCCACCGGGATGCGCGTAGCACAGGAAACCGTAAGGGCGGCCGCACTGGCAATAAAGAGGAGCGAAAGCGTGCGGGTTCCAGGCATGTGCGGATTATAAAGACGGCCAGCGCGCCCGGTTGACATAAATACCCGAATTTGGGGCTTATCCCGCAAGACCTGTGCAACCCGTAGTTGCCGCAACGCTTAAGGAAAACTACGAAGTGAATAATCGGGCCAGAAACGGCCTAATGTGACCAGGTTGGAACGCACCGGAGTATGGCAATGCTCAGCTATGCGCACGGTAGCGGTGACACGCCCCTGCTCGGGGTAACCGTCGGGCAGCTGCTGGATTCGGCAGCTCGCCGCTGGCCTGACAACGATGCATTGATCGTCGTCGATCAGGGAATCCGCTGGAACTGGCGGGAGCTCAGGGAGCGGGCGAGAAATTTCGCCGCTGGACTTCTTGCACTCGGCCTCGAGCCGGGCGACCGCGTCGGTATGCTCGCACCAAACCGCGCCGAATGGCTGGTTGCCCAGTTCGGCACCGCCTGCGCGGGCCTGGTGCTCGTCAACATCAATCCCGCTTACCGCACCGGGGAACTCGAGTACGCCCTTAAGAAGGTCGGCTGCCGTGCCCTGGTTTCAGAGTCCGCCTTCAAGACAAGCGACTACATCGCGATGCTGAACGACATCGCGCCGGAGCTCGCCACGAGCGTGCCGGGGGAGCTGCACTCGGCGCGAGTCCCCGACCTCCGTATCGTCATTCGCCTGGGCAGCGAACGGTCGCCCGGTATGTTCAACTTCAGCGATGTCGCTGCGAAGGCGGGACCTGCGGATTTCCAGGTCCTGGAGGCAATAGGCACAGAGCTCGATTTCGACGCGCCCATCAACATCCAGTTCACGAGCGGCACGACGGGTTCTCCCAAGGCTGCGACACTCACGCATCACAATATCGTCAACAATGCCAGCATGTCCGCGAGCATCATGAAGTTCACGGAGCGCGACAGGTTGTGCATGCCGGTGCCGATGTATCACTGCTTCGGCATGGTGCTCGGTACGCTGCTGTGCACGGCGAGCGGTGCGGCGATCGTTCTGCCTGCGGCGGGGTTCGAGGCGGACGCCTGCCTGCGCGCGATCGAGGCAGAGCGCTGCACGGCCGTTCATGGCGTGCCGACAATGTTCATTGCCATGCTCGACGAGCCCGGTTTCGTTGACCGCGACACGACGTCGCTGCGCACCGGGATCATGGCGGGTGCGCCGTGCCCGATCGAACTCATGCACCGCGTCATCGACGAGATGCATCTCGCCGAGATCACCATCGGCTACGGCATGACGGAGACCGGGCCCCTGTCCACGCAGACGCTGCCCGACGACCCGATAGAGCTGCGCGTGGGCACCGTCGGCCGGCCGTTGCCCAATACGGAGATCAAGGTCGTCGATGAGGACGGGCACATCGTGCCGCGCGGCGAGCCCGGCGAGCTGTGCACTCGCGGCTACAACGTGATGCGCGGCTACTGGGGCGACCCGGAGCGCACGGCGAAAGACATCGACGCCGCGCACTGGATCAGGACCGGCGACATTGCGACGATGGACGACGACAACTACCTGCGCATCGTCGGCCGCAGCAAAGACATGCTGATCCGTGGCGGCGAGAACATCTACCCGCGCGAGATCGAAGAATTCCTGTACACGAACCCGAAGATCGAGCAGGCCGAGGTCGTCGGCGTGCCCGATCCCAAATTTGGCGAGGAGGTCGCCGCATGGATAAAACTACACGAAGGACAGACAGCAAGCGAAGCGGAGATCCGGGAGTTCTGCAAGGGAAGACTGGCACATTTCAAGATTCCAAAATATATACGCTTCGTCGACGAGTACCCGATGACCGTTACCGGAAAGGTCCAGAAGTACCTGATTCGAGAACGCATGGCCGAGGAGTTGGGGCAGAAAAAGACAGCCTAGGAAAAGACGAAGTCACCGACGCCGAGTTCCGCTTCTGCGATGATCTCGGCCCCAAGACGGTGCTTCATCTCTACCAGCCCACGCTGGGCATGAGGGCGATCGTGGTCGTCGACAACGTCGCCTGCGGACCGGCGATTGGCGGTACGCGTATGGCACCCGACGTATCGTTCGAGGAGTGCTTCAGGCTGGCGCGCGCCATGACGCTCAAGAACGCGGCCGCAGGATTACCGCACGGTGGCGCAAAGTCGGTCATCTTCGGCGACCCGCTGATGGATCCGGATCTCAAGGAACAGTGGATTCGTGCATTTGCACAAGGCATCCGGGGCATCACCGACTACATCCCGGGCCCTGACATGGGCACCAACGAAGCCGCGATGGCCTTCATTAAGGACGAGGGAGGCCGCAGCGCAGGCCTGCCGCGCGAACTCGGCGGCATTCCGCTGGACGAGGTTGGCGCCACGGCGTTCGGTTTGCTGGTCAGCGCCGACGTTGCGAAGGAAAAGGTCGGAATCGAGTTTGCCGGCATGCGCGTTGCCGTGCAGGGCTTCGGGGCGGTTGGCAAGCATGCTGCCCGCTTCTTCGCCGAGAAAGGCGCATCGATCGTTGCCGCAGCCGATATCACGGGCGCGGTCTACGACCCGGCCGGTCTCGACGTCGCGGCCCTGGTTGCGCACAAGGAAGCCGACGGCGACATGGTCGACTTCGAAGGCGGTCAGCAGATCGAACGCGACGCGATCATCGGTGTGGACTGCGATCTCCTGATCCCGGCGGCGCGACCGGACGTTATCCACGCGGATAACCAGGCGACGGTCAAGGCCCGATTTATCGTGCCGGGTGCGAACATCGGTATCACCGACGAGGCCGAGCACATGCTGTACGAACGCGGTGTGTTGTGTATCCCGGACTTTATTGCCAATGCGGGCGGAGTCATCTGCGCCGCGGTCGAAGTCGCAGGCGGCCGTAAACGCGATGCGTTCGCGGCAATCGACGAGAAGATTCGTGCGAATACGGCGGAGATGCTGGAGCGCGCGGATCGCGACGGCATACCGCCGCGCGACGCTGCGGTTCAGATGGCCCGGGAAAGAGTCGATGCCGCGATGGAGTACACGCGTTTCGACTGACAAGCGCCGTTATTTGCGCTTCCAGTTGCCGCTTGCGTCCTGGTAATAGTGGCCCGATTCGGTGCGCTGAACGGCCAGTTCGTAGAATCGAACCTGTACCTGTTGCAGGGTGGCGCCGGTTTTCTCGGCGGTACGCTGGAACTCGGCCTTGCGCTTCGCGTTGACCTCCGCGACCAGTGCTTTGACTTCCGCGCTCGGCGTGCCGATCGCGGCCAGGTAACCGGTATTGGCTTCGCCTACCAGCCCCTGCTGCTTGGCGCTATGTATGTCGATGGCCCACGCACTCTGGAACGCAAGTACCAGCAAGAGTGCTGCGACAATTTGCCTAATTACATCGGGTTTCATGGTATCGGCCCTCAAAACAGTTCACTGTCTTCTTCGAACAGGTCTTCGAGTTCCTTGTCGACCTGTACGCGAATGTGGTGTTCGATCTTGACGTTAAGGTTGATCTCGATCGGCTCCTTCGGCGCTTCCACTCTCACGGTTGGACTGCAGCCTGCGAGCAGGACCAGGAGAAGACTTGTCAGCAAATATTTCGACATGGTCAGTACCTTCAGAGCAGCTTTGCAGAGCTTAACGTATGCCTCGTGCCGCAGGAAGCATCATTTCGAGAGCTGCCTTTCGAGCACGTCCTCGATCGATCTCGTCGCCTGCAGGCTGCGCAGCATCTGCGGCACGTTGTTCTCGACGTTGAGGTTGAGAATCACGGGCTGCGTGGGATCGACGTCGGGATTGATGCCCTTGAGCCGCATCTGCAGGACCAGGTCGCCATCCTGTGAGTAATTGACCGCGGAAGTCAATGCGTCGAATTCGAAATTTCTCAGCGTCCGGGTGACGATACCGAGCTGTGAATCGTCGTCCACGACACCGGTCGCTGCGCCGCCGCCGTAGCGGATGACGCCGCCCGGAGGATCGTTCTCCAGGCGGCCGTCGTCGATGATCACGTTGTTTCCTCGAATGCTCACCGGGATCTCGCCTGACACACTTCCGCTGATGGTTATGGCCTCCAAGTCTGCAAGGCCGGCCATTAACGGCAGCTGAACGCCGCTGGCCCGGAGCAGCAACTGGTTGGTGTCCGCGTCCAGGTCGTAACGGAACGGATCGGCGGTCACGGTTCCGCCCAGAACGTCCATCGTCAGCGAGTTTACGGTGATCGCCGATTCATCGATATCGGGGGCGGCCGTGCCGCTGATGTTCTCGATGGGGAAGCCGACATCGACCAGCGCAATGTCGAACCGCGCCGGTTTCAGTGCGAGTTGCGTTGCCGAATCCAGTTCGATATCCAGCCGGCTCTCGAAGCCCAGGAAGCCAACGTCGGCATAGCGGCCGGCGAGGGAGTCGGCGATAAGGGCCCCCGTTCCCTCGTACGCGAAGCCGGCAGCCGATTTTTTCCAGCGAATTTCGGCTGCAGCAGTAGCCGTTCCGGCTTCAATGTCCCAGTTGTATGGCCAGTCGGTGAAGATGCCGGAGAGGCTCAGCGTGTCGAATTCGATCGCTGCGTTCTCGAGGGACAACACGCCGCGCGCCTCCACGAGCTCGTGCGACAGCACGGCCGCCCCGGAGAGCCCGCCGCCCGGCGTGCTGAAGCGGACGTTCGCGGATACCCGGTCGTTCGATCCGGACAAATCCGCGTGCGCGACAGGGGCGAGGACGCCGCGACCGCCGATCGCCGGGTCGTTCAGACCGAGCCGTGTATCCGTTGCGGTTACGTTCCACTGGTCGTCACGACTGTCCAGTTCCACGGAATCGGCGCGAACGGTTACGGTGTCGACGGTCAGGTCGCCGATGGCCAGGTCGTCATACGAAAATTCGAGAGCCGTGCGGCAGGCAATGCCGGAGCGGCACTCGCTGCCTCGCAGGTGAAAAACCGGCAACTCGGGACCGGCACCGGAAATCGACAGGGACGACCGCGCAACCCGGGCACTCCAGTCGAGCGACGGGTACTGAAACATGACATTGACCGGGGCGGTCTCGATGATCGACAACTCGATAGCGGCACCTTCCGCCTGGTACGTCAGGGCCGTACCGGCCGCCGTGTCGAAGCTTGCCTGAACGTCGACCGGCAGCGTTTCGTCGGCTTCCACCCGCAGTTCGAATGTGCCGCTCAACGTCGAAGCCAGGGCAGTCACTTCCGGGGGCACCACGCCGATCGCCTGCAGAACCGGCAGCAGCGGTTCGAGTTCCAGGCCGATATTGCCGCGTACCTGGAAGCCCGACCGGTCAGGCACGAGCTGGCAGCCGAGCATCAGTGCTTCGGTATCGTCCGGCAGCAGCGCGCGGATCGATCCCCGGAATTCGGCGTCGCCGGTCTGCGTGGTCGTTACGAAGAAATCGAAGGCGCCGACAGTCGCCCGCAGCGTCGGGTTCAGCCGATCCGCATGCCACCCGACATCCCGGATTGCCGGCATGTCCGGCAGAAGCACTGCGTCGATTTCGATCGTGGCCCCGGGCGTGGCCGCGGGGGCGTCGAGGAAGGCCTGCAGACTACTCGCAAACGGAACGGGGCCCGTGTCGGCGGCACCGGGCTCGAAGCTCACGGTGTCGACATGGAGCCTGTTGTCCCTGAGTCCGCGAAACCGGACCGGCAGCGTGATGCCTTCGATGAACAGGGTGCCGCCGCCTGCCATTTCCAGCACGATTGCGTCGAACAACACCTCGGATGAACTGATGGAGCGTACCGATACGTCTTTAACGATCACGCCACTGTCACCGAGGGCCGATCGGGCCACTTCGAGCGCGATGGAATCGCGGTACCGGTCGACGAGCAGCGCCGTTGCCGCAATCAGCACCAGCAGCGCAGCAGAGACGATGATCAGGAGCCGGGTGGCTTTTTTCGTCACCTGGCTACGTCCCGGGTGACGACACGGCTCAGTACGATATCGAGCAGCTGCTGGAGTTCGTCGCGTCGGGTGGGGCGAATGTGCCGGCCCTCGGTCCAGACGATTTCGATGTGCTCACTGGCCGCCGCGGCGTCGACGAAGGGTTGCTGGGCTTCGGGTGGCACGAAGTCGTCGTCCCTGGCCGCCACGATGACCAGCGGCCGGGGTGCGATCTCGGGTATCCAGTCGAGGGTTTCGAAGGAGTTGCCGTAAACGAGCAACAGGGCGAGGCGGGCGAGCAATCCGCGAGAGAATTCATTCTCCACGTAACGCCGGCCGACGTGCATGACCCACGGTACGTTTTCCGCGCCGCCGTGCAGTAGCCAGACGCGCGTGAAGCGGCTGTCCAGCGCACCCGCCACAGCCGTGAACGGCACGCCGAGGCTGGCGCCGACGAGTTCGACGTTTTCCGGGTCGACCCAGGCTTGCTGCAATGCCCAGTCCAGCGCCAGCGACATCGCGGGCGGCGAGTCGAGAAAAGCCTGCTGAATGCCGGGGACGGCAGCCAGCGATTCCCAGAACGCATCGAGTTCCTGGTCGCCCTCGTAAGGGTAGTCGAGGGCGAGGTACGCGACGCCCTTCGGCGCACCGACGAGATCGACCGCATCCTTGCCCGTGCCTTCGCCACCCATCACGATGATGACAGGCAGCGTTTGTCCCGGCGCGGTCCGCGGCCGGACCACGCGCATGTTCACTTTCAGTCCGGTCGATGATTCCAGCCGGACCAGTTTTTGTACGATGCCGTCAGCGCGTGCCTCCGTGACATCGGCCGCCGTGAGGGTACCGCGACGCTCGATAAAATAGTCGCGTTTCGGAATCGCGAGTTCGAGCCAGTAAAGGCAGACGGCGACAACGATCAGCGCGAGCGTGATCAGCACTATTCTTCGAAATGGCATGTGCGGATTATCGCCGATCGTAAACATCAATTGCATCGCGATCGGCAAATCGACGCTGCGCCTGCAGGCAATGTTGCGCTCACGCCACATTGCAAAGTATTTCGTATCTACTAGGCTTTTTCCTGTAGTGTTCGAAACTTAATGTCGTCCGTATGGTCACTCAATAAACAGAAGGTTACGGATCGAACCAGGTTTCGACGACGAAGACATAACTGCGTTGTCGAAACACAACGATGGTACTAACCGGAGGGGGAACATGAAAACTCCAATCGCACTAGCCGGGGCCTCCGCCCTGGTCCTTAGCCTGGCGATCGCGCCCGCGGATCTGGCGCGCGCTCAAGAGGCGGAAGACATGGAAGAAGTGGTGGTTACCGGGTCGCGCATCCGGCGCAATCCGCTCAATGAGCCTGTGGCGATCATGGAAATCGGCGCCGGGGACATCGAAAGTACCGGTGTGACGAACCTGGGTGAGGCATTGCAGCAATTGCCGATCACCGGTTCGGCGGTCAACTCGAAGTTCAACGTACCGGGCAACTCCGGATTTCCGCAGGACGGCTCCGGCATCGGCGCGGGTGCCGTGCAGCTCTCGATCCGTAACGTCAGCGCCAAGCGAACGCTCGTGCTGGTGGACGGCAAGCGCTGGATCGCCGGTGCGTCTGCGTCTGGAGTTCCGAACGCCGTCGACCTGAATACGATCCCCGACAACGTCATCGAGCGTGTCGAGATACTGCAGGACGGTGCGTCGGCGATTTATGGCTCGGACGCTATCGGCGGTGTCGTCAACATCATTACACGGCAAAACTTCGAGGGCTTTCGCCTCGACGCACAGGCCGGCAGCTACCTCGAAGACAGCGACGGCGAGTCGTATGAATTCTCCGCACTGTGGGGTGGCGGCAACGACACGACGAATTTTGTCCTGAGTATGGGCTACCGGGACGAGCGCGGCGTAGAGACATGGGACCGGGACCGCTCGAAGTTCCCGACACCCGATGCCACGAGTTGCGATGCGGGTGGATGCTCGTCGTTCACGCCGCAGGCGCGTCTCGTGTTCGGGCCGAATATCGGGCCTGACGGCGGATTCCAGGACATCACGCTGAACGACGGCGTGCTGAATGACGGTGGGGCGAACATACCGCAATGGGATCCGAACGACCCGGATGGCGGCGCCGATTTCCACGCGTTCTCGACGGCCGACCGTTTCAACTTCAACGGGCCGGGCTACAACTTCCTGAAGACGCCGAACGAGCGCGTCAACATCTACGCCAACGTGCGCCACGAGCTCGCACCGAACGTAACCTTGTTTGCGAGGGGCTCGTACACGAACCGGTCGTCGGAGACCAAGGCTGCCCCGGAGCCGCTGTGCCTGGGTGCCGGCTGCGGCACTCGAATCACGGATAACTTTTTGATCTCGGCGACGAACCCCTACAACTTCACGGGTCTCGACCTGTCGGTTGCCAACGGCAACCTGGAGTTCTTCGGACGTCGCCCGATCGAGTCGGGTGGCCGCCTGTTCTTCCAGGACGTCAATACCTACATGCTGACGGCCGGCCTGGAGGGTGAGTTCCAGGGTGCCAATCGCAATTTCTACTGGGACCTGACCGCCGGCTACGGTGACAATCGCGGCTTCCAGGAGAAGCAGAACTCGCACAATGCGGCGAAACTGCAGGTTGCGATGGGCCCCATCGATGTCTGTAACGCGACCCCGAACTGCGTGCCGTTCAATTTCTTCGGCGGGCAGGGTCCCGACGGCACCGGCTCGATTACCGAGGAAATGCTGAGTTTCGTGCGGTACACGCAGCGTGATTTCAGCGAGCAAACGCTGAAGAACTTCGCGGCCAACATTGGCGGCGACGTGATCGAATTGCCTGCCGGCTGGATGGGTTTCGCGGCAGGCGTCGAATATCGCGATCACGAAGGATCGTTCCGGCCAGACCCGATCGCGGCAAGCGGCGAAACCGCGGGCATCCCCTCCGGCGCGACTGCCGGTGGATTCGACGTCACCGAGTTCTACGGTGAGCTGAATATTCCGGTGATAGCCGGCATCGCGCTTGTAGACCTGCTCGAATTCAACGTGGCGGCGCGAAGCTCCGATTACAGCACGTCCGGTTCCAAGGAAACGTACAAGATCAGCGGCCTGTGGCGGCCGTTCGACCAGCTGTCTCTGCGCGGTTCCGTTTCGACAGGATTCCGGGCGCCGGGCATCGGCGAGCTGTTTGGTGGCGCCGCGCGTGAGGACTTTACGTTCCTCGATCCCTGTGCCGACTACACGGGTGTCCTCGGCGCTGCGAATGGCGGCCGTGATGCCGCGCAGTCCGCGGCAATCCAGGCGAACTGCCAGACACTCGGTGTTGCGCCCGGACTGGCGCAGATCAACCCCCAGCTTTCGGCGTTGTCGATCGGTAACGACCAGCTGAAGCCGGAGGAGTCGGACAACATCACGGCAGGCGTTGTCTACAGCCCGGCCTGGTCGGAAGGGCAGGCATGGTCGGACGGCATCACGCTGTCGGTCGACTACTACAGTGTCGAGATCACGGATGCAGTGCAGGGCCTGAGCCCGGGCGAACTCATCGACGCGTGTGTCGAGACGCTCGATCCGACGTTCTGTGCGAACACGCCGCGAACCGGTTCGGGTCAGCTCGATACCGTGCAGAATGAGCTGCAGAACCTCGGCGCAATCGATGCATCCGGTTTCGATATCGCGTTCAGCTACCTGAGCCCGGAAACGAGCATCGGCACGTTTACGCTTGACGTCGATGCAACGCACCTGTCCGAGTACAAGGAGACCACGAACAACCCGGACGGCACCCAGTCGGTCAACGACCTGACAGGACAGGCGCCGGACGAGACGTTCTTCAGGGCGTTCCCCGAATGGCGCGCCGTCACGTCGGTCGGCTGGTCACTGAACCGTTTCACCGGTTCGCTGAGGTTCCGCTGGTTCGACGAGATGGAAAACGAGGGAACCAAGCTGGATTCGGCCATGTTCACGGATCTGCGTCTGAGCTGGAACCCGAGCTTTGCGGACGATTCGATGACATTCACGCTCGGCTTCAACAACGTGCTGGACGAGGATCCGCCCGTGTGCCAGAACTGCGGTGTAATCGGCTTCAACCCGGTCGTGCATGACATCCCGGGTCGTGTCGGCTACCTGAGGTTCACCTACCAGCAATAACCGCGGTAAACGGACCGCAACACAGAACGGCCCCTTTACGGGGCCGTTCGCTTTTCCGGTACACTGATTCCGTATATCCGGGGCCGCTCTCATG
>CBDUCE010000094.1:0-11272 GCA_965365575.1 uncultured Gammaproteobacteria bacterium
GAGCACCATGGACCGACCGCTCGGATCGTCCACCGCACTTCGTTGTGGAAGTGCCTCACCGAGCGGGTGTCGTCAGGTCAGGATGGGCGCCGGCTTCAGTCTGCCGAAAGATCCGCCTCGACATATCGCAACAGCGCCTCGAAAAACGCCTCCCGCGGGTAATCGTTGCGGTTGACCAGCGTCCCGCCAACGATCGGGTGAGACCGGGCCAACGGAACCGCAATGGCCCAATGATCGGCGTTTACAATGGCAACGACTTTGGAGCCTGGCACAAACTGATCGAAAATGACTAATTGGGTATCGTTGCGAATGTCCGTTTCGCCGAGGACCAGGTGGCTGTTCTTCAGGACCCAGGAAATCCGGTCGGGTTCGGGGAAAGTAATCGCACTGTAATAATTGATATTGGACGGGAGCGGATTCGCAGCCAGCCACGCCTGCCGGACATCCGGCCGCAGGCTTTTCACAGCATCGTTGTCGCCATGCTCTTCTTCGCATCGAGATCCGGGGACCACGGTCAGCATATTGGCCTTTGCCTGGGTCGCGTCCTTCGAAAGCGGCGATCCACCCACGGCGCCGGCCAGGGAGATCACGGCGTCAACGCGCTCGGCGAGCAAGGGGTGTTCGACCAGTGCAGTGAGAATATCCGGTGTCCCTTTGGAGTAGCCGATCAGAATCAATCTTCGCTCCGCATCCTCCGCGGGTAGTCCGGCCACGTAATCTCTGATCATGGCAGCGTTGTTGCTGGTGCTGGATAACCCGTCTACCGGAACCAGACGCAAATCGTAGCCAAATTGCGCCAGATGATCGGATACCGAATTAGTCAGGTCCAGCCATTCGGAAAAACAATTCCACCCGAGGCCCGGCACCGCCAAAACAAGGTAGTCGGCTGCGGTTCGGCCCAGGGGGACGGCTTCTCCGGTGGCACCAATTTCGGGACCCGTTGTTCTCAGCGCTTCCTCGCAGGAACGGTAATCGGGCAGCTCCCTGCCATGATCCTCGAGCACGGTGCAGAAAATCTCCCGGAAGCGGCCACGATCGTCTGTCAATGTCCCGGAGGCGATGTGTGTCTGTACCTCCGCTCGGGTCTCCTCCATGGTCGGCTGCTCGGGCGGCTTCCCGGCACATCCTGATGTCAACAGTAATGCGGCTACCAGCGAGGCTGGACCGTGTATGAGCCCTTTCTCGTTGCTGCGAGTATTCATTCCCTACGCTCCCACCCAAAATCCCTCAATCGCTCTGCTCCCCGAGATCCGAAGACCTGTCGCCGGCCGGGCGGGCCCGGGGAGCCAAATTCGCAAAAAAGGCCTCCAGCGTGAGGCCTTTATTTCGCAGTTCGAGTAGCAGCCGTTCTGGAACCGCGATTCCCGCCACGGTCGATCAGCCGGACCACCAGCCCGGGTCGAGCCAGAATCCCGGCAGGGACAGCTTGCCGCCCGTGGGCGCCGGTGCATCGCCAAGGCACTGCGACTGCCAGGCATCGGCCCATTCGGGCGGCAGTGGGTACGGCGTTTGTACCGACCGCTCCGGTGAGAATCCCTCCCGCCCGTAGTACCCAGGGTCGCCCAGCACGTAGACGGCGCTGATGCCCTCCTCCCGCAGCCGCCGCAAGCCAGCGCGTACGAGCGCACTGCCAATGCCCTGCCGCTGCCATTCCGGCGCGACGGCAAGTGGCGCGAGTAATGCGGCTCTCTGCTGCCCTCCATCTACGGCGCCCTCCGTGAAGATGACGTTTCCGACAATGCATGAGTCGATAGTCGCGACGAGCGAGAGGGTGATGTCGCGGTGCTCGAGCAAGTCCCGCACCAGCGGCAGCAGGTCCTCGTCGGTGAAGGCACGCGGATACAGGGCTTTGATAGAGGACTCATCCGACGCGAGGCTGTCCCGGATTTCGAGATCGTCTATGGTACTCATCGATCTGGTTTTGAGTTATTTCAATAACTTGAAGGCATGGCTCCACTGGTCCCGGGTAAAGCCCGGTATGCAGTACAGCATGCACAGCGGCTCGATCGCACGCGCCGCTTCCACGGCGCCCATATCCTCGGTTTCCCAGCCGAACTGGTCGAGAACGTCGGAGACCACGGCTTTGGCCTGCTCGTCATTGCCGCATATGAACATGGTCGGTCTGCCGCCTTCGAAGCGCGGGTTGACCATGCGCACGCTGCTTACCGAGTTGAACGCCTTGACGAACTTCGTGCGCGGGTATTGCTTTTGCAGTTGCTCCATCAGCGATTCATCGAGGTTAGTGAAGAACTTGAGCACGCCGTTCGTGGGTGGCTCGTCGGCGATGGGGTTCGTCGCATCGATAACCGGCTTGCCCGCATGGTTTTTCTCGCCGGCCAGGCTCAGCGCCTTGTTCGCCGCGGTTCCTTTGACGGCCAACACGACGAGATCGGCGAATGCCGCGGTGTCGCCGAAAAAACCCGAGCCCACACCGGGGTTATCCTGCAGCCAGTCCGCCAGTTGCTCCGGTGACCGGCTACCAATCATGACTTCGTGCCCGTGGCCCGCAAAACCGGCCGCGAGAACCTTACCGACAACCCCGGATCCCAGTACG
The DNA here is from genome assembly GCA_965365575.1 of uncultured Gammaproteobacteria bacterium. Taxonomy (GTDB): domain Bacteria; phylum Pseudomonadota; class Gammaproteobacteria; order Steroidobacterales; family Woeseiaceae; genus UBA1847. The sequence continues at coordinate 2,555 of CBDUCE010000094.1, forward strand.
CCTACTCTCATCGCTTGCCTCAGTCGACGACAGTCAATTCTTTCACCAGGTGGTCGGCGCCGTAAACCGTTTTCAACGCTTCCAGCATGATTGCGGTGTTGACGCCCACGGTACGATTCGTCGCCGGGTCGAACCAGTAATCACCGGCGATCGAGTGAATGTTGCCGTCAAAGGCCAGGCCGACAAGACTGCCGTCTGCGCCGACGATCGGGCTACCCGAGTTGCCGCCCGTGATATCGGTGGTGGCAACAAAATTGAACGGCGTATCGGGATCCAGATCCTCCCTGGCCGCCTGCCAGGTGTCGGGCAACATGAACGGCCGCTGCCCCGTGGTGCGTTCGAACAGCCGGCTCGTGCGCGTGAACGGTTCGACCATTTCGCCCTTCTCTTCCCAGCCTTGCACGGCCCCGTAGGTTATGCGCAACGTGAAGGTCGCATCGGGATAGGTATCGGACCCGTAAATCTGGAACCGGGCATCGGCAATCATCTCTTCGCCGCGAATCAGCGGCGCTTCGACCACGTTCTCGTAGCGCTCCCTGAGCGCACGAGCCTCCGGATCGATGGCCAGGGCCATCCTGATCATCGGATCGTCGCTTGCCTTCACGGCCTCGACGCCGCCTTCCCAGAGCGCCATGCGGACCTCGGGGTCGTCGAGGCGGCTACCGTCGACGAGCTCGGCTGCCAACCCTTCCGGAGACTGCTTGCCGAGGATCCTCTGCACGTACTGGCTGTCCGGGCCGAGCCACTCGCGCATCTTCTCCAGGGAGAAAGTCAGGGTGAGCTTCTCGTATTCCTTATCGATTGGGCGTTCTGCAGAAAGCGCCTGCTCCACCCGCGGCAGGGCGGCATCGGTAAAGTCACGAATCCGCTCGCCGTTGGGCAGTTCGCGCTCAGCCGTACCGCGGACGATCGTGCGTGCGTGGTCAAACAGATCGCTGTTGAGGGCCGCAGCGCTCTCGATGAACAGGTGCTCCTCATAGAAATTGCGGTAGTTGCCGATGGCATCGTCGATCAGGTCCCAGGCTTCGCCGTAGGCTGCCTGGAGTTCCGGGTCTGCCGCCACTGCCGCACGCATCTCCCGTTCCTGCTCCTCTTTCCTGGCCATATTCGTATCGTTGTGCAGGGCCTTCAGCTGGTTGCGGCGCACCTTGATGCCATTCTCGATACTCGCGATGCGCTGCTGAACGGTCCTGGCGGCCTCGTCACCGGTGTTCGCCCACGCCAGCATTCGCCCCCGCAATTCCGAGTAGCGCAGCAGCCACAGAGGCCACATGACGTCGCGCTGCATCTTGAGCTGGGTAACGGTAAGCAACCGGTCCGTCGAACCCGGATGGCCCGAGATGAATACCGGTTCGCCAGCGTTCGGGCCACCCTGCCGCCATTGCAGATAGTTCGGCGTGACGGCCGGTTTACCGTCCTCGTAGGCGCGCAGGAACGACATGTCGAGGCACCAGCGTGGAAAGTTGAAGTTGTCGGGATCGCCGCCGAATGCCGCGATATCGACCTCGGGAGCGAACACGAGGCGCACGTCGTCGTAGCGCTTGTACTTGTAAATGAAATACTGGCCGCCGTTATAGAGGGCGACGGCTTCACACTTCAAGGGATCATCCGCGGCCGCTTCGCAGGCCGTCTCCAGGTTCGTCAACGCGGCCTTGCGCGCATCGTTTGCTTCCGCATCGTCGAGACCTTTCGTCGCCTCGGCGACCTTGTTCGTGACGTCGTCCAGGTCCACGAGCACCGAGATCGCCTGACCGGGGCAACGCAATTCCTGTTCGCGCCCTGGCGCCATGAAACCCTCGTCCGAGAGGTTCCGCTCCGCACTGCTTAGATTGCGGATACAGCCCCATATGCAATGATTGTTGGTCAGTACCAGACCGTCCGGGGACGCAAACGAACCGGTGCAGCCGTTTTCGAGACGCGTCGTGGCGAGCTGGGCAGACCGAAGCCAGGCATCATCGATCGTGACGCCGTACTTTGCCTCCACCTGGTCGGAAGGGAAGTTGTCGATGGTCCACATACCCTCATCGGCACCGGCGAGACTTGGGAAGACCAGGAGACAGACTGCGAAAGCCGTGTTTTTATTCATTCGTAATTCCCGATAAGAGTCAGTGAATCTATCGACCGGATCGCATTGCAAACGTTCCTCGATTAATCGCTTGCCGCCATTTCCAGGATGACGCGCCAAAGGTACTCGACCATACGGACGAACGCATCCTCCGCGATCCTCTCGTTGTCTCCATGCGCACCAAATCCGCTGTTGATTTCTGCGATTGTACGAGCGGGCCCTATACCGTAAGCCTGCACGCCCTTGGCGCGCACCTGCGCCATGTCGGTTGCACCCGTGCTCATTATCGGCAGCACCGTTGTCTCCGGATACATGTCCACGGCGACCCGTTCGAGCGTCTGGAACATCTCGTTGTCGATTTCTGATGGCGGCGCCGCGGGCCGATAAATCGGTTCCGGCACGATCTCTACCCGCGGATCGTCGATGACGGCCGCGAGAGCCTCGTAGAAGCCTTCCACGTCTTCATCCGGGAGCATGCGGATATCCAGGATTGCCGAAGCTTCGGACGGAATCACGTTGCGGCGAAAGCCGGCTTCGATTACGGTCGGCACGACCGAGGTGCGCAAGATCGAGTAGTGGTACGGAAAGGTCTCGAGAAACTGCTGCTGGACCACATCGGTCATCTCGGGGTTGGCCACATTCTCATAGAGCGCGGCCTCTTCCGGGGGCGCAATCGCCGCCATCCGGCGGAAGTAGGTCTCGGTCGTCTCGTTAAGCCTCATCTCCGTCTGCCAGGCCGCTGCTTTGGCAACGGCATTGGCGAGGATCATCACAGCATTGTCCAGACGGGGTATGGAGCCATGGCCCGGAGTCCCGCGCGCGACGAGCGTCACTCGCCGCGGCATCTTCTCGGTCGTTTCGACGCCGAACGTATGGACCTTGCCGTCACGGATAACGCCCTGGCCACCCTCCGCGATACAGTACTCGGCCGCGATGGCATCCCAGTGTTTCTCCACCATGAAATTTATCCCGACCTCGGGCGTACCCTCTTCCCCTGATTCCGCCAGGAAAATCACATCGCGATCCAGCGCCACGCCGAGTCGCTTCAGCAGGATCATGACCATCATGCCGGCAGTGACGTTGTCCTTGTCGTCGAGCGTGCCGCGCCCGTAGATGTAACCGTCCTGGCGCGTGCCCGAGAACGGGTCCGCATACCACTTCTCCGGCTGCACGCCAACGACGTCGGTATGGCCCATGATCAGGATCGGTTGCTTGCTCCCGTTGCCTTCAATCCGTGCTACGAGGTTCGCGCGATCCGGGTCCAGCGAGTAAAGGCGTGATTCGATACCTTCGGCGGCCAGCACGGCCCTGACGTACTCGGCGACTTCCGTCTCGTTGCCGGGCGGATTGACCGACGGGATCTGGACGAGCTCGACGAGATGATCGATCGCTTCACCGCCCACGGCATCCCAATCGACCAGGTAGGACTGCTGCGCAGCGGCGGGAGTCAGCAGCAACAGCAGCAGGAGCGTCGTTACGCCACGCATGTGATTCCTCCGTAGTGGCTGGCCTGGCTCCAGGACCGGCATCAGCCGGAGAGCACTTCGCCCAGGTAGGTTCGAAACGCATCCCCGGTATCGGGATGCTCGAGGCCGTAAGCCACGGTCGCTTTCAGGTAGCCGAGCTTGCTGCCGCAATCGAAACGCTCGCCTTCGAAGGCGTAGGCATAGACCGGTGACTCCTCCAACAGGTCCGCGATCGCGTCGGTGAGCTGAATTTCCCCGCCGGCACCGCGGCCCGTCGTCTCGAGCTTGTCGAAGATCGCCGCGGGCAGTAGATAGCGGCCCACCACCGCAAGGTCAGACGGAGCATCCTGCGGCGCCGGCTTCTCCACGATACGGACAATCCGGTTGTCGTCCGCCTCGTCCACAGCCACGATACCGTAGCTGGACGTGTCTTCACGCGGCACGGTTTCAACGGCGATGACGCCGCCACCGTGCCGGGCATGCTCCGACGCCATCTGGGTCAGGCAGGGCGCGTCGCCCGCGATCAGGTCGTCGGCAAGGTGCACGAAAAAGGGTTCATTGCCGACGGCGGGCCGCGCGCAAAGCACTGCGTGCCCGAGACCCAGCGGTTCTCCCTGGCGGATGTAAATACAGGTAACGCCCTTGGGGACGATGCCCCGTATGGTCTTCAGCAACTCGTCCTTGCCCGCCTCCTGCAGCGCGGCTTCGAGCTCCAGGTCGCTGTCGAAATGGTCCTCGATCGCACGCTTCGAACTGCCGGTTACGAACACCAGCTTGGTGGCGCCGGCATCGATGGCCTCTTCGACCGCGTACTGAATCAGCGGCTTGTCCACGATGGGCAACATCTCTTTCGGGCTGGCCTTCGTGGCGGGCAGGAATCGGGTTCCACGCCCGGCGACCGGAAACACGGCCGCGCGGATCTTCTCACTCACTGTCTTGCTCCCTCAAATGCTGGCGAGGGCGCATGATAGCCAATAATTCAGTACCGTTCTTCGGGAAAAGCATCACATTGCATAATGGCGCCGTGCCGGCAGCGCCGGCACGGCGCGTTCCTTCCCGTTCCCGCGGCGGCTACTTTGTCGCGGCAGGGGTAACGAGGATATTGCCGCGATTCAGCTCCACCGTCCGGTCGCCGATCCCTTTGACCAGCGACAGGTCGTCAGCCGTCTTGAAGGGCCCGTGTTTTTGCCGGTACTCGACGATTGCGCGGGCCTTGCTGAGGCCGACACCCTGCAGCGACTCCGAGATCGTTTCCGCGTCCGCGGTGTTGACATTAACGGGGCCCGCCAGTGCCAGCGCGGGCAGCAGCAGGATGCTCAGCGCGAGTTTTCCAATCCAGTTGATCATTCAATGGCTCCTCTTGCCAGTTGGGGATGCTGCGCGCCAGTTTGGCGCGTCATGGGAGCTTAGGCCTGCGGGAAGCCCGGTACAGCCCGGGAATCTGGCAGCTTCAACCGGTTTTGGAAATCAGTCGAGTGGTCAGCTGCGGGTGATACTGTGCTGCAGCACCGTGTCGAACTGAACCCGCGAGGCCGGCCGCTGGGTCTCCCAGTTTCGGCAGCTCGGGCACTGCCACAGCAGCCGTTGACTGGAAAATCCGCATTCCTGGCACTGGTAACGGGGCGAAGCCGTGGCGAGCTTGCTCAATGCCTTGCGGATCTTCACAAGCGCCGACTCTTCCTGGTCCTGCTGCTGATCGGACAGCCGCTGCAGGTCCACGAACTCGGCCAGCGTGGGTTCGTTCAGCATGTACTCCCGCACGACCTCGTCGATGACCGGTATACCGCCGATATCGTTGACGATCGCCGTATAGGCGATCAGCGAACTCATTTCCGGATGCTTCTGCAACAGCGTTTCGAAAGCACGCTCGAGTTCCGCCAGCTCGTCTTCACGCGTGTAGATCGCGACAATCTCGGGCAGCGCCTCGGCGATGAGATAGGTATTCTCGTCGATAATGCGGTGATAGAGACGCAGCGCCGTCTTGCTGTCGTGGGTCTCCTGCGCAATATGCGCCCGGGTCAATGCGCCGCGCATCGTCCGCGGACGGCCAGTCTGTGCTTTCTTGACGTATGCGCGCGCCGCGGAATAGTCATTGCGCTTTGCGGCGGCCTCGGCAAGCTCACAATAGTAGTGAGCGATTTGCAGGGCCAGTGACCGGCCACCCAGTACCTCGAGCTTTTCAGCCGCGTCGATTGCACGCTCCCATTCTTTTTCCTGCTCGTAAATGCGGCACAGCGCCTCGAGCGCCTGGACCTGGTAGCGTGAACCCTGCGCCAGGCGCGCGAACAGGTTTTCGGCCCGATCCAGCAAGCCCGCGTGCAGATAGTCTTTTGCCAGCGAGTAAAGCGCCTGGTCTCTCTGCTCGCTCGCAAGATCCGGACGCGCGATGATGTTCTGGTGAATGCGAATGGCCCGGTCCACTTCACCACGCCGCCGGAAAAGGCTGCCGAGCGCGAAATGGGTTTCGATGGTCTTGTCGTCGACCCGCACCATCTCGAGAAAATGTTCCAGCGCCTGGTCGGTTTGCTCGTTCAGCAGGAAGTTGAGCCCTTTGAGGTAATCGATATTAAGCGGTGGAGGCGGCTGTTCCTCGTCGCGTTCACCGAAGCGGCCCATGGCCCAGCCCGCCGCCGCGAGCAGCAGAAACAGGCCCGCGAGCAGAAACGTCGATTCAGTCGGCATCGGACAAGGGCAGGCTGCGCAGGGAGCTTACTTCCGACTCGGACACACGCAGCGCGCGACGCAGTGTTCGCCGTTCGTTGACGAGACGCAGCGCATAGAGACCCATACTGATCACGCCCAGAAGCCAACCCACGACCAGCGTCAATGTGAACGCGATCGAAATGGATGTCGTGACGCTGATAAAAGCCAGGTTGACCTCGACGTCCCCGGTATTCAGGTACGAGAAGACGACCATGACGCCGAAAATAATAATCAACAGGAGAATAAGGCCGGCTTTCTTCAACATTCGCTCACTCCAAAGCTGCCAGTTATGGCCCTGGTAGCATAAGAGTGTATTGCTTTAGCGCGCTTTTGGTAACCGGTGATTCGCCGGTCGCCGGTATTCCGCACTCAGTTCTTGATGGGAAAATGGCGACTCGCGTTGACGCGCTCGCGAAGGTCCTTGCCCGGCTTGAAATGCGGGACGTACTTGCCGGAGAGCGCCACCGCCTCGCCGGTCTTCGGGTTGCGGCCGATACGTGGCGGCCGGAAATGCAGTGAGAAGCTGCCGAAACCGCGGATCTCGATCCGCTCTCCCCGGGCCAGCGAATCACTCATCAGGTCCAGCAGGTGCTTGACCGCCAGTTCCACGTCTTTCGCCGGCAGGTGTTTCTGCTTGCGGGCGATCGCTTCTATCAGTTCAGATTTTGTCATTTTTTCACTTCGGTCCTGGCCGGGGCGCGTAACCCACCGATAGTATTGACAAATATAGCCCGGACCGAAGGGTCCGGGCTACCTTTTTTACGTATTATTTGCTTCCGCCGGACATTTTTTCCTTGAGAAGCTCGCCCAGCGTGGTGCCGACGGGCGCCGAACCGGCCTCGGACTTGTAGTCCTTGATCGCCTCGGCCTCCTCGTGAACCTCCTTCGCCTTGATCGAAAGCTGAACCGAGCGGTTCTTGCGATCGACGTTGGTGAACTTGGCTTCGACTTCCTCTCCGACCTTGAGCACCATGCGTGCATCTTCTACCCGGCCACGTGCCAGTTCCGATGCCCGCAACGATCCAATAACGCCGTCGCCGAGATCGACCATCGCGCCTCGCGCATCGACCTCGCTGACCGTGCCCGTGACGATCGAGTTCTTCGGATGCTCGGCCAGCCAGGCTGAGAACGGATCCTTCTCGAGCTGCTTGATACCGAGCGAGATACGCTCCCGTTCGGCGTCGATCGCGAGCACGGCCGCCTCGATCTCCTGGCCCTTGCTGTAATTGCGGACCGCTTCTTCCCCGGGCAGATCCCAGGAGATGTCCGACAGATGCACGAGACCGTCGATGCCGCCTTCGAGACCGATGAAGATACCGAAATCGGTAATCGACTTGATCTGGCCGGCGACCTTGTCACCACGGTTGTACGTGACAGCAAATTCAGCCCATGGATTGGACTTGCACTGCTTGACACCGAGCGAGATACGGCGCCGCTCCTCGTCGATCTCCAGGACCATGACTTCCACTTCCTCGCCAACCTGCACGATACGCGACGGATTGACGTTCTTGTTGGTCCAGTCCATCTCGGATACGTGCACGAGGCCTTCGACACCGTCCTCGATCTCCACGAAGCAGCCATAGTCGGCGATGTTCGTGACTTTGCCGAAGATGCGCGTCTGTGGCGGGTAGCGCCGCGCGAGATCCTTCCACGGATCGTCACCGAGCTGCTTCATGCCCAGCGACACGCGCTGGCGTTCGCGATCGAACTTGAGGATCTTGACTTCGATTTCGTCGCCGACGTTGACGACCTCGGAAGGATGCTTGACACGCTTCCAGGCCATATCGGTGATATGCAGTAACCCGTCTATACCTCCCAGGTCCACGAAGGCACCATAGTCCGTCAGGTTCTTTACGATCCCCTTGACGGTATTGCCTTCCTGCAACTCGGCCAGCAACTGCTCGCGTTCCTCGGAGTACTCCTGTTCCACGACTGCGCGCCGCGACACGACGACGTTGTTACGACGCTGGTCGAGCTTGATGACCTTGAACTCGAGGCTCTTGCCTTCGAGATACGCGGGATCCCGCACGGGCCGGACATCCACCAGGGACCCCGGCAGAAACGCGCGGACGCTGTCGATCTCGACGGTGAAGCCGCCCTTCACGCGGCCATTGATCACGCCTTCGACAACCTCGCCGTCCTCGAACGCCTTTTCCAGCTCGATCCATGTACGAGCACGAATCGCTTTCTCGCGGGACAACCGGGTCTCGCCGAAACCGTCTTCGACGGCATCCAGGGCGACCTCGATTTCATCTCCCACGGAGATTTCGCCTTCGCGCATGTCGTTCTTGAACTGGTCTATCGGGATGACGGCCTCTGACTTGAGACCGGCGCTGACGATTACGACATCGTCATTTACGGCAACAACGGTACCCGTGATGATTGATCCGGGCTTTATCTGTTGACTCGCAAAACTCTCTTCAAATAACTCAGCAAAACTTTCAGACATTTAATTAACCAATAGGACCCCTGCAGTTGCATGAG
>CBDUCE010000095.1:0-11172 GCA_965365575.1 uncultured Gammaproteobacteria bacterium
GGCTCGGCCGACGCCGGCAAGACCAAGGCCGTCACCTGTGCCGCCTGCCACGGCGCCGCCGGCATCAGTGCGAACCCGCTCTGGCCGAATATCGCCGGGCAGGGTGCCCCGTACCTGGTCGCGCAGCTGAAGGCCTTCAAGGACGGGACTCGCAATAACCCGCTCATGAACAGTCAGGCGATGATGCTTTCCGAGCAGGATATGGCCGACCTGGCGGTGTATTTCGAGAGCCTGCCCGCACCGGCCCAGGCCGTCGCCGACCCGGATATCGTCGGCAAAGGCGAGGCACTTTACCGCGGCGGAGAGGTCACAAAAGGGGTAGCAGCCTGCATCGCCTGCCACGGGCCGGCCGGCACCGGAAATCCTGCCGCGGGATATCCGGCGTTGAAAGGCCAGCACGCGGCGTACACGGCCAAGCAGCTGCGGGATTATGCGTCCGGCGAACGCGTATCGGACGGCAAGACACGCATCATGCGCGAGATAGCAGGGAAGCTCAGCGAGGATGAAATCGTCGCGCTGGCATCGTATGTTCAGGGCTTGAAATAACGCCCTCGTAAGGACGGTAGAGTAGCAATGAAGAATGCGTTGATTATCGGGGCGCTGGCCCTTTTGATTCTGGTCGGACTCTCTGCCTGCGGCAGCGGCGACAAGGAGCCGGAGGTCGCGGTCGAGGCCACGCCCACAGAGCAGGCGCCTGCCGAAGAGCAGGTCGCGGCCGACGAGCAACCGGCCGGCGAGGAAGACAGCACCCAGGTGGTTGTCGAGGAGTCCGCCGCCGAGCCGGAGGAAGACGAGCAGCCGATCATGCTCGCCAGGGCCGACACCACCGACACCCCTGTTCAGAACTGGAAATTCAAGGAAGGCCAGCACTACATTCGCATGGTGCCGAGCCAGCCGACCATGGGCGGCGCGGACAAGATCGAGGTAGCCGAGTTTTTCTGGTACGGCTGCCCGCACTGCTACAGCTTCGAGCCCACCATCAACGCCTGGGCCGCCGACATGCCTGCCGGCGCCCGCTTCGTGCGTATCCCGGTGGTCTGGAATACCGTGCATGAACTGCACGCGCGCGTGTTCTATACGATGGAAGTCCTGGCCCGCAACGGTACGCTGGCGGACGGCGAAGCTTTTCACAATGCCGTATTCCAGGAAATCCAGACGCGCGGCAATCGCCTGACGAGCGAAGATTCGATCAGGCGGCTGTTCGAGCGGTTCGGCGTCGATGCCGAGGCCTTCGACAAGACCTGGAAGTCATTCGAGGTCGACCAGAAGCTCCGCGTCGCGCAAGACCTCGGCCGCCGCTACAACATCCAGGGTGTTCCCGCGGTCGTCGTCAACGGCAAGTACCGCACGGGCGGACAGGAAGCCGGCAGCTATGACGCGATCCCGAACGTCATCGACGAGCTGATCGTGCGCGAAAGCCAGCGCTAGCCCTGGCAGCCGCATCGCGGGATTGTCGTGAATAAAACCCTGGTCATTGCAGGACTTGCGATCGTCCAGGCGGTCGCGTCCGCCGCGCCGGGTGCCGATGAATCGTTCTCGGAGCTCGCTGCCAGTTACCTCGACGACGTTGCCGATCGTTCGCCGGTCGCCGCGACCGCGCTGGGCGACCATCGCGCGGACGACCGCCTCGACGATGTAGACGCTGCCGCGCGGGCGCGGATCCGCGGCACGTTCCTCGAGTATCGCGAAACACTCGCCGGCATCGATCGCAGCGAGCTGTCGCGCGCCAACCAGGTCGATGCCGCGATCCTGCACAACGAAATAGAGTCGACGTTGTTCGAACTCGACACGCTCGAGGAATGGGCGTGGAGCCCGCTCTACTACGTGCGCCTGTCGGGCAACGCCATCTACGGACTGCTGTCACGCGACTTTGCGCCGCTGGAAGAGCGTCTCGACAACGCGGCATCGCGGCTCTCGCAACTGCCACGCTTCTTCGCGCAGGCGCGCGGATCGCTGCAACCGGGACGCGTTCCAAAGATTCACGCCGAAACCGCGGTCCAGCAGAACCGTGGCCTCGTAACGATCATCGACGCGATGATCGTGCCGCGCATGGCAGACCTGCCGCCGGAGACCAGAACACGGCTGGAAGAGGCGATCGCGACGGCGCGTGCCGCCATCGCCGAGCAACAGGCGTGGCTGGAAGAAGAATTGCTGCCCCGGGCAAACGGTGACTTTCGTATCGGCGCCGAACTCTATGATCGGAAGCTGGCCTTCGCGCTGAACTCGCCGTTGACCCGCAGGGAGATCAGGGCGCTCGCGGAGAGCGAGTACGAACTCGTGCGCAACGAAATGTACGAGATTGCAAAGGAGATCTACGCCGGCATACACCCGTTTACCGCGTTTCCCGATAATCCCGACGAGTCCTACAAGCAGGTCATCATCCGCGCGGCACTGGAAGTTGCATACCAGCACCTGCCGCCGCGGGACGGTATCGTCGAGATCGCAAAACAGTCTTTGCAGCAGGCCAGCGATTTCGTGGTCGCGAAAGACATTGTCACAATGCCCGAGGAACCGGTCGAAATCATCGTCATGCCGGAATTCCAGCGCGGCATAGCGCTCGCCTATCTCAGCCCGCCCGGGCCGCTCGACAGGGACCAGAAGGCGTTTTATGCGGTTGCCCCGCTGCCAACGGACTGGACCGACAGGCAGGTGGAATCATTCCTGCGCGAATACAACCTGTATTCGATTCAGAACCTCACGATACACGAAGCCGTACCGGGTCATTACCTGCAGCTCGCGCTCAGTAACCGTTTCCCCTCGACCCTGCGCAGTGCGTTATGGTCGGGGCCGTTCGTCGAAGGCTGGGCCGTATACGCCGAGCGGGTGATGATCGACGCAGGCTACCTCGATAACGATCCGCTGATGCGCCTTGTCAATCGCAAGTGGTACCTGCGCGCGATCACGAATGCGATCATCGATTCGGCTATTCACGTCGACGGCATGACCCACGATGAAGCAATGAGGCTCATGATCGAAGGTGGGTTCCAGGAAGAGCGTGAGGCTGCGGGTAAGTGGGTACGTGCGCAACTGTCGTCCGCGCAATTGTCGACCTACTTCGTCGGCTACCAGGAACACAAGGCACTGCGCGCCGACGTCGAAGCGGCATGGAGCGACGAATTCACGCTGCGCCGTTACCATGACCAGGTGCTTTCTTACGGCTCGCCGCCCGTCCGCTTCGTGCGCGCGCTCATACTCAACGAACCCATCCCGCAGGGCTCGCAAGCGGTGACCGCGCCCGCGCCCTAGCCTGTTTTGCCCCTCGCTGCGACGTTTTCCCTCGTCGCCGCATCTACGAAGCACTTTGTCGGCACGCCTGTTTGCTTATTCCAAAATGTAATGAGCACGAGCGCCCCTGCGGTGAACTCGCCGCCGGGCGTCGAGTCACACCGACATACAATAAGAGGGGGGCGGGATGAATTTGACGGAACTGAGCACCAGGCAGTGGCCATCGGTAGCCGTTGCCGTTGCGCTCGTTGCCCTGTTTGGTCTCATCTCGATCGCGAAGCTGCCGATCCAGTTATTGCCCAACATCGAGCAACCGCAGGTCTCAATACAGAACTTCTGGCGCGCCGCCGCGCCCGAGGAAATGGAATCGAGCATCATCGAGCCGCAGGAAAACGTCCTGCGGAACACGCCCGGCGTAACCGGTATCAATGCCTTCATCAGCCGTGGCGCAGGTTTCATCACGCTGACCTTCGACGTCGGCACCGATATCCAGGACGCGAAACTCGACGTCATCAACAACCTCAACCAGGCGCCGCCGCGCCCGGCCGATGCCGTCGAGCCGCAGGTATTCGCCGGTGGCGGCCAGCGGTCGCCGCCCGCCGCATCCCTGCTGATTCGCGTGCTCCCGCACAACCCGAATAAAGAGCTGGCGAGCTACCAGAAACTCATCGAAGAACACGTGGAGCCGCGCCTTGCCCGAATTCCCGGCGTGTCGCAGGTCAACCTGGCCGGCGAGCAACCGCGGGAGATGCAGATCACGTTCGACGCCTATCGGGCCGCGGCGCTCGGCATCGGGGTGAGCGACATCATCGCCACGCTGTCTCGCGCGACCGACGCTTCCGGCGGCTTCGCGGATGTCGGACGGCGTCAATACACGGTGCGTTTCGTCGGCCAGTTCGAGCCGCACGACCTCCGCGACCTGATCGTCGGATGGAGCAGTGAGCGACCGATCTATCTCAGCGAAGTCGCCGACATCGACATCGTTCCGCGCAAGCTCGACGGCTTTACGCTGCGGAACGGCTACCCGGCGTATTACATCACCTTGCAGCGCTCTTACGACGCCAACACCGTCAGTATCCTCGACGAAGTCAACCGCGCGATCACGGAACTCAATGCCGGCCCCCTCGCGGACGCGGGTCTCGAGATGGACCTGAGCTTCGACGCCTCGATTCACATCCGGCGTGCGATCGCACTCGTGCAGGGCAACCTCGGCATCGGCCTGGTCCTCGCGATCGGCGTGCTCTATTTCCTGATGCGCAGCCGCCGTGCGACCTTCCTCGTCACCGCCACCGTGCCGCTTTCCTTGCTCGTGGCTTTCGTCGCCCTGCGCCTGTTCGACAAGTCGTTGAACGTGATCTCGCTGGCCGGGCTCGCGTTTTCGGTCGGCCTGGTCATGGATGCCGCGATCGTGACACTCGAAAACATCGTCCGCTGCCGGCAATCGGGCCTCGGTCTCTCAGAGGCGGTTGCAAAAGGTACGCGGCAGATTACCGGGGCGCTGTTCGCATCGACCGTCACGAGCGTCGCGATCTTCGCCCCGGTACTGTTCATGGACGGCATCGAAGGGCAGCTGTTCCAGGACCTTGCCCTGACGATCGCCGTCGCGGTTTCCGCGTCGTTCCTCATCGCGATAACGGTCTTGCCGGTCGCCGCATCGTTCCTGCTCAAGCAGGAGGACAGGGATCCGTGCCGTCACTGGTGGACGCGGATCACCCAACTCGTGATGCACCTGACACGAACGCCGGCCCTGTGCCGCACCTGGATCGTGGCAATACTCGGCGGCTCGATTATCGCCATCGTCACGCTGATGCCGAAGGCGAACCTGCTGCCGCAGGCGCCGTCGGATTCGCTGAATGCGTTCTTCATCACGCCGCCGGGCGGCACGGTCGAGGTGCTGCGGGACGAAATCGCGGCCACGATCGTCGAACGCTTGCGCCCCTACATGGAGCACGAGAAACAACCCTGGATACGCGGCTACAACATGTCCTCCTTCGGCGCGTTCAGCGGTATGTACGTCTATCCGCAGGATCCGGCGCGCATCGAGGAGATGATCGACATCGTGCGCAACGAAGTGCTGGTCGATCTGCCCGACACACAATCGTTCGTGCAGCGTTCGTCGCTTCTGAACTTCGGCTTCGACGGCGGGCGCGCCATCAACGTCGACCTGCAGGGTCCCGACATCAACGTCCTGTCCGAGGTCGCGATGCAGGCCATGCCGATCGTCAGCGAGGCCGTCCCGGGCGCGCAGGTAAGGCCCATCCCGGGCCTGGCCATCGCCGAGCCCGAGCTGCAGCTGGCGCCGAACGACCGTCGCATAACTGCCGCCGGTCTCGACCGCGCGACCGTTGCGACTATCGTCCGGGCGGTCACGAGCGGCACGTTCGTCGGTGAGTACTTCGACGGTAACGATCGCATGGATATGATCCTAAGGGGTCCGACCTGGACCTCGCCGGAGCAGCTCGCGTCCACGCCGGTCGCGACGCCGCTGGCCGGATTACAGACCCTTGGCGAACTCACCGACATCCAGCGAACTGTCGGCCCGACCCAGCTGCTGCGCGTAAACGGCCAGCGTACGCTGACACTGTCCGTCACGCCGCCGGCGGACATGACCGTGCAGGAGGCACTGCAGAGCCTGCGCGAAACAGCGGGCCCGCAGATACGAGAGATCATGCCGGCCGATGTCACCCTCGCGTACCGAGGCACGGCGGACAGGCTCGACGCGGCGTTTTCGAGCATGGCGGTGAACCTGGCGACGGCTGCTGTCGTGCTGTTCCTGATCATGGCCGCCATGTTCCGCTCATTGCGCGATGCGGCACTGGTCATGTTGTCCATGCCGCTCGCGATCGCGGGTGGCGTCGCCGCATTGCGCGTGCTGAACCTTGTCACCGTCCAGGCAATGGACCTGCTGACGATGATCGGTTTCCTCATCCTGCTGGGACTGGTCGTCAACAATGCCATCCTGCTGGTCATGCAGGCGCGTAATGGCCTGCGCAAGGGGCTCGATCGCAGCGCGGCCGTCGCGGACGCCGTACGTATTCGCGCCCGGCCGATCTACCTGAGCACGTTGACGAGCATTTTCGGCATGCTGCCGCTCATGGTCGTGCCGGGTGTCGGTTCCCAGATTTATCGCGGCCTCGCGACCGTCATCATCGGCGGCATGCTGGTCAGCGCCCTGTTCACCCTCATCCTGATGCCGAGCATACTGCGCCTGGCGCCGCTCGAATTGCCGCGCGCACTGCGACGCAAGCAGGATATTGCTCCGGGAGTGCCTGCCGATGCCTGACACCCGCCCAGCTATTTCATGTGCGCTGCTCATGGCCGCCTCGCTATCGTTCGCCCAGCAGATGCCCGCGAGCGCCGTGCAAATCTCGACGGTGTCCCGCACCGAAGTCGTGCCGACCGTCGCCGTGCCGGGAACCGTCTACAGCCGCAACGAGGTGCAGATAACGGCCGGCGTCGCGGGACAGCTCGTGATGGTCGCGGAGCCTGGTACGATCGTCGAAAAGGGCGACTACGTGGCCCGCATCGACAAGCAGAGCCTCCGGCTGCAGCGCGCCGAGCAGGAAGCTTTGCTCGAGCGTGCCCGCATCAACGTCCGCCAGCTCGAGAGCCAGCTGCGCCGGCAGACGGAACTCGCTCGCTCGAGCCTCGTCTCGGAATTCGAGCTCGAACAGACCGAAGCGAGCCGCGACCTGGCCGTCAGCGACGCGAACATCATCGGGGTGCGCATTCGCCAGATCGACGACCTGCTGCGCCGTGCCGATGTCAGGGCGCCGTTTTCAGGGGTCGTCATCAGCCGCAGCCGTCGATCGGGGGAGGACGTCGCGAGGGGCGAGATACTCGGCGAGCTGACGGATATCCGCAACCTGGAGGTGCGCGCGTTCGTGCCGCTGAAACACCTGCCGCGGACTGCAGCGGGCCAGGCCATCGATGTGTTTGCTACCGAAGCCGCCCACACCGGCACGATTCGATCGCTCGTTCCCACGGGCGACGTCCGCTCGCAGACGTTCGAAGCACGCATCGACCTGCCGGCGGACGCGACTCGCGACTGGACGGTCGGTCAGCTCGTCAGCGTAGGCATCCCGATTCGTGCCCGCCAGGCCGCGCTCGCGGTGCCGCGTGACGCCCTCGTACTGCGCCAGAACGGTTCCTTCGTGTTCCGCATCACCGGCGACAACAAGGCCGAGCAGGTCGAGGTCGAGATCGGCGATTCATCCGGTGAGCTGATCGCCGTGCACGGAGACCTGGCCGAAGGCGATCGCGTGGCAATACGCGGCGCCGAAAACCTGTCGGAAGGCGCCGACGTCCGGATCCTGGTTTCGGAGACGGCAGTATCGGGCGATGGGAACCCAGTATTGAAGGGCGGCTAGCCGCCTCCGGCCGTCGGCATGTCGCCGGGCCGTACCCCGCTGCGGGTTGCGTTGCGGATCGCATCCTGGTTGTCGAGGCGCTCCTGCTCCCATTCTCCGGCCGTCTTGCAGACGCGCGACGGCAGCCTGGAACCGGTCTCCTTTTGCCGCCGGCAGACCATGCGATTCGGATCCGCTTTTGCGTGTTCCATCATCGATGCATAGTCGCCCGGAGCCGACGACGCATCGGGGGCCGCCGCACAACCGGCAGCGAGCACCATGGTTAACAAGACCGCAAACGTGCCGGGAATATTGCTAGCTGAAATCATCGTTCTCCCCTCGTTCTCTGAGAGCGTCAATGTGTTCGATATACGGCTGGTAATTCTGCCAGCGGCCGCTCGAGCGCGTATGCAATGGCTCGCGCACCTGCCAGACGCTGGCCGTCTTGACCTGCGATCGCGCCTGCTGGAACTCGAGGCAGGCCGGGTCCCATGGGAGCCCGAGGAACTCGAGCAACGCGCGCAACACCGGCTCGGGGTCACGTACCAGCTCGTCGTAATCAACGGTGAATATATTCTCCCCGAGCAACGCATGCCAGCGATCGAGCAGGCGTTCCTGCAGACGGTAGTAGTGCGCGGTATCGCCGAGGTCGGTCGCGTAACTCAGCTGCGCGCCCAGCTGCTGGAAATATATGGACAGGCAGTTGTCCCTGAGCTCGCGGCGAGTAAGGACGATCCTCGACGCAGGAAACATGGCACGGATCACGCCGAGGTGCAGCACATTGTCGGGACGCTTGTCCGTAACGTGCTCCGCATTCGGGAACAGGCGCCGCAACGTCGACATGTACTCTTCCGAAAGCACCGATAACTCGCCGGACGTGATGTCGGCCAATCGTTGCGGGAACGGCTTCAATCGCTCGTGAAGCAGCCAGGGCAGGACATCGAGTTCGCCCCCCATCTGCACGGACGCGTGGGCTGAGAGTATCTGCTCGACGAGCGTGGAGCCGGAGCGGTACATGCCGCAAACAAAGATGGGCGACTCGGTGCTTGACGTCTCCGCCTGCGAAAGCCAATGCTCGTCGTAACGGGCAAGCATCGATGCGATTCCCCGCTCCGCCCGCTGTGGGTCGTAACGCCCGCGGAGCTGTCTGCCGAGTTCGTTTGCCTGCCGGTATGCGTCAAACGCGTCGCCGTAATTGCCGGCATCGTCCAGCACTTTGCCGAGCGCAAACAGCAGCCCTTCCTGCACCGTAGGCTCGTTTCGAGTGGCGGTGACGGCAGCTCTCAGCGATTCGATCAGCGGGTCGTCTGCGCTCCCGATGCGCTGTGCATTAGCGATCCGCGAGAGCGCATCCCAGTAACGTGGATCGATGGACAGGATACGCTCGAAGAGTTCGACGGCCTGGCGGCGCTGTCCCTGCTCCTCCAGCAGGCCGGCAAGATTGAACAGCGCGGGAACGTAATGCGGGTCGAGCGCCAGCGACGCCTCGTACATCTCACGCGCACGCTCTGCCTGCCGCATTTCCGAGTACAGCACGCCGAGGTTCGAGTAAACCTCCTCGAGGTGATCGATGCCGAGTTCGATAGAACGCCGGTAGGACGCAACAGCGTCCTCGTAGCGTCTCGCGCCCTTGTAAAGCAGGGCAAGGTTGAAGTGCCCCACCGCATTGTTCGGTTCCCGCGCCAGCAATTGCTCGTGCTGGCGAATGACGGAGTCCGTGTCGTGCGGCGCAGGCATCTGGCGACGGCACTCAGCCGGTCGTTTGCCTCTCTCTGGCGTTTGTGCGTTCGATAATCACGTGCCAGTTTTCAAGCGAAAACAGGTGTGCGAATGCACCGGCGAGAAAGCCCTGGCCAAACAACTCCTTGACCACGGCATCGTCGAGATCGTTCAGTTTCTCGCTATCGACGGCAACATAGTTGGCAACCGGCACTTCCTCGCCGGCCGGGGTCTTCCGCGAGACCTGCTGACCGGCCAGCAGGCCGAGTTCCTTGAGCCGCTGCCCGAACTGCGTCGTTCGCTTGATCTCGGCGTCATAACGTCCGCAGAAATCGATGAGCGCCTGGGTCTCGGGCGTCACTTTCTTGTCGTCGCCAAAAAACGGCTGCTCCGGGTTGTCGGTGATAGCCGCGGCTGCCCGGTCGATGACGACTGCGAACTCGTCGTCGGATCGCGCGGCCAGTGCGAACGGATAGCAGCGAACGTAGGCCGGGATATAGGTTTCCCGCTCCCATTGGCCCTGCCCGTCGATGAACAGGTTGACGTCGTCCGTTGTGCCGACGACGGCCAGCGGTACCGGATTTTCGAGGTCCGAAAAGACGATGGGAAAATGCTTCTGCGCGCTCGCGATCTCGCTCAGCGTCACAGGAAGCGCCCTGCACGTCCGGGCGAATTCGAACGGCCGCTCCGGCCGTCGTAATCCTAGCGAACCGTGAGCCTCGTGGTTCAGGAGCTCCGGCTGCTTGTAGAAAAGTTTCTGGCCGACAGGTGCGGTGTCCTGCCCGGCTGCGGTGGTCTGGTCCATCATGGCGCGCTAGTTACCGTCTGTGCCGCCGGTGGTGCGTTGCGCCCGGTCGAGCGCCCGCGCCGTATCATCGCTGGCCTGCTGCCACTGGCGGGCAGTCATGCAGATCTTCTCCGAAATGCGCGAGCCGGTCGGCTTGTGGCGCCGACAGATGACGCGGTCGGGGTCCTTGCGTACCTCGGCTGCGCTCAGGTACTCGGTTTCCTGCGCCGGGTCCGCGGAGCTGGCCTTCTTTGTGCCGGAGTCCGTGCTGCAACCGGCCGCAAGGGCCGCCGCCGCAATGAGGACGAGGGGCATTAGGCTTCTTGTTGTTCGTGCGTAATGGGAATTCATAACTTCGCCTTTGCTTGCGTGGTGGATTTACCGGTGCTTCGACCGGGATTTTTGCAAAAGGTTTAGCCGCATCTTAAGAAAAAGGCGGGCCGAAGCCCGCCTTTTCCGTTCTTGCCGAACGTCAGGCTCGATCAGAGCTCCAGGGACACGCCCATGAAGATGTACCGGCCCATCGGATCGTAGAAACCCGGGAAGGTATTAGCGTTACCCGGATACGTGCCGACGTCCGAAGACAGCGGCGGATCCTCGTCCATGACGTTGCTGATGCCGAACCGCAGCTGCGTGTTGTCGGTCACCTGCCAGGTGGCGGCCAGGTCGATCCAGTTGTACGCGTCCCAGTTTGCAGCATTGCTGCCTTCATCACGCCGCGCCCTATCGTCGACGGCGCTCGTGTAGCGCCAGAAGAGCGACATGTCGACATCCCACGGGGTCGCCCACGTGGCGCGGAAGTTATGTGCCCACTCGGGGAACGCACCTTCACACTCGCCGTTTTCCCAGAAGCCCTTGCACTCGACGACGGCCGAAGCAGGCGTCGGCTGGGTGTCAGCCGTCATCAACGCGGTACCGACGAGCGAGAAGTCGAGATCGCCCATGGCGCCGACCGGCAGCGTGTAGCCGATCTGCAGGTCGACACCTTCGCGTTCGAACTTACCGATGTTGACGTTCGTCGCGACGATGAAGCCTCTGGTACCGACCCAAAG
Organism: uncultured Gammaproteobacteria bacterium; assembly: GCA_965365575.1. GTDB lineage: Bacteria > Pseudomonadota > Gammaproteobacteria > Steroidobacterales > Woeseiaceae > UBA1847. The sequence goes on from CBDUCE010000095.1 coordinate 11,133, forward strand.
CGAGCCGCTGCCCGGTGCGCGCTGTACGTTGTCGCAGAAT
>CBDUCE010000096.1:0-11129 GCA_965365575.1 uncultured Gammaproteobacteria bacterium
GGCGCACCGCGTTTCCCGCTCCAAACAAATTCAGGGCCCCTTTCGGGGCCCTATTCGTTTGGAGCAGACTCGGCTAACACCTTGTGCCAAATCTGGCGGAAGCGCGTTCGGTGCGCCATTCCACTTAGCCGCCCCTGCAGGCCGTGCCGGGCGCACCGCGTTTCCCGCTCCAGGTTCGAGCCGGAAACCGGTCAGTCGGCGGCGATTGCTTCGATCGCTATCCGTGCGCTGGCGATGTGCTTGCCGTCGTCTCGTGCCTCCGTCCAGACCAGCACGAGGTCGTCACCGGCGATCGCCATTTGCGGCACGGACCGGGCGGGCGCGCCGCTCGCAACGCTCAGCACGGGCCCCAGGTCGCCCTGCGCCGTAATACGGCGAATGACAAGACTGCCGCGACCACCGTCGCTCGCCTGCAACCAGCTCACGACCGCCGAACCATCCTCGAGCATGACAAGGTCGACGTGCCCGAGCGCGCCGTCAGCGGCGAGTCTATGGGCCGGGCCGAAAGTCGCCGCACTGTCTCGAGAGAATCGAATCTGCACGGCAGGCGTCTGGTCGGGGACCGAGAACCAGGCAGCGGCTACGTCTGTGCCGAGTGCGGTGATAGCCGGGCCGTTCACCGGGCAGCCCGCAATTTGCCAGTTGTCGTCGTGGAGCGCTGCGCCTCGCTGCCAGCGGCCGTCGACATGCCGGGTGACGTAGATGTCGCGGATCTCGTCTGCGCTGCGGTCGCGGTACACCGCGACCGGCCCTTCGGCCGTTATGGCGACGTCGGTCTGGCAGCAATCGCAAATGAGGTCGTCGATCTCCTGTTCCTCGAGGAGGGTATTGCCGGCGTCGATTACGGCGCTGCGCAGCGTCATGCCGGACGCCTGCGGCACGCCGCTGCGCCCGCCTAAGGTCTTACGACCGTCCAGCCAGATCGCTGCGAAGTTGCCGTTGTAAGGATAGACGGAGACGAAGCCATGCTCCGTCGGCGTATCGTCGGTGTGCGGTTTCACGGGCTCGGACCAGGTACGGCCGGCATCGAAGGATTGCGCTATCACGACGTGGTAGGAGTAGGTCAGGGGACCGGCCATTTGCAGCCAGTGCGCGACCCAGTGGTCGTTACCGAGCGCCGTGACCGATGGCAAATCGGCCCAATTGACGAACATGTTTCTGCCGGACACGACCGCCCGGGCAGGCGCCCAGTCGCCGTCACGAAACGACGAGTACCACAGTGTCGTACCGGTATCGTCGGGCTCCATCCAGCTCAGGGCCAGCGGCCGGCCAGCGCCGCCGGTGAGGCGCGGTCCGGCTGCCTGCGTGCCGGCCGGGACGGTGAGCGGGTCGATTGATAACTCGTCCGGCGCGCGAGGCCCCGAACACGCGGCAAGCAATAGCAGCACAATTGGCAGTCGCCCGGACATCTGCTGATTATGCAGGCTGCGTGAGCGAACGTCGCGATTCGGGAAACCCCAAATTGATTCTGCCCGGCGGGCCTGTATACTGCGTCGCCTGCTCGTCCTGTGGTAGTTTACCCTCCGAGGCTAGGTGGCAGAGTGGTTATGCAGCGGCCTGCAAAGCCGTGGACGCCGGTTCGATTCCGACCCTAGCCTCCATTTTCCTTTCGGGTGTCTGCCTTCGACATCCGACCGGCACGTTCCCTTGAGTCGTGACATAATCGGCGACACATTCGCTGTACGATGAGCAGCCACGAGATTGCTGTCGTGGCGGAAACCGAGGGCAAATCGTTGCGCAAAACGGCTCTGGTCGTCGACGACTCCAAAACGGCACGAAACGTGCTCAAGAAAATTCTCGAGTCACACGATCTCGAAGTGGCGACCGCGGAATCCGCCGAAGACGCGATCGAATACCTGAGCGAATCCCGGCCCGATATCATCTTCATGGACCACGAGATGCCGGGCATGGATGGCCTCGAGGCGGTGTCCACTATCAAGGACAATCCCGCGACGGCGACCATCCCTATCATGATGTACACGGCGCAGCAGGGAGAGCTTTACGTCGGACAGGCGCGAGCGCTTGGTGCGCTCGGCGTACTGCCGAAGGAACTCGAACCGGTAGAAGTCTCGAAGGTGCTGCAGTCGCTGCGCATCATCGGTGAAGACGCCGAGTCCCGCGAGAAACGCGATCGGGTCGACGAGCGGGTGCGGACCGGCGAGTACCCGAGCCTCGATCAGTTCGACCAGGATCTCCGCGTCATGATTCAGAGCCTGTTCGACCAGCAGCGTGACATCCTGCGACGGGAACTGGCCGACAGCCAGGAACTGATCGCGCGGAGTGTTGCCGACCGGGTGCGGCCACCGCCCGGCGAGCCCGAAATCGAAGAGGCGCCGCCACCGACTGCCGCTCCGAAATATGGACTCCAGGCGACTGCCGCTGTGTTTGGTGTTCTTGCAATCATGTTTGCCTTGCTGTTCTGGTATCGCGAGGACAGCTGGCGGGACCTGCAACGTCAGAATGCCGAGCTTCAGCAGGCGCTCGAAGATCGCCAGGCGAGCGCGTCGCAGGATTCCTTCGACGTACGGCAACAGCTTGATGATTATCGGCTGTCGCTCGACGAAGCAACGATGGTCGCGCTGAACTCGCTAGAATGGGCGGCCAATCAATCGTCGCTTTACGGCTTTACCGAAATACCGATGGGCGATTTCCGGCTGTCGGTGCTGCAGGAACTGACGAATTACCTGGTAGCGCTCGACTTCCAGGGGGTCGTGAGGATCGAGTCGCATGTGGGTAATTTCTGCATGACTTTCGGCGGCCCCGACGGTTACGGACTGGCCGTCCCGGATACGCCTGCGGATCAGTGCGACCAGGTCGGGTTTGGTCCCAGCGAAGCATACGAAATGGGTCTGCGGCAGTCCGCTGCATTTGCAAACTTCATCAACGCGGCACGTGCGCGGACGGAAGGAGCGGTGCGCTACGAGATCGTCTCCTACGGAAATTCCGAGCCGCTGCTGGATTACCCAACAAACCCTGCCGGCCTCACGGCATCCGCGTGGAACGAGATTGCAGCAAGCAACAACCGCGTCGACATATCCCTGTATCCTGAATAGCGCAGGGCAGTCCTTGTTGTGGCTGCGCAGTCGATACCCGATAATTCACATCAGAGCCCGGGTGGCGGAATTGGTAGACGCAGCGGACTTAAAATCCGCTGTCCGCAAGGACGTGCCGGTTCGAGTCCGGCCCCGGGCACCACCAGAATAAGTTTCGCTGTTGCAGGAATGAAGTGGCACGCGCCGCGTACGGGCGCGTGCCACGTTCTGTGGATTTTCGGACGTCTATCCTAGACGGCTAGCTGACGCTGCCTGCGAGCTCGCCGTCCATATCCCAAGGCAAAGAACGCAAGGATTTCCCAGAAGCCCAAGGTACCGCCGCCACCGCTTTGATCGCCGGCAAGCGACGTTGCAGCCTCTGCTCCATCAGTGGCGCCCGCAGGCTCAGCATTGCCGTTAGACCGGTTGCCGTTGCCCGAATTCGAACCATCGCTATTGTTCAGCGGGCAGCCTTGCTCGTTCAGGCCTTCGAAGTAATCTTTCAGGTTCTCGTATTCGTCCTTTGAGCCCGGAAAGACGTCATTAAACGCATCTACGACTTGCTGCTGAGCCAGATCGTAGCCCACCTCAGGATTTGCCGCATTCAGCAATGCAGCAACCGTATGGCGTCCGAGCGCGGTCAAACCGCCGCCTTTACCCTCTAGCACCTCGACAAGGGTCAGACCTGGAAAGGCGTCGTCGAAATGATCCGCGAACGGATCGTCGGGATCGTACGGTGAGGTCCAGTCTGCGAAGTGATGTTCCTGTTTCCAGTATCCCGGTGTGCAACCGTAGCCGCCCTGAACTTCGTTCGGTACGCTGAGAGCGGCCGTCAGCCATTTGAATGACGCAGGGTTATCGAGCGTAAGATTCAAGTCTTCTGAAAACGCCTGTACCTCAACTTGCGTTACACCAGACGGCACTTCAAATTCAACACTGAGTGTGTCCCATTCTTCCCCGTCGACACTGTCGAGTTCGTTGACGATTTCGATCGGGGACTCTCCACCAACCCAAATTCGAACGACGCTGGGCCGCAAATCGCCACCCGATGCCGTGCCCGCGACGCTCGCAAAAAACATCGTTAGTCGCGCGTCGCGTGCCGAAGAGGCTGCCGGGAACGTGAACATTCTCTTAACCGTCTCCTGGCAATTGCCATCCTCGATGCAGTCGATATAGGCATAGTCGCTGCCATCGAATATTCCGAGCGTGGAAGAGTCTCCATCATCGACAATGACCAGAACGCCAGCACCCGTTTCTACGCTTTCATTGCCGAAATCGAGGCCACTTACGCTGAGTGCGTTGGAGCCCGGCGAAACGAGTCCGAGGGAGGTTATGTCGGCCCTGAACGTAAATTGTTGCGTGCCGGATCCGAAGCTTCGACCGCCAATGAAAATGCCCTCGACAGAATTTCCGGATACATCGATGGTGTCGGTGGTTACACCGATTACCGGTGCTGCAGCGGCATAATCTCTGTCTGCACCATCCCAGTATATGAGGACTTGCTCGACACTTGCTCCCGCCGGGATCTCTATCTCGATGTCACCCGGCTGTGCCATGGACAGCCCCACACCGGCACCAATTATGGTGGAGCCATCGGCAAGTGGGGCAGAGGTGGGTTCGAGAATGTCGGTGCCGTCGGCAAGCACGGGCGCCCCGCTAAACATCATTAGGGACATGATCATGCAGGGTGCCAGGGCAGCCCTTTTCCAGGCTGTAGCTGAAAGATTCTTCAGTTTTCCATATTTTGTAAACACGGGTTCTCCTCCTGAGAACTCGCAGTAGGTCGGTGTGAAGTGTCAATTGCGGATTTAAGTGGGAATGACGAGTACCGTCCTTCCGCTGAGCATCGTTTTTGTTGTCGGTGCACGATCAGAGTACGACGGTTTTCCGACGCATGCAACGCAACATAATTCCCGGGCAAACTCTTGTCCCGTGGCCCACTCAAAGCCAGGCTGGGCAGGGCAAATGGAAGCGCATTGTATGAATCGATTGGGCTGCGTCTGGCTGCGTGGTAGTGCGCGATTTCGTATAGAAGAAGAACTCAAAATTCGCTGTTCGCAAGGACGTGCGGGTTGAAGCCGACGCCGGTCAGGGTTTTGCCGTGCCCCAGTAGTTGTAGGACAGGATCCTGGGGCCGGGGATGTACATACGCTCGTCGGTCGTTATGCGGAAGCCGCTGCCCTCGATGAGCGCCGGGATGTCCCGGTTCATGTTGCAGCCGCCCGAGAAACGTTTCCACGTCGGGTTAAGCCTGTGTTGCCAGCGGCGCACGTTTGTGTCGGGCGCAGCGCCGTGCTCGCAGTACAGCAGTTTCCCGCCGGGCTTCAGGACACGGCGCATGCCCTCGAGTGCGGCTGTGACTTCATTGATCGAGCACAGGGTAAACGTGATGAGCACGGTGTCGACAGTCCTCGCTTCGAGCGGGATCTCCTCGCCGGGCAGGTCGATGAATTCGACGTCGAGTCCTGATGCGGCGACATTGGGCCGAGCTTTGCGCCGCATCCCTTCCGCGGGTTCGAGTGCGAAGATCTTGTGGACTTTGCTGCGATCGAAGTACGGCAGGTTCAGTCCGCTGCCGAAGCCTATTTCAAGAACGTCGCCTTCGGCCAGGTGCACGATCTTCTCGCGCTGCTTGCGTGTGGGTTTCGTGGAGCAGACAAGGTCGATCAGGTGCGGCAGCACGTGATCTTCATAAAGGGCCATGACGCCACCCCCTTGGCGTTGACGGTCTAGCGGTTTCTCATCCGCGCCCGTTCCTCGCGCGTGAGCTCCCTGGGATGCTTCGCCGCAATGAAACCATCCAGTTTGTGCGCAACCGCGAGATAGGGGTGCCGGAACAACATCCGCGGACCCGCATAGCGCATGATCATCCTGGCACGCGCCCGCTGCCCCGGCTTGTAACAGTGGATAGGGCAGTTGGCGCAGGTGGGCTTATCGGCGCCGTACGGGCATTTTTCGAGCCGCACATCGGCGTAGTCGAGAAACTCCTGGCAATCCGCGCACAGGGCAGAATGCCGGTGCTCGTGGCGCGCGTTGCAGTAAATCTCGACCATCTTCGCCATCGTATGCCGTTCCCGGCCGAGGCGATCGTTCAACGTACTCATTGCTCGACTTACCCCCCTTGAGGATCCACCGACTTACCTTTGGATATTCGAGCACAGATCGTATCGGACCGTATATACGTAAATATCGCGGTGCCGCAAGTGTGAGCCGCGCGCTCCTCGCTTGTAAGTCCCCGGTTTTCTGGGGAGAATTGCCCGGGAGTAGTCCCATTATGGGGGGACTGATGTGGTATTCCGGACCCGACAGTATCGGCTGTTGTTGCTGTCGTCCCTTGCGATAGCAGGCTGCACGTCGCCGCAGCCGAAGCAGGATCCTCTGCACGACGAACTCCGCGTGCTGCCCGGACGCTTCGCCGACGAGCCGGTAACGAAGCCGCTGGTTGCCGTCGAGGCCTACATCGGCAACGAGGAGTTCTTCGTTGCCTACGAGGGCGAGGACGGCTTGGTGTATTCGGGCGGAAACTGGTCCAACCGCATCGACCTGACGGCCCTGAGGCAGGGGCCCAGAGGCGACTATGCGGGCCCCTTCATCCTGCCGCTCGAGTACCACCATGCGAAGCGCTGGGAGGTGTTGCCCGCCAACCCGATCGTTCCGCGTCTGTTGGGGAGCAAGTACTGGAACCGCTTCATCGACGAGGTGTTCGAGACCGTGCTGCCGAAAGCGGACATGACCGGCATCGTCATGCACTTCGGTGAAGAGGATTATTTTCTCTATAACAACGACATCAACAACTTCGAAGCCCGGCTGATCATCGACAAGCCCGGCGACTATGTCGTCGCCGAGACGATCGACTTCATGGACTTCATCGAGCGGGCACAACCGGTGCTCGACCGTTTCCTGGAAGGCGAGGGGATCGAAGAGCGGCGCATCGTGTTTAGCACCGGCGATACCGGCACCTACTCGCTGCCGTTTATCTTCATTGACCGCGACATCCCGATGGGCATCTTCGTGCGCTATGCGCCGGCGCCGCCGGAGGGGCCACAGGCCAGCAAGGCCTCGCAGATTGCCCAATCCACCGGCCACGTGGCGCAGAGCCACCTCGGCGGGCTGGTGTCGAGACCGGTGTCGTCCCTTTACCGCCTGTTGTTCGTTGCCAAGGACGTCGCCGTCGAAACCGTGACGCCGAGCTGGATGGTGACGCTCGAGTCCGAGCCGATACCGGAACTGAGCGACGGCCCCGGCATGGATCTCGACGCGTGGGAAGACGAGCTGACGCGAATCACCGGCCACGAGGCAACGCGCGGCACGATCGACTACCTCATCGACGGCGAAGAATTTTTCGTGCGCTACATCGACGCGATTTCGACCGCGACGGAGTCGGTCGACATACGCACCTACATTTTCGACAACGACGATTTCGCATCGCGGATCCGCGACCTGTTGCGGCGGCGCTCGGAGGAGGGCGTCGACATCCGCATCCTGCTTGACGGGCTCGGCACGATCGTCGCGACCGGCGCGGACGACCACTCAATGCCGTCCGACTATGCCGCACCGCAGTCCGTTCGTGAGTCACTCGAATCAGGGTCGGACATCAACGTAAGGCAATCGAAAAACCCCTGGCTCGTCGCCGGCGACCACGTCAAGACGACGATTATCGACAACCGGATCGCGTTCGCCGGTGGCATGAACATCGGCCGCGAGTACCGTTACGTGTGGCACGACCTGATGATGGAGCTGCACGGCCCGGTTGTCGACGTGCTGAAGGAAGAGTTCGAGCATGCCTGGGCTCACGCGGGACCGTTCGGCGATGTGGGGCTCGTGCTGTCGACCCTGCAGCCGCGAAATCGCAACAGCGAAGACGTCGGCTACCCGGTACGCGTGCTGCACACGCGCCCGGGCGACGCCGAGATCTTTCGAGCGCAGCGTGCCGCCATCCGCAATTCGCGCAAGTATATCTACATCCAGAATGCGTACTTCACGGACGACGCGATGCTCTACGAGCTGGCGAAGGCGCGGCGCAGGGGCGTGGATGTGCGCGTCATTCTGCCGCTGGTTGGCAACCATGGCCCGATCAACCAGAGCAATGTACTTGCCGCCAACGCAATGCTCGAACACGGCATCAGGGTATTTGTCTACCCGGGCATGTCGCACATAAAGGCTGCAATTTATGACGGCTGGGCCTGCATGGGTTCGGCAAACTGGGACAAGTTGAGTTTCCGAACCAACAAGGAACTGAACATCGCGACCTCGCATGCGCCGTACGTCGACGCGCTGCTCGAGCAAGTCTTTACGCCGGATTTCGCGATCTCGCCCGAACTCACCGAACCGTTCCCCGTCCGCTGGTCGGATCACCTCATGGAAGTCGTTGCCGACTACCTGCTGTGATCGTGGGAGCGGCCACCGCCGCCGCCGCCCTGGAACAGCTGCGCCGAGCGGCTGGCGATGCCCTTGAGCCCCGCCATGAAGAGCCAGATAAACAGGAGCGGCAGCAGGATCGTCTGCAACACGAAGATCGCGATCAGGCTGACGATGTGTTCGGCCGCGTTCGACGCGCTTTCCTTGAGCTCCTTCATTCGGTCGCCGACGCGCATCGACTGCAGCGACTCGTCGATCATCTCACCGATGCGGTCCATGAACGACTGGTCGTCGGGCGGCACCGTCTGCGCCTCATCGCTGATGCGCTCGATATTCTCGGTCGTGTCGCGCAGGATCGCCGTCGCCGCTTCCTGCTCCGGCGCCAGGAACGCATCGGAGATCAGGGTCGTGCCGACGATGAGTACCGGAACCGCGAAGCGCACGAACAGCAGCATCAGCAGCACGCGCAGCGCCGGCCCGGCATAGCCTGCCGCGGTGGAGCGGGGCGCCCAGATCACGACGAGAAAGCCGGCTGCCGCCGCGACCAGGAATGCCGTCACGCCCCACCAGCTCGTGATGTTGAGGAGCAGGGCCTGCAGCCCGAGCGAACTCGCGGCGATCAGCATAACGGCCGAGAACCTCTCGATCAGGTCGTTGACCGGATCGAGGACCTCGCCGACGGACAGCACCACGCCCACGCCGCCGGGCTCGAGCGCGACCTCGGTGCCCTGTGCGGCGGAGATGACGCCGTTTAGCGTGCGTGCGACGGCGAACGTCACCAGCGCGTTTTTCAACGCATCCTCGGCCTGTTCCTCGGAAGCCCGGTCGATATGGCCCGTCAGGGCGCCGGCAACAGCGAGCACTATAATGGCGGTCCACAAAAGGCGCTTTTTCAGCATGCGTTGATTTCCGGCTTGGGAGCGACCTGCACATTATAAGGTTATGGCAGATGCGTAGCGCGTCACATCTGAAACCTCGACCAGTTAACAATTTCGGCAAATTTCCCGAGACATCGCTGGTCATTGCTCGCTGCGCCTGCCACAAAGTGGCCATGGACACGTGGAGTTCCGATATGGCCACGAACAGCAAGGACAATGTCGACTACCGACTGCTGAACCGCCTCAACAAGCTGGTGATCTGCAGCCGCTGCCTCAGGCAGGGGCGCGTCACGCCAATACCGCAGGTGTTCTCGTCGTATCACCGCCCGAGAAACGTCTGCGACACGTGCCGCGACGAATCGGGTGTCGACCTGGGTGCCGGCCGGCACGGCCACCGCCGCAAGCTCGCGACGGTTCTCAAGCTCCGGGTCTGAGCCCTCCTGCGGATGCAAGCCCCTGCGTCCGGTGCCACAATAACGGGATCCCGCAAGCAACGAGTTCCCGATGGCAAAACTGTATTTCTATTATTCGTCGATGAACGCCGGTAAATCGACGTCGCTCCTGCAATCCAGCTACAACTACCGCGAGCGAGGCATGAGCACGATCGTGCTGGCTCCCTCGCTCGACGATCGCTACGGTGTCGGCAAGGTGACGTCGCGTATCGGCCTCGAGTCCGAAGCGACGACGTTCAGTCCCGAGGACAATCTCTTCGATCTCGTCCAGTCCATGGTGGCCGAGGCGCCGCTGCATTGCGTCCTCATTGACGAAGCGCAGTTCCTTACCAAGGAGCAGGTATTCCAGCTCAGCGAGGTAACCGACAGGCTGAACATTCCGGTGCTTGCCTACGGCCTGCGCACGGATTTCCAGGGCGAGCCTTTCGAGGGCAGCAAGTACCTGCTTGCCTGGTCGGACAATCTCAAGGAACTGAAAGCCATCTGCCACTGCGGCACCAAGGCGACAATGGTGCTGCGCATGGACGAAGAGGGTAACGCGGTGCGCGAGGGCTCACAGGTGGAGATCGGCGGCAACGACCGCTACGTGTCGATGTGCCGCAAGCACTTCAAGAAAAACTTCTACGGCTGATTGATTCTATTTATTGCCGTAGGTCGGCAGGTTCTCGGACGGCACCGGCAGCATTGCGGTGTTCTCGTGCGCGAGCAGGTCACGCATGTCGTCGAGGGTCTTCATGATTGCGGTATCGGTAAATTCCGTATCGGTTGCAGAGCCGCGTCTCTTCGCGTACGGATCGCAGAACTTGATGCGGTGATTACCCACGGTGATGATGTCGTTGTCGATCAGGACGTGGTTCGACACGCGCCTCGAGTTCACGAAGCTTCCGTTGCTGCTGTTCAGGTCCATCATGAACGTCGTGTTGCCGTGCCGCACGAGCAGCAGGTGGTGGCGGCTGATGAAGCGGCTGGAGATCGCAATGTCGTTGTGTTCGGAGCGCCCGATCAGCAAACGCGGCTGGTTAAAAGTGATTTCCTTGAGAGTCTCGCCGTCCTTGGTCAGGAACAACTTCGGCGGTTCCGGGGGCGCGCCCAGCGCGTGTTCGAGTTCGGCAATCGACTGCTCGTCCCAGTCCGAATACGGCAGGATCGGGCGCTCGACCGCGGATATCGAAACGGGCAACGACTCCGCGCGCGCCAGCGCCAGCATCGCTATCCGATCCAGCACACCGGGCCAGCCGCCGGAGGCGTCCCAGAGCTCGACGCACACCGAATTCGGAAAGACGTACTCCGGTATGCGGCTGCCGGCCCTGCGAAGTTTCTCGCGCAGGTAGTCCTTGGCGTCGTCACAGGACATCGGCCGCATCTGGAAGTTGACGGCGACCCGCTGGGCAATGGCGGCCATGGCGGGG
>CBDUCE010000097.1:0-11089 GCA_965365575.1 uncultured Gammaproteobacteria bacterium
CGAATGCTCCTGGCTGTCGATCATCTCCCTGGCGCGCTCATCCTTGACGGTGCGGCGCAGCGCCCCGTTCAGGAGGCTCAGTGCCTGCACAGGCTGGCGCAGGTCGTGACTCGCGGCGGCAAGAAACGCCGTGTTGGCTTTCTGCGCCCGTTCGGCAGCCTGGCGCGCAGCGATGATTTCCTGCTCCATGAGGCGACGCTGGGTGACGTCGCGAATCACGCTGGAGACGAACATGCCGCTCGATGTCTTGACCGGGCTGAGGCTGATCTCGACGGGGAATTCGCTGCCGTCCTTGCGCCGGCCGAACAGATCCAGGCCCTGCCCCATCGGCCGCAACTCCGGATTTGCAGCGTAACCGCCGCGGTGCCGCACATGCTCGTCCCGGATTCTCTCGGGCAGCAATATCTCGACCGCGTGTCCCAGCAGCTCGGCGCGGGTGTAACCGAACATGTCCTCGGCCTGGCGATTGGCGATGGCTATGCGACCGCGCTCGTCGACGATGATCATCGCGTCGGGGGCGGTCTCGAGCATCGTACGGAAATAGGCTTCCGATTCGTCGCCGGCATTCAACTCCCGAATCGTGCTGGCCACGAGCAGGCCCGCATCGGTGTTGACCGGGGTCAGCGCAATTTCCGCGCGAAAGCGGCTGCCGTCCTTGCGCAGGCCGTAGAGATCGAGCCCGGACAGCAGGGGCCGTGCCCGCGGCGCCTCCTTGTAGCGCCGGCGATACCTCTCGTGCTGATCGCGCAGATCCACGGGCATGAGCAATTCCACGGGCTTGCCCACGAGTTCCTCGGCGGAATAGCCGAACAAGGTCTCCGCGCCCCGATTAATAAAGACGATGCGGCCGTCACCGTCCGTGACGATAGCGGCGTCGGCAGCGGCGTGCAAAAGCTCGTTGACGACCTCGGCGGGCAGCCTGGTGGCGGACATAGGGGGGCACATGGAGACGGCTAAGGGCTCGATTATAAAGGGGGTTCCCACAGAAAACAGCTTTCAATCAGGCACCGGGCCAGCCTCCAAATTCCATACGTAGAGTTACGTATGTGGCCCTTCCGACGGCGCTGATAGCGTGCCAACGGACTCCGGGGATATACTTGGCGTTCGCGTGCCATAACTATCGAATACGGTCGGGGAGGAGTCTTCCACCCCAAGGCCGATCATGAGCCTCGGGTCCAGGGCTCTCACAATCAGCTACAGGGGTCGTCCGTTGGAGACTAAAGCTCAATACAACGACAAGGTTGTACGCCAATTCGCAATCATGACGGTCGTCTGGGGCGTTGTCGGAATGCTCGCCGGCGTGTTCATTGCCGCGCAGCTCATCTGGCCGCAGCTCAATTTCGATCTGCCGTTCCTGACCTACAGCCGGCTGCGCCCGCTGCATACCAACGCAGTAATCTTCGCTTTTGGCGGGTCCGGCCTGTTCGCGACCGCTTACTACGTCGTGCAGCGCACCTGTCACGTGCGTCTTGCCTTCGACAAACTGGCTGCGTTCACGTTCTGGGGCTGGCAGGCCGTCATCGTGCTCGCCGCCGTCACGTTGCCGCTCGGCATTACGCAGTCGAAGGAATATGCCGAACTCGAATGGCCCATCGACCTGCTGATCGCGGTCGTCTGGGTCGCCTTCGCCATCGTGTTCTTCATGACGATTGCGCGCCGGCGCGTCAAGCACATCTACGTGGCCAACTGGTTCTACGGCGCGTTCATCATTACTGTCGCGATCCTGCACATCTTCAACAACCTCTCCGTGCCGGTCTCGCTGACCAAGTCCTACCCGATCTACAGCGGCACCGTCGATGCGATGATGCAGTGGTGGTACGGCCACAACGCCGTCGGCTTTTTCCTGACGGCGGGTTTCCTGGGCATGATGTATTACTTCGTGCCGAAACAGGCGGAACGCCCGATCTACTCGTACCGGCTGTCGGTGGTTCACTTCTGGTCGCTGATCGCCGTGTACATGTGGGCTGGCCCGCATCACCTGCATTACACGTCGCTGCCCGACTGGGCCCAGACCCTCGGGATGGTGTTCTCGATCATCCTGCTCGCGCCCTCATGGGGCGGCATGATCAACGGCATCATGACGCTGTCCGGCGCCTGGCATAAGCTGCGCAGCGACCCGGTTCTCAAGTTCATGATCGTCGCGCTGTCGTTCTACGGCATGTCGACGTTCGAAGGCCCGATGATGTCGATCAAGACGGTGAATGCGTTATCGCATTACACCAACTGGACGATCGGCCACGTTCACTCGGGCGCGCTCGGCTGGGTCGCAATGATGACCATGGGCTCCCTGTACTGCCTGATTCCGCGGCTCTACAACCGCAAGGGCATGTACAGCACAAGGCTCATCGACGTTCATTTCTGGACCTCGACGATCGGCGTGATCCTCTACATCGTGCCGATGTGGGTCGCAGGCGTCACCGAAGGCTTGATGTGGCGGGCAGTTAACGACGACGGCACATTGACGTACTCGTTCGTCGAATCGCTCAAGGCGGTGGATCCATACCTCGTGTTCAGGCTGCTGGGCGGTCTCGTGTTCTTCACGGGCATGCTGATCATGGCTTACAACGTGTGGAAGACCGTCAGTGAGCAGAAGCCGGCACCCGTAGCCGTCCTTGATCCGGCGTAAAGGAGAGACCACTCATGCGTCATGAGGTAATTGAAAAAAGCGTAAATCTGATGATGGTGCTCATCGTCCTCACGGTGAGCGTCGGTGGTCTGGTCGAAATTCTGCCGCTCATGGTCTCGAGCGAGACGACGGAACCCGCCGAGAACATCGAACCCTATTCGCCACTGCGACTCGCCGGCCGCGACGTTTACATTCGCGAAGGCTGCTACGGCTGTCATTCGCAGATGGTGCGGCCGTTCCGCAGCGAGACCGAGCGTTACGGGCCGTATTCGACGGCCGGGGAATCGGTGTACGACCGTCCGTTCCAGTTCGGTTCGCGGCGCACAGGCCCCGACCTCGCCCGCGTCGGCGGACGCTACAGCGATGCCTGGCAACGCCTGCACCTCGAAGACCCTCGCGCGCTGGTGCCCGAGTCCAACATGCCGGGGTTTCCCTGGCTTAATGAGAACATGGTTGATCCCGACCTCGTGACCAGGAAGCTGCGCACGCTCAAATTGCTCGGCGACCCCTACACGGACGAGCAGATCGAGTCTGCTGCGGCGCAGGTCGAGGGCAAGACCGAGATGGACGCGCTCGTTGCCTACCTGCAAGGGCTCGGTATCAATCGAAGCAATCGCAGGTAGGCTGCTCGATGGATATCAACGATTTTCGCGGCATTATCACGGCGGTCACGATGCTGGCTTTCGTGGCGTTCAGCATTTTTGCCTGGCGCCGCTACCGCCAGGCGGAGTTTGATGAAAGCGCCCGCCGTCCGCTCGAAGACGATCACTACATTACTGAAGATATTTCGAATCACACGCGGGAGAACACGTGATGCCTGCATTCTGGCACTGGTTTGTTGCCGTCGGCACGATCTTATTCATCGTATGGTGTATCTGGTTGATCGGGTGGTCGTCCAGGCAGGGGCCGCAGGGCAAGAGTGACGAGGACCTCACCGGCCACAAGTGGGACGGCGACCTCGAGGAGTGGAACAATCCCGCGCCGAAATGGTGGTTGTATCTCTATTTCATCACGGTGTTCTGGGCCATCGGCTACCTGGTCGCTTTTCCGGGCCTCGGCAATTTCGAGGGCATGCTCGGCTGGTCACAGGAGAAGCAGTACGAGGCCGAGCAGCAGGCCGCCGCGGAGCGCTTCGAACCGATCTACGCGGGCTATGCCGAAATGGACTTCGAAGCGCTGGCAGAGAACGAAGACGCCATGCAGCTCGGAGCCAGCCTGTATGCCAGCTACTGCACGACCTGTCACGGATCCGACGCGCGCGGTGCGCCAGGCTATCCGAACCTGACGGACGGCAACTGGATCTGGGGCAACAGCGAGCAGCAGATCGTCACGACGCTGAAACAGGGGCGCAATGCCATCATGCCCGCGCTCGGCGCCGCGCTCGGTGGTGATGCAGGCATCGACGACATGGTTAACTATGTGCGCAGCCTCAGCGGCCTGGTCGAGCCCGACCCCGCCGCCGCTGCAACGCAGGCGAAATTCGTCGCGCTCTGCAGCGCCTGCCACGGCCCGGACGGCAAGGGTAACCAGATGCTCGGCGCAGCAAATCTCACCGACGACACCTGGCTGTACGGCAGCTCTGCGGACGACATCCGTTACACGCTCGTCAACGGCCGCAACGGGGTCATGCCTGCGCACGGGGAATTGCTCGGCGAGAACCGCACCAAGATTCTTGCGGCATACGTCTACCGCCTCGGCGGCGGGTAGTAGGCCGCAGCGACAGCAGGCAGCAACGTGATTCAGGAAGAATATCGTGGCGCCCGGCAGTGGAGCCGGAAGAGCCAGGCTATTGCCATCGTCGTATGGATATCTTTCCTGAGCGCCGCGATCGGCACGATGGTGTTCTTTGCGCTGTTCGATCCCGTGGCGCTGAGCGGGATCTTCGGCGACGATCTCGACATCGGCCGTGAGGCGGGCTATGCCGCCGGCTTCTTCTTCTTCTGGATACTCTCGGGATTCGCAAGCGCCGTCACGGCCTGGCTGATTCGCACGGCGCCGAAACGAGACAAGAAACGCCGCGGATGAACGCTGACGCAGAGAACAACAAGGCCCCCGGCGGGTCGATGTACGCGAGCGCGGAGAAGATCTACCCGCGCGAGATGAAAGGCCGCTTCGATAGCTTGTCGAAGCTTGCGACGATTGTCCTGCTCGGCCTGTTTTACGTTGTGCCATGGCTGACCTGGGACGACCGCCAGGCCGTCCTGTTCGACCTGCCGGCGCGCAAATTCTACCTGCTGGGCCTGACGCTCTGGCCACAGGACTTCCCCTACCTTGCGATGCTGCTCATCATCGCCGCCCTGTCCCTGTTCTTCTTCACCGCACTGCTTGGCCGCGTGTGGTGCGGCTTCGCCTGTCCGCAGACCGTCTGGACCGAGGCGTTCATCTGGATGGAACAGTGGACGGAGGGCACGCGCTCGCAGCGCATGAAACTGGACAAGGCGCCGTGGAGCTGGAACAAGCTGCGCCGCAAGGGCAGCAAGCAGTTCCTCTGGGTGACTTTCTCATTGTGGACGGGGTTCACGTTCGTCGGCTACTTCGCGCCGATCCGGGAATTGGGGCCGGAGCTCGTCACCTTCTCGGCGGGTGGCTGGGCAACCTTCTGGACGCTTTTCTACGGTTTTGCCACTTACGGCAACGCGGGCTACATGCGCGAACAGGTTTGCAAGTACATGTGTCCCTACGCGCGCTTCCAGAGCGCGATGTTCGACAAGGACACGCTCATCATCTCGTATGACGAGAAACGCGGCGAGCCTCGGGGCAGCCGCAAGCGCACGGACGACCCGGGCGCCCTCGGCCTCGGCCACTGCATCGACTGCACCCTGTGCGTACAGGTCTGCCCGACCGGCATCGATATTCGTGAGGGCCTGCAGTACGAGTGCATCGCGTGCGCGGCCTGTATCGATGCCTGCGACTCGGTCATGGACAAAATGAATTATCCACGCGGCCTGGTGCGCTACTCGACCGAACACGCCATGAAAGAGGGTGAGACCCGGATCCTGCGGCCGCGTGTCCTGGTGTACGCCGTGCTGCTGCTGGTGCTGGTTGGCGGGCTGGTGACGTCGATGGCGACGCGCACGCCGATCATTCTCGACGTCATTCGCGATCGCAATTTGCTGTACCGGGAGTTGCCGGACGGCGAGGTCGAGAACATCTATACGCTCAAGGTCATCAACCAGCGCAACGACTCACGGGACTTCCGGCTCACCGTGGAGGGCATTCCCGGCATCGAACTCGACGGCGCCACCGAGGTGATCACCGTGGATGGCGGCGGCGTACTGTCGCTCCCGGTACGCGCACGCGCGCCCGCGGACAGCGCTTATGGCGTCATGGACATTTCGTTTACCGTGACGGACGTGGACGAGCCCTCCGCCACGATGACCGAGGACAGCCGCTTCCTGGGCCCGACCCCATGACCGACCTCGACACGAAGCCCTGGTACCGGCAGTTCTGGCCGTGGTTCATCATCGCGCTGCCCGCTTCGGCGGTCGTGGCGAGCCTGTATACGGTCTCATTGGCGGTACGGACGACGGACTCGCTTGTGGTGACGTCGGAAGACGGCATGGACGTCGTCGCCAGTCGGCATCTCGCGGCCGAGCGCTTTGCCGCCGATCACGGCGTCAGGGCCACGCTCACGATCGATCTCGACAGCGGCGCCATCAGCGCGAAACTGGGCGCCGACATACCCGTCGACTGGCCCAAGTCCCTCGAGCTGCTGTTTTCGCATCCTGCGTTCGCCAACCGGGACCAGGTCATTCCGATGACGGCCGCGATGCCGGACAGCGACGGCACGCCGGTCTGGTCGGGCCATTTCGTCGACGTTCCGGACGGTCGCTGGTACGTCGTGCTCGCGGACGGCGACACCTGGCGCCTGAGCGGCAGCTGGTCGGGCGCCGCCGTATTGCACCTCGAACCTGCCGGCACGACGGACGATGGCACCGGCTGAGACGTGTTTTCACTGCGCGTTGCCCATCCCGGCCAATTGTGACATCCGGGTAAACATCGGCGGCGAAACACATCCGGTCTGCTGCCCTGGCTGCAAGGCGGTCGCCACGCTGATTCGCGACGCCGGTTTCGAACGCTATTACGACTCCAGGGAACGGCCCGAGCCGGGGGCGGTGCGCCCGGCCGAGGACGCTGGCGAATGGCAGGTGTTCGACCGCGAGGACATGCTGGCCGCGTTCGCCACCCGCGACGACACAGCGGCCGAGGCCACGATCTATGTGGGCGGCATGTACTGCGCCGCCTGCAGCTGGCTCATCGATGCGTCGCTCAAGAAGCTTCCTGGCATCTCGAGCGCCGACATCAACCCGGTGACGCACCGGCTGCGCGTCGAGTGGAATACGGCGTCGATCGGCCTCGGCCGCATCCTGGCGACGCTCGCCGACCTCGGCTACAAGCCGCAACCGCTCGCCCCCGACTCGACCGAACGGCCGGAGCGAGCCGAACAGCGCGCCGCACTCAAGCGCCTGCTGGTCGCATCGCTCGGCATGATGCAGGTCATGATGTTCGCGGTGGCACTGTACTCGGGCGAATTCCAGGGCATCGACGCCGACATGGAGCGCTTCCTGCGTCTCGTTTCCTTTCTCGTGACGACCCCCGTCGTGTTTTACTCCGCGCGGCCATTCTTTGCCGGCGCGATTCGCGGGCTGCGGGCCCGGCGCCCCGGAATGGACGTACCGGTGTCGATCGCCATCGGCAGCGCCTACGTCGCATCCGTCTATGCGACCTATACCAACGGTCCGGCCGTCTGGTACGACTCGGTGACGATGTTCGTGTTCTTCCTGACCGTAGCGCGCTACCTCGAGATGCGCGCCCGGCACCGCTCCGTCGATCGCAGTGCGGCGCTGGCATCGCTGCTGCCGAATACCGCGACGCGGCTCGACGGCGGGGAGCGCCAGCAGGTGCCGGTCACACAGCTGGCTGCCGGGGATATCGCGCTGATTCGCGCCGGCGAGTCATTCCCGGCCGACGGCTCGATTACCGCCGGGCGCACCAGCGTCGACGAGTCGATGCTCACGGGCGAGTCGAAGCCGCAACCGAAATCGGCTGGCGATGCGGTCGTTGCCGGCAGCGTCAACCTCGACGGGATCGTGGAGATGCAGGTCGACGTCACGGGGACTGACACGACGCTCGGAACGATCGGCCGGCTCAGCGAAAGAGCGCGCTATGCGCGTCCTGCGTTCGTGCAACTCGCGGACCGCATAGCCAGCTATATTGTCGTCGGGATTCTCGTTCTTGCCGCCGCCGTTGCGACAAGCTGGACCCTGATCGATGCCGAACGGGCTTTCGTCATCACCTTGTCGGTGCTGGTAGTCACCTGCCCCTGTGCGCTCGCGCTCGCGACGCCCACCGCGTTTGCGGCCGCGGGCAGCCGGCTTTCCGACCTGCACCTGCTGGTGACCAACGGCAACGCAATCGAAACGCTGTCGAGGGCAACGCACATCGTATTCGACAAGACCGGCACGCTGACCCGCGGCATGCCGGAAGTCGTTACAACCGTCGCCCACGGCCCGGACTTCACTGAGCAGGATTGCCTGCAGATCGCCGCCGCGCTCGAGGTCGCATCGACGCACCCGATCGCGCGCGCATTCACGCGCTACGAGTCCGCACTCGCGGCCACCGGCATCGAGATACGTGTGGGTGCAGGCGTCGAGGGCGTCGTCGACGGCAGGCTCTGGAAACTCGGCAACGCGGATTTCGTGCCCGGCGCGACTCCGGCGCCGCAGGAGCACGATGCCACGCAGGTGTTCCTCGGCACCGGGGGACGCGTCGCCGCTACCTTTACGATCGCCGACACGCTGCGCGAGGATTCTGACAAGACGCTGAAAACACTCGAAAAAATGGGTTTCTCGGTGTCGCTCGTGAGTGGCGACGGCGAGGTGCCCGTCGCGCAGGTGGCAGAGTCTCTGGGCATCCGCGATGCGCGCTCCGGCTGCACCCCGGACGACAAGCTGGCGCGCATCAGCGCGCTGCAGCAGCAGGGCGAAGTCGTCGTGATGGTGGGAGACGGTATCAACGATGCCCCGGTTCTCGCCGGCGCGGACGTCTCGATCGCACCTTCACATGCCGCGTCGCTCGCGCAATCGAGCGCCGACGTACTGATGCTCGGCGATAAGCTGCAGCCGATCGTGACGCTGGTGCACGCGGCCCGGCACACGATGCGGATCGTGCGGCAAAACCTCGCCTGGGCTATCGTATACAATGTCTCGGCGGTCCCGCTCGCCGCCGCCGGCTTCGTGCCACCGTGGCTTGCCGCGATCGGCATGAGCACGAGTTCGCTGGTCGTCGTTGTCAATGCCCTGCGCCTGAGCCGTATTCGATGAGTGTTCTCTACCTGCTTATTCCGCTTGCACTGATACTCCTGGCCGGTGCGGTGTGGGCTTTTTTCTGGGCGGTGGGCAGCGGCCAGTTCGACGACCTCGACACGCCGGCCGTGCGCGTGATCATGGACGATGACGAGCGCCCACCGGACGACGACCCGAAATGACCGACCTCGTGGCGGCACTCTCGACCGCATTCCTGGCGGGACTCCTGGGCAGCGCGCACTGCCTGGGCATGTGCGGCGGCATTTCCGGCCTGTTCGCGCTGCATTCCAGCATCCGGGGCCTGCGGCGACAGCTTCCGATGGCGCTCGTCTACAACGCCGGGCGGCTGGCCAGTTACGCAATACTGGGTTTCGCGGTGGCCGCCGTCGGCAGTCGCTTCGCAGCCCTGACGCCGGCGGTGGGGAAACCCGTACGTCTCATCGCCGGCGCCGTCATAATCCTCATCGGCCTGCAGATCGCCTTCAATGTCCGCGCCCTTGGCTTCCTGGAACGCATGGGCGGCGTCGCCTGGTCGCGCATATCGCCCGTCGCCGGACGGCTGCTGCCCGTCAACAGCCTGCCGCGTGCGCTCGGTCTCGGACTGCTGTGGGGATTGATTCCCTGCGGACTGGTCTACAGCGTGTTGCTGGTCGCCGCAACGAGCGTGCGCGCCGTCGACGGCGCACTGGTCATGCTGGCTTTCGGTGTCGGCACGACGCCCGCGATGCTCATGACCGGGCTCGGCGCCGCGCGCCTCGCGCAGCTGATGCAGGACCGCCGCACCCGGCTCGGCGCTGGTTTACTGATCGTCATGCTCGGTATACTGACTCTCTTCATGCCGATTACGGCATTGATGTCGCCCGGCCCGCATTCACACCACTGATCCGCCCGTCAGGAGCCTGAGATTTGAATATTGAAGAACTGCAGGTAAGGGCTCTCGAATACTGGAACGTCGCGCTCGGCTACATGAGTCAGCCCGCACTCCTGTTCCAGATCAGCATCATCGCCGTGCTGTTCGTGCCGGCCTGGTTCTTGTCCAACCGCGTCGAACCGTTGCTTGAGAAACAGGCCCGAAAGATCAAGGGCATGCCAGGCACGTTACGCCTGATCGTTGCATTCCTGCGACGCATGGAGTGGCTGTTCTTCGTTCTTTTTCTCGGCATCGCCTACGTCCTTACATCGGCGCTGCAATGGCCCGAAAGCAATCACCTGATCTACAGCGCCATGTTGCTCGCGGGCGCATGGTTGTCGATCTCCGTGGTTTCCCACGTGATA
This sequence comes from uncultured Gammaproteobacteria bacterium, assembly GCA_965365575.1. Lineage (GTDB taxonomy): Bacteria > Pseudomonadota > Gammaproteobacteria > Steroidobacterales > Woeseiaceae > UBA1847. Next base: position 10,207 of record CBDUCE010000097.1, read on the forward strand.
CGCAAGCGCACGATCGGCCGGCTATTCGGGCTGATTGTGTGGCTTTATGTGGCCGCATCAATATTAGGCATTACAGACGATATTGCAGCCACGCTGAACGGCATCAGCCTGGGCTTCAAGATGGGCGACGAACCCTTCACCGTGCTGAGGCTGCTGCGCGCCGTTCTCTTCATCGGCGTGGTGCTATGGCTGGCATTGGCCGCGGGGAACTTCTTCGACAAGCGCATTCAGCAGGTCGACGAACTGACACCGTCGCTGCGTGTCCTGCTCGGCAAGATCCTGCGCATAACGCTGGTCGTTTTCGCGGTCATGATCGCGATGCAGAGCCTGAGCATCGACCTGACGGCGCTGACGGTGCTGTCGGGTGCCGTCGGTGTCGGCATCGGTTTCGGTCTGCAAAAAGTCGTGTCCAACTTCATATCGGGCATGATCATCCTGCTGGACCAGTCGATCAAACCGGGCGACACGATAACGGTCGGTGAGACGTTCGGCTGGATCCGGGAGCTGCGCGCGCGATTCGTCTCCGTCGTAACGCGCGACGGCCGCGAATACCTCATCCCGAACGAAGATTTCATCACGACCCAGGTGATCAACTGGTCGTTCTCGGACAGGTACGTGCGCCTCGATGTGCCGTTCGGCGTGGCCTACGACTCCGATCCGCACGAGGTGGTCGATATCGCAATCGCGGCGGCGGCGTCCGTCGATCGCGTCGTTGCCACCTATCGTCCGCCGGTATGCTGGATGACGGAATTCGGCGATTCGTCCATCAACTTCCTGCTGCGTTTCTGGATCGAGGATCCGCAGCAGGGCCTCACGAACATACGCGGAAAGGTGATGATGGCGCTGTGGGACGCGTTCAAGGAAAACGGCATCTCGATACCGT
>CBDUCE010000098.1:0-11017 GCA_965365575.1 uncultured Gammaproteobacteria bacterium
CGATCCGAAGATGCCGCCGTTAGTGATCGTGAACGTACCGCCGGTCAGGTCATCCATCCCGATATTGCCTTCCTGCGCCTTGGTCGCCATGGCGCCGAGTTCCGCTTCGAAACGGGCAAAACTCATCTGGTCGACGTCACGCAATACCGGGACCATCAGGCCCCTGTCCGTCGAGACCGCGATGCCGATGTCGTAATAATTATGGTAGACGATTTCGTTGTCCTCGACCGACGCATTAACGACCGGGAATTTCTTAAGTCCCTCGACCGCGGCTTTCGCAAAGAAGGACATGAAGCCGAGCCGCACGCCGTGCTGCTTCTCGAATGACTCCTTGTAGCGGCTGCGCAGGGCCATGACCTCGGTAAGATCGACCTCGTTGAACGTCGTGAGCATCGCAGCCGTGTGCTGGGCGTCCACCATGCGCTCGGCGATGCGCGCGCGCAGCCGCGTCATCGGCACTCGCTGCTCCTTGCGCTCGAGAGCGACGACTGCTTCTTCGTCCTCCACCGTCGGGGCATGGTCGCCCGGCGTTACCTCGCCGCGCTCGTCACCCTTCAGGAAGCCCATGACGTCCGCCTTGGTAATGCGACCATCCTTGCCGGAACCGCTAACCATCTCCGCGTCCAGGTCGTGCTCCTCCAGAAGACGGCGCACGGCCGGACTGGTTTTGCCCGCTTTTGCGGGGCGTCCCTTGTCTGCCGGCGCCTTTTCCTCATCCGCCGGCTCTGCGGCCTCTTCCGGCGCTTCGTTCCCCTGCTCGGGTTCGGCGGCCTCTTCGGCACCCTCGCCCTCTGCGAGTACTGCGAGCACGTCCCCGGCGGTCACGGTAGCGCCGTCCTCGACCTTGATTTCCTCCAGCACGCCGTCGGCGGGAGCAGGCACTTCGAGCACGACCTTGTCCGTCTCGAGGTCGACAAGGTTCTCATCCCGGCTGACTCGATCACCGGCCTTCTTGTGCCAGGCGACGAGGGTTGCGTCGCTCACAGACTCCGGCAGCGCTGGCACTTTTATTTCAATACTCATTTGGCTTTCCGTTTCGACTCGCGCGGCTTGGCGGACTTGCTTGCCTTGATTTCGATATCAAGTGCCGCGTCGACCAATGCCTTTTGCTGTTGAAGATGAACTTTGAAAATCCCGGAGGCCGGCGCAGCAGATGCTGGGCGGCCCGCGTAGTAGAGCTGCTGGTTGTCGCGCAGGGGTTCCTGCAAGCGGTGCCGGACCTGGTACCACGCACCCTGGTTTTGCGGCTCCTCCTGACACCAGACGATATCCTCGACGTGTTCGTATCGCTCTATTACCTCGGCGAACTCATCGATCGGGAACGGATAGAGCTGCTCTATGCGAACGATCGCGATATCGTCGATCCCGTGAACCTGGCGCGCTTCGAGCAGGTCGTAATAGACCTTGCCGCTACAGAATACCACGCGCCGCGTCTTATCCGGTTTGATCTGCTCGACTTCCGGTATGACCAGGTTGAAGCGGTCCCTGGACAATGCCGAGATCGGCGACACGGACATCTTGTGCCGCAGCAGGCTCTTCGGCGTCATGACGATCAGCGGCTTGCGGAACTTGCGCAACATCTGGCGGCGCAACATATGAAACATCTGCGCCGGCGTCGACGGTACGCAGACCTGCATGTTGTGTTCGGCGCAAAGCTGCAGGAATCGTTCGAGCCTCGCAGACGAATGCTCCGGTCCCTGCCCTTCGTAACCGTGTGGCAGAAACAGGGTCATACCGCACAGGCGGCCCCACTTCGCGTCGCCGGAACTGATGAACTGGTCGATGACCACCTGCGCACCGTTCACGAAGTCGCCAAACTGGCCTTCCCAGATGACGAGCGTGCTCGGGTCCGTGGTCGCGTAACCGTATTCAAATCCGAGCACCGCTTCCTCTGACAACAACGAGTCGATGACGCGAAACGCGTTCGGCCGGTCGACGATATTCTGCAACGGCGTGTATTCGCGGTTGTTGGCCTGGTCGTGCAGCACCGCGTGGCGATGGAAAAAGGTGCCGCGGCCGCTGTCCTGACCCACCAGGCGGCAAGCGTAGCCATCCTCGATCAGCGTCGCGTAAGCCATCGTTTCCGCGAAACCCCAGTCCATGTCGATCTCGCCCGCGGCCATGCGCACCCGTTCGTCGACGATGCGCTGCACGCGCCCGTGCAGCTTCAGGTCGTCAGGGAGTTTCGTAAAATACCCGCTGGCCCGTTCGGCGCGCGCTGGCGTGATGGTCGTGTCGACGGGCTCGTCCCAGGTCGCATCGAGGTAGGGTGTCCAGTCGACGGTGAATTCGTTGCCGATCATTCCCAGCGACGCTTTCGGCACGGGTTCGCCGCGATCCAGGCGGTCGCGGTATTCGTCCTGCAGCCTGCTGACACCGTCCTTGCTGATGAGTTTCTTCTCGATCAGCTTTTCGGCGTACAGATCACGCGTTGTGCGATGACTGCGTATCTTGCTGTACATGACCGGCTGGGTCGCCGCCGGCTCGTCGGCCTCGTTATGGCCGTGCCGGCGATAGCAGACGAGGTCGATGACGACGTCCTTCTTGAACGTCTGGCGATACTTCAGCGCCAGCCGTGTGACGAGAATTGCCGCTTCGGGATCATCGCCGTTAACGTGGAAAATCGGCGCCTCGATCATCTTCGCTACGTCACTGCAGTAATCAGTCGATCGCGCATCGGAAGGTCGGTGGGTCGTGAAGCCGATCTGGTTGTTCACCACGATATGCACGGTGCCGCCCGTCCTGAAACCGTTTGTCTGGGAGAGCTGAAACGTCTCGGTGACGACGCCCTGCCCGGAAAAAGCCGCGTCGCCATGGATGAGTACGGGCAGCACCTCCACACGCTCACTGTCGTCGCGGCGCTGCTGGCGCGCCCGCACCGAGCCCTCGACGACGGGGTCGACGATCTCGAGATGCGACGGATTGAATGCGAGCGCGATATGCACGTTGTCGCCGGACGTCTTCATGTCGGCGGAGAAGCCCTTGTGATACTTGACGTCGCCGGAGCCCCGCAGCTCGTCGAGGTCATAATTTCCTTCGAACTCCTCGAACAGTTCCTCGGGCGATTTGCCGAGGATATTGACGAGCACGTTGATGCGGCCGCGGTGTGCCATGCCGATTACGATCTCGTGAATGCCGCCGGCGCCGCCACGGTGAATCAGGTCGTCCAGCATCGGGATCAGGCTGTCGCCGCCCTCGAGCGAAAAGCGCTTCTGTCCGACGTAGCGGGTATGCAGGTAGCGCTCGATGCCTTCCGCGCTGGTCAGCTGCTCGAGGATCTCCAGCCGCTCCTCGTCGCTCAGTGACGGCATGACCATCTCGCGCTCGAAATGCTCGCGAAGCCAGAGACGCTCGCGCGCACGAGAGATGTGCGCGAATTCGACCGTCGCCTTGCCGCAATAGATCGATTTGAGCAACGCAATGATGTCGCGCAATGTCATGCGGGCGTTGCCGGACCCGGCCAGGCCGCCCGTATAGAACTCGGTGTCCATATCGGCCTCGGTGAGGCCGAGGTAATCGAGCTTCAATACGCCCGGGACGCGCCGCTCCATCAGACCCAGCGGGTCGAGATCGGCGATCTGGTGTCCGCGAAGACTGTAGACCTGAATGAGGCGCGCCACTGCGGCCTGCTTCCGGGCCGAGGACGCGGCCGTCTTGCGGCCGCCCGGGCGCAGCTGCCGGGCCCTGCCGCCGTCGCGCGCTGCCTCCAGCAGCTCTTCGCGTATCGCGGAATGCGCGATCTCGGTATTCGGATCGCCGAGAGACTCGAAATACTCGCGCCAGACCGCCGGCACCGAGCCGGGGTCGCCCAGGTACTTCTCGTACAGTGACTCCACGGCGCTGGCATTGCTGCCAAACAAGGGAGTCGATGCGTATTGGTCCTTGAGAGAACTGCCCATGAGACTGCAATTTTGGGGACGAATTGCCCCGTGAGTACCCGCTTATTTCTTCAGGCTGCCAAAAAGGCTCGCTAGTGTAGCCCAAGCCACCCGCATTGGAAACGATAGCTTGGTCAAAGCACCGCCAGCAGATGAACGATCTCGTAGCAGACGAGGCAGCAGTAGATGCTGAAGAAGAACGTCAGGAACAGCCCGGTCCTGAAGCGATTCATGAAGCGGGATTTTGCAAGAAACACGAGGATGAGGATGCTCGTGCCGGTCATGACGACCTTGCTGACGGCGAACGCCGCGCCACCCTGGTCGAGCATATTGGCCATGAACGGATTGGCCTCGATCATGCCGTGCTGCATCAGCGTCAGCGTCAGGAAAGCATCGGCGCAACTCAGGAGCATGATACCCACGGCGAGAAAGAACAGCCACGGGTGATGCCAGTCGAGGAAGATTACGTCGTCGTCGTCGCGGCGAGGCGCATGCCGCCGGGAACGCAGGAAGCCGAAGAACACGGTACGCCAGCCGAACGCGCGCCGCTCATCGTCCCCTCGCCGCTCAGCCGCGCTGCCGCCGTCACTTACCGCGTCATCCATCTCCATCACCGATTCGCTTCCTGCTCTCATCATCCCTGTCACGACAGGCCCAGAATACACCAGGCGGCTGCTCAGTCACTATCCTGCAGGCCCGTGGCCTCGAGCAGGTACGCAATTACGTCCGCGCGATCGCTCGCGCTCGATACCCCGGCGAAACTCATACGGTTGCCGGGCAGAAACCGTGCCGGACGCGCAAGCCACGCATCCAGCGCCCTCGGCGTCCAGACGAAATCCGCCTCCTGCAGGGCTGCGGAATAACTATAGCGTTGTGCAGAGCCCGCCGCCTTGCCGAAGAATCCATACAGGTTCGGCCCGAGCATGTGCACTCCGCCCTCCCCGAGCGTATGGCAGGCCTTGCACATCTGTGCAAGGCGCTGGCCATTGCCCCGGTCGGCCCCGGCATAGGGCGGCTGCGCCAGGTAGTCCGCTGCCGAAAGCACCGTTTGTTCGCCGAGCGTCGCAGCGGTCAGCGGCGTCGCGCCGTCATCACCGGCTGCGGACGGCGAACCAGAATCAGCGCCGCAAGCCGACAACAGACACGCCAGGGCAACGAGCGGGACCGCGATATTTCGATTCACCCGAGCCAACCCTCCGTGTTCGCGTCTCGTGCCAAGACTATAAGGCAATTTACGTACCAGCGCTCCAGGGAGCTGCAGTGGCGCGGTTTGTCCCGGCACGCGGCAACCTCCGGTTCGAAATATGTATAATTTTCCGACGCCGGGACCCGGCGCGTTGGAGCCTGACTATCAAAAAAGGGATAATCGGGGACCGGATAAGAGCACGGGCATACCATGACAGGCTATACCGGAACGCTGCCGAATGGCGAGGCAATCCATTACGTCGACCGCAAACGCCGCTTCTGGTTGCTGTCCGTCCTGTTTCCATTGCAGCCGTTCGCGGGTATCGCGCTGCATGCGGCGACCGGCAATGAGCTGTGGCTCCTGCTGCCCTTCCTGCTCAATTACGGTATCGCGCCGATCCTCGACATGATTCTCGGTGAGGACGAAAACAATCCGCCCGAAGAGATCGTGATGCAGCTCGACCGGGATCCCTACTACCGGCGCCTCACCTACATCGTCGTGCCGCTGCATTTCGTGACGCTGCTGGGCACGGCGTGGTATGCCGGTACGCAGGATCTGAGCGGCTGGGCGTTTCTTGCGCTGGCAGTCGTCGCCGGCATGACCGCGGGACTCGCGATCAACACCGGTCACGAACTGGGGCACAAGAACTCCAGGCTCGAGAAAACGCTGGCAAAGTTCGTGCTTGCCGTGCCGGCCTATGGCCACTTCACCATCGATCACAACCGCGGGCATCACCGCGACGTGTCCACGCCCGAGGATGCGGCCAGTTCGCGCATGGGCGAGAGCATCTACAAGTTTGCGGCCCGCGAGATGCCGGGGGCGTTCCTACGCGCATGGCGTATCGAGAAGGACCGACTCAACCGGCGCGGCAAGTCCGCCTGGAATCCCGGCAACCAGATCCTGCAGTCCTACGCGCTCACGGCGGCGATATGGATCGGGCTCGTACTGGCCTTCGGCTGGTTGATGGTGCCGTTCCTGCTGGTGCACTCTGGTTTCGCATGGTGGCAACTGACCAGCGCCAATTACGTCGAACACTACGGATTGCTGCGTACGAAACACGACAATGGCCGGTACGAACGCTGTGAGCCGCATCACTCCTGGAACAGCAACCACGTATTCAGCAATCTTGTGCTGTTCCATCTCGAACGGCACTCCGATCATCACACGCATCCGCTGCGGCGCTACCAGTCACTGAGGCACTTTGAAGACCTGCCGCAGCTGCCGAACGGCTACTTCGGCGTCTACCTGCTCGCCTACGTGCCGTGGCTCTGGTTCCGCGTCATGGACAGGCGGCTGCTCGCGTTGCCGCACATCCAGGGCGATCTCGACAAGGTCAACATCGATCCCGACGCGCGCGGGCGGATCTTCCTGCGGTATGGCCGTGACAGGATGACGGAGCCGTTGATCCCCTGAGTACGGCAAAACCGGGCGTTTTGCCCGGATAGTGGCGCATCGACAGGCACGTCCGGCTGATAGTCTCGGCGAGACTTCGGCCAACACCCAGGCGACCATGCCGCCACGCGCCCTTCGTATTCCGTTCCGCCAGTTATTGGCTATCGTGCTCGCACAGGTTCTCGCGCTGATGGCGCAGGCCTGGCTCTCGCGGGCACTGCTGGCGCTGGGCTACGAGCGGATGCTGGCGCACTACCTCGCGTATCTCGTGGTGCCGGCGATACTGCTGATCATGCTCGGCCCGTTGCTGCTCGAGCACCGCAGGTTCGTGCTGGGACTGTTCAGCCCGCGCAAGTTGACGATAAGACTCGCCCTTGCCGCCGTCGCGCTCGGAATCGCGGCTCGAACCGTATGGTGGTCGCAGCTGATTGCCCGCGTGTCGCTCGGCATGACCGCCAACGACGACCCGCAGGCCGTCGTTGGGCCTGCCTTCTCCTGGGCCTGTCCGCCGATACCGTCGCTCATGCTCGGCGTGCTCGTGATGGCAGTAGCGGTTCCTGTCATGGAGGAAACCCTCCATCGGGGATTCATACTGTCCGCCTTTGTGCGCAGTGGGCCGGTACCCGCCATCCTCGTCTCGGCGCTCGTCTTTACCGTGCTCCACCCACCGTCGTCCTACTGCTTCGTGTATTTCCTCGGGGTCGTGCTGGGCGTGCAGTTCTGGGTGACGGGCTCGCTGTGGACGACAATGATTACGCACATGACCTACAACGGGCTCATGCAATTGGACTGGCGTTGCCTGCAAGGCCGCTGGAATCCGCCACCCGACAGCCTGCCACTGCTGGTGCCCGGGATGACCGCACTGTTCACGCTCGTTTTCGCAGGCCTGCTGGTCATCGCTCTGCTGAGTTATCAGCGGGCCGGGGCGCAGGCGGCCCCGGCCCACGATCAAAGCTAGAACGCGTTCGCGACGCGCTCGATGATGTACGAGGTCGCCTCTACGAGACCTTCGTAAATCTCGATGATGTCCTGTCCCAGTGAAGCGGTGTCCGTGACGCCGCCATAATTATTGCCGCTCTGATTCGACGTGCACTGCTCGGCGCCGCCGCCGACAAATCCGATTTCACTCACTGTAAGTTCGCGCATGATTCAATCTCCTTATCGATCATTGCATGGTGGTGTGCGCTTCCTGCGCACTGTCACACTAGCTTCGTCCGCGAGGCGATGCGCGCCGTGAATCCCGCGTTTTCATGCGGTTTTTGACATAGTGCCTTCCGCCCCCGGACCGACAGCTTGTGATGCGACGCACGGAACCGCCCGTGATCCCTGTCTACCCTGAACATCGGCGTTTCGCTCGGGCAACAGGACAGGAATCATGGAGACTCTTTCGCTCAGGCTGTGCGTGCTGCTGCTCGCGCTCGCGGCAACGGGGACCGCTGCCGCAGACCATAATTTCGGCGTCGGGGTTAAAGCCGGTACGCTCGGCATCGGCGTCGAGGGCACCTGGCGGCCGCTGCCGTATGTCGACCTCCGGCTGGGGGCCAACCAGTATGACTACAGCGCTAACGGTCTCTATGCCGGCGTCAATTACGATGCCGAGATCAACCTCGACAATTATTACGTCACAGGCAACTTCCGCTTTCCGCTCAGCCCGTTCCGTCTCACCGGCGGGCTGTACTCGAACGGCAACGAATTCAACGCGATGAGCGGCGATAACGGTGCCATCATCATTATCGGTGGCGACCCTTATCCTGCAGACGCCGTGGGCACGCTGTCCGCAAAAGCGGCGTTCGACAGCACGTCGCCGTATTTCGGCGTCGGCTTCGACTTCACGGTATTGGGCAAAGTCGGCATGAACCTGGACTTCGGTGTACTCTGGCAGGGATCGCCACAGGTATCGATAGCCACCGACGGATTGCTCGCGGGCGATCCGACGTTCGAGGCCTCACTCGACGCGGAACGCGCGGATCTCGAGGACGAACTCAGCGACTACAAGGCCTGGCCCGTGGTCAGCCTCGGCTTCGTGTTCAACTTCCTCTGATCAGAAACTGTCGAGCCACTTCGCGATCGTGAGACCCGTGCGCAGGTAGGCACGACGCAGCGCGGGCACGGGGTAACGCCGCGGCAACTCCCTGGCGAAACGCGGCAAATCGTCGGGGGCACGGCCGCGCCCTATCCAGTCCGCCAGCTGTTTGCCGGCCCACGTCGCGGTATTGACGCCATTGCCGTGGTAGCCGAAACCGAAAAAGGTAAACGGATCGTCCGTCATCCGTCCTATGCCGGGCCGTAGCGACGCCGTCATGCAGATCAGGCCTTGCCAGCGGTACTCGATCTCGACATCGGCCCACCCGGGCCAGAGTCTGCGAAACGTGCTGATGATCTTGCGGTAAGTGGCGCGCTCGCCCGCTTGCGTCCCGCGCGTGTGGCCTCGCGCACCGAACAGGAAGCGGTTGTCGGGGAGCAGCCGAAAGTAGTTGAGCAGGTGCCGCGAATTGATGGCCGGATGCTCCGTTCGCCAGCCCTCGTCCAACCTCTCGTCGTCGCTCAAAGGGCGTGTGACGACAATCGCGCTGACGATCGGCATCGTGCGGCCATAAAACTCGGCCCGCAGGCGCTCGGGCATAAACCCGTTGGTCGCGAACAGGACGCACGACGCACGCAGCGTTGCGCCGGCGGTGTGCAGCATGTGGCCGCCGTCGCTGGTCCTGGACCAGTCGAGCACCTCGCTGGACGAATGCAGCGTTGCGCCGCGACGGCTCGCCGCAAGCGCAAGCCCGCGGCAATAGCGCAAGGGATGCAGGCCGAACGCGGGCCTGGCAATGAGCGCACCGTACTGTTCGGCCGTGTCATGGATTCGCTCCCTGACCTCGTATCGCGTCAGCAACTCGGCATCGAGCCCGAGCACGTCGGTCAACGTCCGGTGGTCGGATTCGAGCCCGGCAAAAGCACGCCGCGAATGCGCCATCTCGACTTCTGCCGCCCCGAATGCCTCGACGTCGATAGCCTCGTCGCGAACCACGCTGCGCACGAGTTCGACGGCCTGCACCTGGGATCGGTACCAGGCCCTCGCAGCATCGAGACCGAAATGCCGGATCACGCCCCGCGGCTGCAGGCCCGTGCCGCCGACACAGCAAAAACCGCCGTTGCGGCCCGACGCGCCCCAACCGATATGCCCGGCTTCCAGCACACGCACGTCGGTACCGTAGTCTCTCGCCAGGTGGTAGGCCGCCGACAGACCCGTGTAACCGCCACCGATGATGGCGACGTCGCAAGCCTCGTCGCGTTCCAGCCGCGGCGATGCGAAGTCCGGTGGCGGTGCCGTAGCTTCCCAGTAACTTGGCTGCGGCGTCGCGAAATCGTACAGGTTGTCGTCGTACAGGCGCCGCATCGTGTTCAGGCCTGCCTGATACGCTCCGCACACGCCAGCATGGCCGCGAGACTGACGTCCACGTCCGCCGCCGTCGTCGACCAGTTGCAAACGCTGATGCGCATCGCCCGGCGCCCGTGCCAGACCGTCCCGCCGCACCAGCAGGTACCGTCACGCTGGATCTCCGCGATGACGCGCCGGGTCGTCTCGTCGTCGCCGAACGTCACGAGCACCTGGTTCAGTACGACATCATTGAGGATCTCGAATCCTGCATCCTGCAGGCCCTCCGCGAAGCGCCTCGCGTGAGAACAGCATCGCACGATGAGATCCTCGACGCCGCGTCGGCCGAGCGATCGCAGAGCGGCCCATATTTCCACGCCGCGTGCCCGCCGTGAGAGTTCAGGCGTGTAGTCGGACGGATTGCGACTCCGTGTCTCGGTAGGCAGGTAGTCGGCGGTGATCGCCATCGCCGCCTTGAGCGCCGCCGCGTCCCGGGTGATCGCGACGCCACTGTCATAAGGCACGTTGAGCCACTTGTGGGCGTCCGTGGCCCACGAATCCGCCTCTTCGAAACCTGCAAGCAGGTGCCGCATGGCGGGCACCGCAGCCGCCCAGAGCCCGAACGCGCCGTCGACGTGAACCCAGGCACCGGCCGGGCGAACTGCGCTGCAGATCTCGGCAACGGGATCGAACGCACCGGTGTTGATATTGCCGGCCTGCGTGCAGACGATCGCAGGCCCGTCGATCGCAGGCACGGCATCGGCGATCATTCGGCCCTGGCCGTCAACCGGCACACGCACAGCCCGATCCCGGCCGAGCCCGAGCAGGCCGAGCGATTTCGTCAGGGTGGGATGCGCCTCCTCCCCCACTATCACCGTTAGCTCGGGCGCCCCGATCAGGCCGTGTTTCTCGACGTCCCAGCCGGCATTCGCCAGCACTCTGTGCCGGGCCGCGGCCAGCGCCGTGAAGTTCGCGATCGTCGCCCCGGTCACGAAGCTGGCCGCCGAGTCCCGCGGCAGACCGAGGAGTTCGCACAGCCAGCGCCGCGAGACCTCCTCCAACGCCGCCATCGCGGGGGTGACTTCGCTCATCACGGAATTCTGGTCCCAGGCCGTAGCGAGCCAGTTAGCCGCGACAGTTACCGGCAGGGAGCCGCCGATGACGAAGCCGAAGAAACGTGGCCCCGCCATCGCA
>CBDUCE010000099.1:0-10776 GCA_965365575.1 uncultured Gammaproteobacteria bacterium
GGCCACGAATCTCTTCGACCTCCCGGTACGCCTCGGATTGAATTTTGTTCAGGTCACGAACGCGGTTGCCGCGAATTCTGGCTGCTTCGCCGTTGCCTTCCGACAGGAAGCGCTCGGCGATTTGTCGCCGTTCGCTGATCATGCGATCGTAGATTTTCGGCCGGACGCTCTCGTTGTAATTGATGCGTTTGAAGCGGATATCGAGCAACTCGATACCGAATACGCGGACCTTGTCGGCGGCCGCGGCAAAGATCTCCTGCTCAACCAGCGCTCGCCCTTTCTGGATCGGCACCAGCGAGCCCATGTTGAGATCGCGTTCCGCATCCGTCAGAAGGGCATCACGTAGTGGCGCGCGGTCCTTGGTGGTGCGGATGATTTCGATGAGTTCGTGCTTGGCGACGGCGTTGCGGGTTTCGCTGCCGAGAATGTCGTCGAGACGCGACTGGGCGCTGCGTTCATCGCGAATTCTCAGAAAGTACTGCAGCGGATCGGTAATCCGCCAGCGGGCGAACAAATCGACGGAAATGTAGAGCTTGTCCTTGGTCGGCATGTCTGAAGGACTGCCGTCCCACTCCAGCACCCGTTTGTCGATCGGATTGACCTGCTGAATGAAGGGGATCTTGACCTTCAGTCCCGCCGTCGTCACGGGTTCGCCCACCGGTTTGCCGAACTGGGTGATGATCATCTGCTCGACTTCGTTGACGGTATAGATCGAACTGACCAGGACGAACACGGCAACGCCCAGGATCGCGATCAAGGCAACCAGTCTGTTCACGGCTTGTCACCGTTTTGTGCATCGAGATTCAGCAGCGGGAGAATGTTGCGCGTTGCGTCATCGACGATGATCTTCGAGCGGATGTCCGGCAAGATCGCCTGCAGGGTCTCGACGTAGATGCGGCGGCGCGTGACTTCCGGCGCCTTCGTGTACTCGGTCAGCAATGCGCTGAACCGGGCGACATCGCCTTCGGCCTCATTGATGCGCTTGAGCCGGTAGCCGTCCGCTTCCCGGATTCGCTGATCTTTTTCACCCTCGGCCAGCGGAATCACCTTGTTGTAGTCGCGCCGCGCCTCGTTGATCAGTTTTTCTTTTTCCTGCTGGGCCTGGTTGACCTCGTTGAAGGACTCCTGCACCGGGCCCGGAGGATTGATGTTCTTGAGCTGCACCTGGTCGATGCTGATTCCCATCGCGTATTTCGTGGAAAGCGCCTGCATTTTCGTCAAGGCTTCGGATTCGATTTCCTGGCGCCCGATCGTGATCACCTCGTCCACCGTGCGGTCGCCGACGACTTCCCGCATGACCGACTCGGACACGTACCGCAGGGTTGCGCTCGGCTCCCGGACTTCGAACAGGAACTTCACGGGGTCCGCAATGCGGTATTGAACGACCCACTCCACCAGTGCGGCGTTGAGATCACCGGTCACCATCTCGGTCTCGCGTTTGCCGTCGACCGGGCTCTGGTAGGGATCGGTGGCGCCCGGCGTTGTGAAACCGAACTCCTGCTTCAGTTGCCGCTTGACCGGGACGATGGTCGCTACGTCGATGCCCAGAGGAACCTTGAAATGCAGGCCCGGCTGTACCTCTTTCAGGTATTTGCCGAATCGTTGCACGACCGCGACGGAATCGCTCGGCACGGTGTAGTAAGCGGTCCACGCTCCGACGACAAGCACAGCGAGTATCGCAGCGATGATCACGCTGCGCGGGCCGCCGCCCGGCATGATCTGCTTCATACCAGCCCGTCCCTGTTCGATCAGTTGCTGGAACTCGGAGATCGGATTGCCGCCACTACCTGGTGAACCCGACTTGCCGTTGTTGCCGTTTGACCATGCCATTGGATTGTCCTGTCCCGAGCGTATTTGCAGCAAGCGAAACGGGCAGGCGACGCAGTGTTCGCCTGCCAACGGATGCTGCTATCGGAATTACGCCGCTTTTTGCGTCGCGGCTATCTTGTGGAAGGTGGAATTAGCAACTTCGTAGGACTTTACCCGCGGAGTTCCTTCAACCAGCTTCGACAGAAGTTTGGTCACCTCGGCAAACGAGGCGCGGCCGTAGAGCTCGGCGCTCTCCTTGCTGTCCCACAGGCTCACCGCGAATGCGTCCTTGCCGGCAGGGTTAACAAAGGTAATTTCATCCTGGAATCCCTTCTGCTTGCGAAGCAAGGGCAGAATTTCTGCCTCGATCTTGTGGGTGAATTCTTTGCGGCTGTCTGGCCTGAGTTCCATTGATACTTGACGTGCGTACATGTCGTTCTCCGTCCTTGTGATTGGCCAACCGGGCACTTCAAATAACCAGTTTGGTTTAGTTCTATGAAGCCCTGTTGATCCGTTAACCATAGTCAGTTAATTAATTTGATTAGTCAAGTATTATCTGCGATTATTTACGCGATTAACTGCAACAGTAAATTACGAGGAGCCGCAAATGGATGTTTGTTCTGTCATAAAGGCGCGACTGCGGGAGCTGGACCTCGAGCAAAAGGACCTGGCGGCCGCCGCCGAAGTGACGGAATCCTATATATCGCAGCTGCTCACCCGGAAGAAGTTGCCGCCGGCACCGGATCGAACCGATATCTACGAAAAAATGGGCAGTTTTCTGCGGCTCTCAAAAGGCGAGCTGGCAACACTGGCGCGCGCGCAACGTCTGGACGAACTGCGGCGCGGCTACGAGGAACCGCAAGGTGCGCTGCTGAAAGAAACCCGGGAACTGATACTGCAAAAGTGCGCGGTTGCCCGACAACGACAAATCCGCGCGGTATTCGAACGACAAGCTTTCGGCGAACTGGAGCAGCTGATAACACAGACGCTCCTCGATGTCGTCAGTCAGGCCGCCCGATCAGAGCTGGACAATGAAGCGTGGCTCCAACAGGTTGCGCAACTCAGCAACAAGAGCTATTCACAGATGCGAGTGATCATTCTGGAATTCCTCGACACCGATATTTTCAACATTTCAAACGAAGATTGTATTTCTTTCCTGGACCCGCTGATCTCGGGCTGGGACATCGACCTGGCGAGTTTCGACATGGAAATCAGGCTGAATGAAAGGCTCGTGCCGGGGAAACCCAAGAAATTTGCCTTCGTCGAAACAGGGTTCGACAGACCCGGTGAAGACGAACCAGGGTTCATCGCTTTCATGAAAGATACGGCGCTCAGCGGTGATGTATCCGGCGAGGAGACCGAGTTTTTGAGACAGCTGAGGTTCAGGGGGAAACGACCAAGCGCGCTCTACTATTACAGGGCGCTGCAGAATCTCAGGGATCCGCTGCATTTTCCACCCGCAGAGAAATGACCGATAGCACCGGGACGGCCAGGTGAATTATTCCCGACAAACAAAAAAGGCAGGACCCGCAGGCCCCGCCTCTTTTACCTCAACTCCCAGGGAGTGTGAGGAGGGCCCGCAATAGATGCATTGCGGGCCTTGTCGCGTCAATCAAACCGCTACGATGTTCTCTGCCTGGGGACCTTTCTGGCCCTGCGTAACAGTGAACTCGACTTTTTGACCCTCAACCAACGATTTGTGGCCATCGCCAGCGATAGAGCTGTAGTGGGCAAATACGTCGGGGCCGGATTCTTGCTCAATAAAGCCAAAACCCTTGGCATCATTGAACCATTTGACGGTTCCAGTTGTAGTAGACATAGTCATATTCCTATTCATTCATAGAGTAATTGGAGCCTTCTTGTGAAGGCCATTTTTGCTGGAAGTGTTGCTATTACTTATGAAAAACAGGACGAAGTACTAAAAAAGGAACATCGAAATGGTGTGCATAAATAGTCGGCATACTTGCAAGCTGGCCGGAGTATAACCGGCATTGCCCCAGAGTCAACGAGTATTGTCGATATTTGCGGGAGACCTGATGCCCGCAATATCGGCCCTGATTCTCGAAAAACAGGGCCAATACAACCGTTGCGGCTCGATGTCGCCTTTGTATGTGCCCTGATTCATTCAGCTATTGGTTAGAATAAGCGCCTCGTGTGACCGGCTTCGGCGCGCGTACCAGAACAACAACTTTAAAAGGGGTATGCATATGAACCTGGGCCTTACCACCTGTTTGTCTGTTGGACTGCTGTCGAGCCTGGCGGTATGTACAGACGCCGCCGCCGAGATACTCGTCGGCGACCGCAGCGTGAGTTGCGCCGAGGATCCGGCGTGTATCAACCGCCTGCATCCGGACATCCCGATGGTTGCCAGGGCCGACCCGGGTGAGCGCATCGTATTTCTCGGCCGCGACGCCTTCGACCTGACGCTCGATCCGGACGAGTTTTCCAGCGCCGATGCCATTCCCCGGGAAGGGGTTGGCATCGTCCACGCACTGACTGGCCCGGTCTCTATCAACGGCGCCAAGGCGGGCGACGTGCTGGCGGTGACGATCGAGGCAGTCGAGCCTGACGACGTCGGCTGGACATACGCCGGACCGTTCGGTTTCGCCGGTGACCAGTTCGGCACGGACGAGCGTTTCATTGTCTGGCGCATCAACGAGGAATACGCCGTTAGCGATGCACTTCCCGGCGTGCGCATCCCGAACGCGAGTTTTCCCGGCGTCGTGACGACGCTGCCTGACGACCGCTTGCTCGCCGATGTGCTGGCGCGAGAGACCCGGCTGCTCGACCTGGGCGGCGCCGTGCTGAACCCCGACCCGGTCGAGGCGGAGCCGGCGTCACTGTGCGGGGCGGAAGGGACAAAACCGGCAGAGTGCCTGCGCACGATTCCGCCGCGGGAGCACGGCGGCAACATGGACATCCGTTACATTACGACCGGCACCACCGTCTACCTGCCGTGTTTTATTGATGGCTGCGGGCTCGCGGTCGGTGACTTCCATTACGCACAGGGCGACGGCGAGGTGGCGGGCACGGCGATCGAGATGGGCGGCAGGATGACGGTCACTACCCGTATTGTCGATAACCCGCCGGACCTGTCCCGCGGCCCCCACTACGAGGGAGCGGCATCCGTGCTCAGAATACCCTCTGAGCGCTTTTACGCCGTGACCGGCTTCCCGCTGAAAGAGAAAGGCAGCGTACCCGCGGACCTCGCCTACCTGGAGTCGCCGAAGATTTCAGGCTTGAGCAACCTGTCGGCCGATATCAATCTCGCGGCGCGAAACGCGCTCGCCGCCATGATTGACTACATCATGTCGGAGTACGGTTATGACCAGGCACAGGCGTACATGATCGCGAGCGTTGCGGTAGATATGCGTATTGGTCAACTGGTCGACGTGCCAAACGTCGGTGTGACCGCGATATTACCGCTGGACATATTTGTCGGAAATGACTGACGCTTGTTCCTGGGAATGTTGCCGGTGAGGCGGTAACGCAGCGCGCCTCGACAATACTTCTAGGCGGGCGCCTTATCGCGAAGAACAGACAGGAATCGGTCGCCGTAGCGATCCAGCTTGGTTTGCCCGACGCCACTGATACCCAGCAGCTCCGCTGCGGTTTGTGGTCGATGCGTCAGCATCTCCTGCAGAGTCTTGTCATGGAAAATGACATACGCAGGCACATTGTGCTCGCTCGCCAGCGCCTGTCGGCACGCGCGCAACGCCTCCCATAGACCAAGATCTTCTTCAGCAACAACTCGCTCTGTGGCTGTTTTTCTCGATGCCACAACAGGCCGTTTCGGATCTTCCCGAAATCGTAATGGCGTCGTGCCACGCAGAACACCACGACTGGTCTCTGTCAGCACCAGCGCGCCAAAACGAGCGGCATCCGCTCGCAGGTAGCCGGCCACGATCAGCTGGCGTGCGACCGAACGCCAGGTGGTCGAGGGCAGGTCCTTCCCTATTCCGAAGACACTGAGCTGATCGTGCCCATGCTGCAGAACCTTGTCGGTCTCTTTTCCCAGCAGTACATCGACCAGGTGTGCCGCGCCGAAGCGCTGACCTGACCGATAGACAGCCGACAGTAGTTTCTGCGCCGCTTCTGCCCCGTCCCAGGTATTGGCGGGCGTCAGGCAACCGTCACAGTTACCGCAGTCCTCCTCTTGCGCATCGCCGAAATACGCAAGTAACGGCCGACGTCTGCAGCCGGTGACCTCGCACCAACCCAACAACGCATCGAGTTTGAAGCCTTCATAGCGCTTGTACTCGTCGTCTGCCTGGGATTCGTCGAGCATCTGCCGCAGACGTACTACATCTTGCAGGCCATAGACCATCCAGGCATCAGCGGGCTCGCCGTCTCGGCCGGCTCTGCCGGTTTCCTGGTAATAGGACTCAATACTCTTGGGCAAATCGAGATGGGCAACGAAGCGCACGTCCGGCTTGTCGATACCCATTCCGAATGCGATTGTCGCAACGATCACCAGACCGTTCTCGGCGAGAAAGCGGCGCTGGTTTTCCGCACGCACATCGGCGGCGAGTCCGGCATGGTACGGCAACGCCTCGAAGCCCTGTCCGCACAGCCAACTGGCGATGCTCTCCGTTTTCTTGCGCGAGAGGCAATAGACGATCCCTGCTTCGTTACGATGCGACTGGAGAAACTTCAGTAGTTGTCCTCGAGCATCGGTTTTGACTTGTACCGTGTAACTGATATTTGGTCGGTCAAATGGCGCAACGTATCTTTCAGGTTCGTGAAGCTCGAGTCGATCGACTATTTCCTCCCGCGTCTTGCCCGTCGCAGTGGCTGTTACCGCCATTCGCGGGACTCCGGGGAACAAAGCACCAAGATCACCCAGCGCCAGATAGTCACTGCGAAAATCATGGCCCCACTGCGATACACAGTGGGCCTCATCAATAGCGATGATCGATAAGGGTATGTTGCGCAACAATGACCTGGTGTGCTCGGTAACCAGGCGCTCCGGCGCGACATACAAGAGCTGCAACTTGCCCTGCCGAAGCCGGGTCATCACCTCCCGCCTCTCATCAGGCGACTGGCTGGAATTCAGAAACCCCGCTTCGATGCCGAGTTCTCGCAGTGCCGTGACCTGGTCCTGCATCAGCGCAATTAGCGGCGAAACGACGAGACCCGTTCCCTCCCTCAGCATTGCAGGAATTTGGTAACACAACGACTTGCCACCGCCTGTCGGCATGATCACGAGGGAGTCGCGACCCTGCAGCGTGGCCTCGATTATCGTCTGCTGTTGTCCCCGGAACTCTGGATAGCCGAAGACATCTTCCAGGACGTTCTGGGGGGAAAGGCTCATGAATCTGGGATCTGGGCTCAGGATATTTGCGAGAGGACGCGTTGATACGTTTGAATCATGCGGTAGTCTACCGGACTTTCCGAAACACGGGTTTTGAGAACGCCAGGTGATTGATTATGCTATCGTTTTTCCATCGGGTTGGCGGGACGCTCGTTGCTCCAAGTGCATCACCGAGCATGGTGGCGCGGAACAAACACACGCATTTCTCACGCACTGCATTTTCACGATGCTACTCGCGAGACCTGACTGGCTCGATTTCTTTCCAGCGCTTTACCGGTGCTTCATACAAACAGGCCAGCGTGCCGTGCTTACGCCAGTCGAGCTCGGCGCCGCGGCCTGGCGATCTAGCGTTCCAACGGGAAGTATATGGCTCAACTGACGACTCGATAAGCTCGCCGTTGGTCGTGTCTACCCGGACATCCCGGACGACCGGGCCGGGGGCATTGTCGAGATAGCGAAACGTGGACGTCCCGGTTAACTGCCCAGGTGTAACGACCACCTCCGGGCCGTTGGGACCGCGCCCCTGTTCCGTAGGTTGCGGCGTGAGCTCGACCGACCAGGTGGTGGCGTAGTCCGGCGGATCGTGGCGGTCGAGGAAGATACGGAAACGGTAAGACCAGTACGGCGGCACTGTGTCACCCTCCCAGCGCAGCACCATCAACGCGTCATCACGAAAGAAGAACCGCAGTGCGCGACGTACGGGAAAGGTAGCGACGATGCTCGGTTCCGAGCCCGCAAAGGATTCGATGCGCACGGTCTGAGGGGGCAGTTCGTGCTCCTTTGGCTGTCCTCCCATCACGCGCTGCCGCTCTTCGAGTGACGCTACGCGTTGCCGATGCGCGTCGACGGCGCGCGGCTCGAATGCCGCACTGCCGGCGATCGGTGTTTCGGTTTTACCGTTAGTCAGAAATCGACGGTAGCTCCGAACCGGGTTTCCGGTGGCCGGATCGCGGCGCTCGATATAGGTCCAGACGAGGAGCTCACCGGACCACGCGAAAATGCGCCCGAGCGTCGACCACCGTTCGTCGACGGTGGCAGTGAGCGTCGACAAGGTTTGTCCGCTCGAGCGATCGACAAAGCGCAGCGTGTTCGGCTTCTGGATACCGCCGAGTGCGCTCCGCAGGGAAAACGGAAAGCGCCCACTCCTCTCGATAACAACGAGCCGGCCATCGTCGAACGACTGGTAGGCAAGCGGATCAGAGACGTGATCCGGATAGAACAGGGCCCGCTGATCGGCACAGACAATGGCATTGCGAGACTCGAACCAGGCCTTGAGATGAAAAGAGGACAAGGCAATTGCCCACAATGCCCATAACGCGAACGTGACCGGCGCCATCGACCTCGAGCCGCCCGGGCGGCGCATTGTTTCTGACGACGCCATCAGTCAGTCATCCCGGACATGCCGATCGCGAGCAGTCCGTAACCAGCCGCCAGCAAGACGACCATCGCCGTCACCACCGCCGCGATGACCAGGGGCGAAGCGGCGCGATAGCGCCGCACCAGGCAGCAATAGCCGGCCAGAGTCCATACCGGCATGGCGGCCAGCGTGCAGGCGATAACCGTTTCGATAGTTACTGCAAGGCGTGATTCGAGCGGCTCCGGCAGGTGTTGCAGCACTGCCACCCATGTCGCAATGGCGGCGATGAGCACACCGACGCCGAGTGCCTGGCCAAAGCGGCGGATGTCCCCGGGCCGGATCACGTAGGCAAGCGCCGGGAGCAGCATCGCGACGTAGGCTGGCAGCAACCGCGGGTAACCGCTCAGCGAAATCAGGGCGACAAGCGCGTAAGGCAGCACCCAGACGCCACCAATATGAAGGCCGATATGGGTGGGCATGCCAACAGTGCAGTCTTCCCGTTTGTTCACCGTGGCGCGCCAGGCTGCGACGGCGGAGAAAAGATAGAGCGCCGCGCACGGCAGCAGGAACAAGACGAGCGGCAGGCGCTGCGAGGTGAGCATCACCAGGAGACCCGCAAACCATAGCGGTGGCGCTGCGCAGACGAGTAATCGTGAGAGTGTATGAGGCATCGCGGTGTTCATGAATCCACCGCTCAAGATTGCAGGCTGAATGTGGCAATCGTATGGAAGAAGGTGGCGGACACCTTCTTCACATCCGACTACTCCAAATCGAAATCGGCCGGCAGCTCCATTCGATCGATGTCGACTGGCTGTGCGGCCATGTCGAGCGCGTAGGTTCGATCCTGCTCTTTCACGATGACCGCGACCGGCCTCAGGCTTCCGGTCACGAAGCGCCTGCGTTTCGACCGGTCGGTTTGAAACTCCACTGACTCTACGGCGGTTACGGTGAGCTCGTTATCGGAGAATAACGTTCTCGTGCGCACGCTGGCCATGTGTCACCCGGACGCTCGCATCAGCATGATGCCCCGCCACACCGGCGGCGAAAAAAGGAGTCCGAACACGATGAGTGCGATCTGCAGCGGTATCATCCGGATCGTCCCGCTGCTGTCCACTTCGAGCGTCGAATCCAGGAAATCGGGTTCGATCGTAACCCTGATGTCGCGAAGGCGCGCCAGCGTTCCCGATAACGGTCCCAGCACTGCCCAAAGCTGACCGGTATCGGCGGGATCTCCGAGGCCCAAACGAACCAGCAGCTGGACATTCTTCTTATGAATCGTACGCCACAGGTCTGACACGAATCGGAACATCCGCCGACGAAATGGCGCCTGGCGGATCGCGGCCATGAAATTTATCTTCTTGCCTGTCCCTTTGCTCCGCCGAGCGGCCTTCTTATGAGGAGCATCCGGGTTGCCGGGCCCGGGTTTCGCGAAGTCCGGGGATACGTCGGCACGAACCAGCCCGAACGCCCAGTTCAGCCTGAGATTGGCGGATAGCGTTTCTTTCCAGGAAAACTGATACGTCAGCGTCACCGGCATAGCCAGAAGAATGACGATCAGCGACAGGAATATTACCGTCCCGATCAGCACAACACAGTCAACGTGTTAGTGCCTGGTTTCCCCGGCCTTCGCCGCTGCAGCCTTGCCAACGGTCTCGGCAATTTTCTCGAATGCGGATGCGGCACCGGACTTGATTGATTCCACGTGGACGCCTTCGTCGTTGATGACGATGAGAGCCACTGGTTTCACGCCACCGCCACCGCCGGTGCCGCCACCATGGCCGCTGCCTTTCTCCTGCTCGGTGCCCTCGCCGCTGCCGACACCGAAGCCGAAGCCAACGTTCACGAGGGGAATCAGGGTGTTGCCTTCGATCTCGATCGGTTCACCGACCACGGTCTTCGAATTGAGCATGCGTTCTATTTCGCCAACCGCCTTATCGAACAGGCTTTCGATGTTGTCCATCACAATCTCCTGCAACAAGCTGAGGCCGAACGCCTCGAAATATCATTAGCAGTGACGAACGCCGCTGTCTATACGAGCTTGCCACAGAGCGATCAGGTCCACGACGCAAGCCGGGAACCGCGACCCCGGTCGCGCACGATGTCCCCGCCCGGTATCCTCGGACGAATGGTTTTCAACCGACAATCGGCGGCGACGGGTCAAACCGACTATCGCTGGGCGGACTACGACGATGAGGCGCTCCTGGAGCTTCGCTTCAGCAGCCTCGGGCTGACGTTCAGGGACAGCCCGTTGTGGTTCGATGTCGAGCGGCTGCACAACGACTTCGAACGCCGTGGC
>CBDUCE010000100.1:0-10720 GCA_965365575.1 uncultured Gammaproteobacteria bacterium
CCGGGATCGGCGAATCGCCGCAGGAAGCGCAGGGGGAAGCGCCTGCAGCAGCCGCGATCGATGCCCCGGCGGAACCAGCCCCGGACGAAACCCCGGCCGACATACCGGCTGCACCACCCGCTCCGCAGCCTGCCGAAACACAGCAATGGTATGCGTTCTGGAGCCCCTTCCGCAGCGAGGTGGCGGCCAATGGTTTCGTCGACCAGCTGCAACGGGTCACCGGTCTCGACTATCGTGTCGTCAAGGTCAAAAGCGGTGTTTACGAGGTCGCGTTCGCCTACCAGCACGACCAGGAAATCACCGCCAACCTGTCGCAGATCTCCGCGGCGACCGGCCTGCAGCTTCCGGAGAGCTGATGTGCTGCAGAATCACCTGAATGCCGTAGTCGGTCTCGTGTCATTCCTGCTCGGGCTCACCGTGATCGACTCGCGCGCCATGGAGACCGATCTCGACAGCGCGTGGCGTGACTACGCCAACCGGCAGTCCCACCTCGAACCGGCGTATCGCTTTCCGCACGCGCGCTGTTTCGGCGCCGCGGCACTGCAGTACGACCTGCCCGAGACGTTACTGCTCGCCGTCGCGCGTGGCGAGAGCGATTTCGAAGCGACGGCCCGCTCCAAAGCCAACGCCCACGGCGTGATGCAGATTCTCTGGCCCGGCACGGCCCGGCACCTGGGCATCCACCGTCTCAGCGAGCTCTACGACCCCTGCACGAACATCGACGCGGGCGCGCGCTATCTGAAAGAACTGCTCGGGCTCTACAACGGCAACCTGCACCTGGCCCTTGCCGCCTACAACTACGGCCCCCGCCGTATACCGGTCGACGGCGGCGCCATTCCTTCCGGCGCAAACTGGTATTCCGGCTACATTTTCCGGCACCTCAACTACGTGCTCGGTCACGGCAAGGCCGGGAAACCCGTTGCTGATGCGCTCTACTCGGAACTGGGACAGTCGACGCTCGTTACCTTCGGAGAACCTTACCGGGCGGAGGCCTTCGTCGAACGTCTCGAGCAGCAGGCTCCCGAGCTCAAGCTCGACTGGTTTCGCCGCGGCACGGGCGAATTCGAAGTGGTCATGACCTACGCGGACCGGCAGGAATTCGACTCGAGTGCCATGATGTTGCGAAATGCCGGCTTTCGTCTCGACTGAGCCCGATCAGGAATTGACGGCACGGCGCATTTCGAGCTGCAGGTAGATCGCTGCCGCTATGCCGCTCGTGCCGAAGAACATCGCCATGACGATGATCTGGTACTTGGCGGCGATCAACGGCGACACGCCGGACAGAATCTGACCTGTCATCATGCCGGGCAGCGATACCAGGCCGACTGCAAACAGCATGTTGGTGATCGGTATCAGTGCGGTCCTGAACGCGCTGCGGCATGCCTCCCGAACAGGTTCGTCGCGCGCCAGTTCGGCCTGGAAGCGCTCGGCTGCGAGACTCACTGCATTCATCGCGCCCGTGACGACCATGCCGCCCAGCGGCACCACGTAGCGGGGACTGAACCAGGGCTCCACGCCGATGACGACCTGCGTCACGATGGCCAGGATCACAGTGCTGGTCAGGCCGATCGCAATCAGCGAGTTCGGCCAGGACAATCTCTTCGAAGCGCCGAGTGGCCGAACCGCAATCCAGCTCGCGACGGCAATCATGATCGACAACACGCCGGCGATGACCCAGTAGTTGTCGGTCTCGAATATGTATATCAGCACGTAGCCGATAGCGAACAGCTGCACCAGCATGCGCAGGATCGCGTAGACGGCGGTACCCGGACCGGCCTGCCAGCGCCACATGATCACCAACACGACCAGGGCAGGAATGAACGCGTACAGGAGTCCCTGCAGCGATATCTCGAGAATGCCGCCGTTCACGCGCTCAAGTATTCTTGGTGCGGTTCAGCATGCCGGCTTGCCCATTTCCTGCGGCAACACGGCCTCGATACGCTGCATGACGTCGAGCCGGTGCACGAGATCATGGATGTAATCGAGTCTGTCCGTCTCGAGAACCAGCACGTCGCTCATGTCGTACGCCTCGATCCACTCGTCGTACAGGCGCTCCAGGCGCTTCAGATAGGCGTGCGGCACGTCGCGCTCCATCGCCCTTCCGCGCAGGCGTATCCGCTGCCGCAGCGTCCTCATCGAGCAGCGCAGGTAGATCATCAGATCGGGCGGCCTGATCGCGTCGAGTATCGCGCTGTAGAAACTCTGGTAGGTCTGCCAGTCGCGCTTCGATATCTTGCGCATTTGGTGCAGGGCGGTCGCAAAGATCTCGGCATCCTCGAATATCGTCCGATCCAGCGCAACGACGCCGGGCTGCCGGTCGAGTTCCTGGTGCAGCCGGAACTTGTTGGCGAGAAAATAGAGCTGCGACTGGAACGCCCAGCCCTTCATGTCCCTGTAGAAATCGGCCAGGTAGGGATTCTCGTCGTTCGGCTCGTAGAATGGCACCACACCGTAGGTGCGCGCGAGGAAGTCAACCAGCGTGGATTTGCCGGTGCCCATATTCCCCGCAATGGCGATCGACCGTTTCATGGTGCGGCTACCATACCGCATTCGCGTCTGGCGTCCATGCACAAGATACCCTATGCTCGCAGGCATCGTGGACAACGGGCCCGAATCTTGGACAAGCCCCCCGTTCTGATCAGCGAAGAAGACATCCAGGCGCGTGTTGCGGAACTCGCGGCACAGATCTCGGACGACTACCGCGACAAGGGCGACCTCGTGCTTATCGGCGTGCTGAAAGGCGCGTTCATTTTTCTGGCGGACCTGTCGAGGCGCCTTACGATACCGCGCACAATCGAGTTCATCGCCGTCTCCAGCTATGACAGCGGCAGCGTTACCTCCGGCGCCGTGCGGCTCGTCATGGATGTGCGCGGCAACATCGAACACCGCCACGTGCTCATCATCGAGGACATCGTCGATACGGGTCACACGCTCAAGTACCTGATCGGCATCCTCGAATCGCACCGTCCCGCCTCCATCAGGACCGCCGCCCTGCTGCACAAGCCGGAACGCGCCGAGGTGGAGGTGCCCATCGACTACATCGGCTTCGGCATCGGCGACGAATGGGTCGTGGGCTACGGCCTCGATTACGCGGAGCGCGATCGCACACTGCCCTATATCGGGTTCATCAAGCCGCCCGATCAGTGATCGGCGCAGTCCGCGGTCTCGATCTCGATCGTCGAGTGGCCGATACCGTAGTCGTCCTTCAACGTCGACTTGACCCGCCGCACAACCGATGTCGCGTCGCATACCCCGTGGCCGAGCCTGACGTGCATCGTCAACATCAGGTCCTGGGGCGTGAGGCCCCAGATATGGACGTGGTGAATGCCGCGCACCTCGGGAACGCGCTCGATGATCTTCTGCTGCATTTCCTCGCGATCCAGCCATTCGGGCGCACCTTCCAGCAGCACGTGCCCGCTCTGCTGCACCAGCGCCCAGGCGCTCTTCAGGATCAGGAAGGCCACGGCGACGGACAACAGCGGATCGATCGCCATCCAGCCGGTGTAGATGATGACGACGGCGGCCACGATCGCGGCGACGGACCCCAGCAGGTCGCCGGCGACATGCAGTGCGGCACCGCGGATATTGAGGTTGTCCCGATCGCCGCCGTGCAGGACCACGAATGCGATCACGTTGACAAGCAGGCCGGCCGCGGCCACGACGAGCATCGTCGCACCTGTGACCTCGACCGGTGACACGAAGCGCCGCATCGCTTCGAACAGAATCCAGCCGACGATGAGCAGCAGGCTGAGGCCGTTGACGAACGCCGCGAGTATCTGGAATCGCTGGTAACCGAAGGTGCGCCTCGCATCCGCAGGACGCTTGCTGACGTGGAACGCGATGGCCGCGAGCGCCAGCGCCATCGTGTCCGTCAACATGTGGCCCGCGTCGGCCAGCAGCGCGAGGGAGCCGGCGACAATGCCACCGATGACCTCGACGATCATGAAGACGCCGGTCAGCGTCAGCGCGATGATGACCCGCTTCATGTTGCCGCCGGCGTGGTCGGATCCCATAAATGAAACTCG
Source organism: uncultured Gammaproteobacteria bacterium (assembly GCA_965365575.1). Classification (GTDB taxonomy): domain Bacteria; phylum Pseudomonadota; class Gammaproteobacteria; order Steroidobacterales; family Woeseiaceae; genus UBA1847. Next base: position 4,026 of record CBDUCE010000100.1, read on the forward strand.
TCGAGCGGAATCAAAAAAGGCGGTTCCTCGCGGAACCGCCCTCGCTACCTACGTATTGTACGTGGTACCTGGCCCCCTGAATCCCCCGCCAAGCCGTACCTGAAGGTGTCTGACTAAACTTGCGTCGCGCGAATGTTGTTGAAACACGACGAAAGTGCACCGACAAGTTCGCAGAACTGCCCCGCCATGTCAATATTCTAGAGCGCTTCTATGTCAAACGAAGTATCATCCTTTCATTTTGTGGTATTTTTACTACACATCTGAACCTTGCCAGCGGAGCCGTATTCGTGACCAAAGCCAGCCGTTTCCTGATTGCACTTGCCTCCCTGTGGACGCTCACCGCATCCGCGGATACCGCTGTTCACAACGTAACCGGCTACACGCCGACAGCCGAAGGCATCCAGGAATTCAGCGTACTCGTCGTCGGCGCCGACGGCAGGATCGTCGCCACGGGTGACGAGACTCTGCTCGCGGGAATCCCGGCAGGCGAACGCATCGATGGCGGCGGCAGGTTCGTGCTGCCCGGACTGACCGACGCGCACGCGCACGTTTACAGCCAGGGGTTCCTGGCCGTCAGCCTGAACCTGCTCGGCACGCCGAGCGTCGAAGCCGCGGTGCAGCACATTGCTGAATACGCTGCGGAGCGCCGCACAGGCTGGATTCTCGGCCGCGGCTGGAACCAGGTGCTGTGGCCGGTAAAGGAATTCCCGACGGCCGCGGACATCGACGCTGTCGTTTCCGACCGGCCCGTGTGGCTGCGTCGTATCGACGGACACGCGGCATGGGCAAACAGCAGGGCGCTGGCGATTGCGGGCATCGACGCGGACACGCCCGACCCTGTCGGCGGCAAAATCATCCGCGACGCGAACGGCGACGCAACGGGCGTTCTCGTCGATACGGCGATGGCACTGGTCGAAAAGCATATCCCCGAACCCACCCGCAGCGAGATGCGCGAGACTTACAGCGTGGCGATCGACAGCCTGCTCGAGCTCGGCCTCACCGGCGTACACGACGCGGGCATCAGCAAGAGGGAAGCCGAGGTCTACATGTCCATGGCCGACGACGGCGAACTCGGCATGCGCATCTACGCCATGCTCGGCGATACGGGCCCGAATCTCGATGCGTTTCCCGAACCGATACGCGGCTACGGCAACGACCGCCTCGACATCGCGGCCGTCAAAGTCTACGCGGACGGCGCGCTCGGCAGTCGCGGCGCGGCCATGATCGAACCCTACGACGATGATCCGGAAAACCGCGGCCTGCCTTTTCACACGCAGCAGCAGCTCGACGGATTCGTGCAAAAGGCAAATCGCAAAGGCTTCCAGGTCGGCATCCATGCGATCGGGGACCTCGGCAACCGCATGGTGCTCGACGCATTCGAACGGGCGCAGGGCGGCAAACCCTCACCACTGCGCAATCGAGTCGAGCACGCCCAGATCATCGCACTGGACGATATCCCCCGATTCAGCGAACTGGGAGTAATCGCATCCATGCAACCGGTGCACGCGACGAGCGATATGAACATGGCGGAAGACCGGGTGGGTCCCGATCGCATCAAGGGTGGTTACGCCTGGCGTCGGCTGCTCGACTCGGGTGCCGTCATCGCGAGCGGCTCGGATTTCCCGGTCGAATTACCGAACCCGTTCCACGGCCTGCATGCGGCCGTCACGCGGCAGGACCGCGCGGGCATGCCGAAGGACGGCTGGTACCCGGACCAGGCCATGAGCCGCGCCGAGGCGCTGCATTCCCATACCCTCGCCGCCGCGTACGCGGCACACCAGGAAGATCGCCTCGGCAGTCTCGAGCGCGGCAAATGGGCCGACTTCATCGTCGTCGATCGCGACTACTTCGAGATCCCCGTCGACGAGATAGACGACATCGAGGTGCTGCAGACCTGGGTTGGGGGCAAACTGGTGTACGACGCCGCAAGCGGAGAATAAGCGATGATCGTGGAACAGGTCTGGACCGGGAACGCGTACCGCAACTTCAACTACCTGGTTGCCTGCCCCGAATCCGGCGAGGCGCTCGCGGTCGACCCGCTCGACTTCAGCAAGTGCCTCGCGGTCGCGCAGGACAGGGGCTGGCGCATCACGCAGGTCGTCAACACCCACGAACACGGCGACCACATCGGCGGCAACAAGGGCATGGTCGCCGCAACTGGCGCATCGATCATCGCGCACAAGAACGCCGGCAAGCGCATTCCGAACATGGACCGCGGCGTCGGCGCAGGCGACGTCATCAAGGTCGGCACGACCGTCGATCTCGAATGTCTCGACACGCCCGGGCACACCATGAGTCACGTCTGCCTGCTGTCGCACACCGACCAGCCAGCGCTGTTCAGCGGCGATACGCTGTTCAATGCAGGCGCGGGCAACTGCCACAACGGCGGCCATCCCGACGAGCTGTACGAGACCTTTGCCGGGCAGCTGTCAAAGCTTCGCGACGATACGCTCGTCTACCCGGGGCACGATTACCTGATCAATAATCTGCACTTCACGCTCGACCGCGAGCCGGACAACGAGGTCGCACAGCAGATGATCAGCGAGTACGAGAACCAGGACCCGGCCGACGCACTGGTCACCACGCTGGCGCAGGAGCGCGAGATGAACACCTTCTTCCGCCTCGACAGCCCGTCGGTAATCGCGCGTCTTGCCGAGGACTTCCCGGAGATCGGTGACAACCCCGATCCGCGCACGGTGTTCCTGAAGCTGCGGGAGCTGCGTAATAGCTGGTGAATCGCGGCGCCCAGGAGGCGCTGCCAGCCGGCGATCTGCTCCGGCGCCCAAAGCTGGCTCAGCTTCTCGCCGACCGCGCGCCAACGATCGATTCTATGCCAGTTTGCAGGCCTTGGGGCGCTTGGCTCGTCCCCGGGCGGCATCATCGGCCTGATTAGCTCGATACCGGTGCCGGCCGCCGTTGCGCTGCAGCTCACGACTTATCGTCGACGATGCTCACCCGAGCTCAGAGGCGATCTACCGGATCGACCAACTAACGAGTTTGCCTCGAAATATCTCTTCGCCTTCGGCTAACGTAAACGCCATACGCGATCGCTTGCGGCGCGCTGGTCGTATGCCACCGATGCGCGCAAGAACACCTTGAATGGCCGAATGACTGCGTCCGAACGAACGCTCGATCACGTTCTGTGACTCGCCGGCTGACCAGCGATCGAAGATCTTCTGGCGATCGGGCTCACCGCAGTAAGTCCTGCTTGGATATCCCATCTGCAACACCTCCTGCTCCAGTAATAGAGTCCAGGTGTTGCAACCATCGATTGAATCCGCAACCAATAGCGGTCCTTCGGTCGTCTCTAAGTCGAGCGACTTCTTCAACGGTAGTGCCTAAAAGTATGCGTCCCGGCAAGCCGTGATACGCAATCTCTCAGCCATAGCTGAACACGTCGAGCTTGTTGCCATCCAGGTCACGGAAGTACGCCGCGTAGAAGCCGTCGCCACCTTCGGCACGTAAACCGGGAGGGCCTTCGTCGGAGCCGCCCAGTTCAATTGCCTTGTTATAGATCCGATCGACCTGGTCATGCGAATCGGCCGCAATTCCGGCCATCACGCCATTACCCACCGTTGCCGGTTGACCATCGTAGGGCTTCATTATGCAGAGCATTGGTTTGTCCATTGCTGCAGCCCATGCATAGCCTCGATCGCCAAATTCCATCATGCGAGTAACGCCCATTTCCGCAAGCAGTTCGTCGTAAAACGACGCGGCGCGAGCGAGGTCATTGGTACCAAGAACAACATATCCAATCATCGGGAACTCCTTCGGGGGTAGTAACTGTGTTTGATTATCGAATTGGCGACTTGCTGCTAACCTCGTTCCTATTCAGTGTTGGCGGGGAGAAAGTAGTCCTGGAGCCAGCTGAGGGCTGCACTGGGTCAAGTAGCGGCCGTTGAGGCACATTCTAGCGCAACGGCTGCTTTAGGGCGCATAGCCGACGTTCGCCCTGGCTGAACGGCAGCTTTTACCAATACCGGACATTCAGAAGCCCCCAAAATGCTCCGTTTTGGCTGGCCGCTAACGGCCAGAAGCGGCCCTAGTAGATAATCTATTGCTGGCCTTTCTCATATGCATCGCTGTACCGAATGATGCTTATGGTCCCGAGTTTGTCGCCATTTTGAAAGTCGGATTCACGCGCCGAAATTTCGATCATTGCCTGGCCAATTTGCCTCGCTCGAACTGCTGCGCCAACTGGCCGAAAAAACCAGAAGAGCAACTCCTGCCCAATGTGCGTCTCCTCTTTCGTCGGCCCAATATAGTCGGGTCGGTAAGCAATTACTTTCAGCTTGCTTCCGTTCGCAAAATCAAAAAGCGACCGTTCCGCACGGACTTTCTGTCGCGCCCACATCATGCTGGAGTTCTCTGAGATATCGCTCGAACTTATATAGTGAAACGATATGTTCGGCTTGCTGCTCACACTGACCCACTCTTCGACAAAACGCATGGGGAAATCTACGTGGATCTTGGCGTAGGTCTTCTCATCGACCCCAACGGAACTCGTACCGATCGCCCAGTACACCACATCGGAATCGGCGATTTGATCTCGCACTGCTGAGTAGTCCGTGTAATCCATGTGCATGGTCATCTGCACTTTGCCACCCGCGACACCTGCCTCGATTCTTGGTGTCACACGCCGCGTAATAACGTGAATTTTTTCGATGTCGGAATCAGCCAATGCGGCCTTGAGTATCCCGTCTCCCGCAGTTCCGCTTGCGCCGAAGATAGCAACTGTCTCGTATTCGGCGCGATCGCCTTCGAGCGTAGGGACGGTCTGGCCGTCGATCGCCAAACCGATGGCAGCGGCTGCATACACCGCCCCGAAAAGGACCGCACAAGCAAGAATAATTGTTTTGAGCTTCGGGAATCTCATGCTTTCTCACTTGCCAAGTTGCTCGGGGCTCCCGCGCGCTCCCCTGAGTTGGTCAAATTAGCGGCCCCTAGTGCGGATTGACACAAGCTCAAAATCAAGGGGCAGCTTTGGGTTCATTAGCAGTCATTCAGATTGATATTAGCCCAATGACCCCTTTCGGGGTTAAAACAGTCATTGGGCATAATGTGCACCGGCACATGATGTAGCGGCACATAGCCGGGCTTTGCTGTTTCCGGCAACAGGGAATCGATCTGCCCTGGTCCGACAGTCCATACACGCTCCCTTTTGAACCAACGCGGGTACGACGCCCTAAGCAATCATTATTCATATTCAACCGGCGGCATCGCTTGCTCGAACACCGACACTATTGTGTCGAGCAACTCCTCGTCGGGATACAGCAGCGGATCATCCATACCCTCGGCGATCGCAATCATTGTTAGCAACCCGAGAACGGACATCCAAGCTACGAATGCCAGACGCCGCATACGCCGGCGTTCGTTGTTCCCCTGATCACCAAGCGCGAGACGCGACTCCAGCAGGTCAAAAAGGTGCCGTGTCCGCGGGGTAATTTCACTGCGCACCATCTCGGCATCGATGCCGAAGTCTGGCGTCACGTACAGCTGTAACTGACCATAAACAAACCGAAAGGCATGCAAATTCGCACGGTAGTGAGCGTGAAAAGCCCTGATCATTGCAGCAACCGGATTGTCGCGTGGTCCGGCGCTCTCCACAGCCGCTTCGAGATGGCCGATTTCCTCGTCGATCAAAGCGGCGACCATACTCCGCGTCAGGGCTTCCTTGGACGGGAAATAATGATAAATCGCCGGCTTGGTCACCCCCAGTCGGCTACTCACTGCGCCGAGCGTTACGGCATCCGGGCCCTCTGCCAGCAATAACGCTTTCGCCGCTTCAAGGACTTCCAGGCGCATCCGTTCACGCTTCACCCTCACTCTCGGTGTCGAAACCGGCCCGCTTGTCGTCATGGGGAAATATCACTAATTGACCCTTGTTCAATTATTTTAACTCTGTTAAATTTCATGTCAACCTCCTCACCGGTGCAATGCCATGCCCTTTGATTCCAACTACCTCACTCTTACCAATCCAGTTTTCCATAGTTACGTATTGGCGGCCTCCATCATGCTGCTGAAGCTCATGCTGCAGCCCTGGATGACAGTACAGCGCATGATGAAGGTGCGTGCGGGCTTCCGAAGCCCGGAAGACGCTAAGCAGACCCCTTTGAATCCGGAGCCACGCGATGGCCAGCTCGAGCCTAACGAGTACGTCGAACGGTCCCGACGCATGAACCTGAACGACCTCGAGAGCATCCCCGGCTTCCTTATTGCCGGCTTGCTGTTTGTCCTGGCCGGGCCACCGTTTCTATTCGGTCAGATCCTGATATGGACCTACGTCGCGGCGCGTGCCGCACATTTTGTGGCGTATGCGACTGCGCAGATACACGACGTTCGCGCCACGCTCTGGACGCTGAGTTCGCTATCCGTACTCGTGATGACGGGTTATGTGCTGCTCCAGGCGATTTAGCCGCTTCGACTGAACCAGCTGTGCTCGCAGAATCTGACCCTGCCTCAGCAACAAAAAAAGCCGACCCTCTTTCGAGGGCCGGCCTTTCGTGTTTTGGTAGCGGGGCGCGTTAATGGAAAACTTGAATTTATATGCAGGGACCTTCCCGCTGATTGCTTGATGTCCGCTTTTCTTCAAGGCGGTCATTCGACCGCGTGAAATCACGCACAATCGAACGTCCGCTTTCGGCCAGAAGCAGTCATCTGCCGATCGGTTGTTGGGTATCAACATCAGCCGCATT
>CBDUCE010000101.1:0-10715 GCA_965365575.1 uncultured Gammaproteobacteria bacterium
CGTGTGCTCTTCCGATCTTGCGACTGAAGCCCCGGAGCCTCGGAACTAGCCACCCGAAACTACCTTTGGGGGTCGATCGCGCGGCTAATTGAAGTAAACTCGTCCCATATCCGCTTGGTTTGGGGAGGCCGGTATGAGGACGGTGCTGTTGCTGCTGGTGGTCGGGCTGCTGATCGCGTGGTATTTCTATCGGCAGGGCCTCGACAAACCCGAAGAACGCAAGGACCGGCGCATCTCGCCCGCTCAAAAAGACCGCGCCAGGTATCATGCCGTGTCGGTCAAGCCCGGCGCCTATGCCTGTTCCGCGGCCAACGATATTGCCGGTCAGCGATTCCTGGCGTCAGAAGCTCCGAGCCTGCCCTTGCCCGACTGCGACGCAGCCGAATGCGAATGCCACTTCACTCATCACAACGACCGGCGATCCGGAAAGGATCGTCGCAGCCCGTTCACATCGGGGGGGCTGGCTGCGGCAACCGGAACTTTTGCCGGCGAGCGGCGCAGGGGCGAGGATCGCCGCGACGAGCCGGATGATTATTAGGGGGCGCGAGCCGTCGCCCGCTCAGTAATCGTATACCGCGACGGTCTGTTCGTAGTCCCTGAGCTCGTATTCGTAGCGGGCTTTATCGGCAATCAGCTCCTCGATTTCCGCCTCGAGCTCGCCGGTCCGCTCGGACAAGTCCTCGAGATCGGCCAGCAACATCACGCGATCCTGGGTGGTCGCGTCGTCGCTGATGAGCTCGGCCTGCTTGGCGCGAATCTTTTCTTTCGTGCGCTTCAGTTCGGCTTCCTTCGAGTAGATTCTCGAGTTCGCGTTGTTGACGTTGGAACGCAAGGCATGCAGCTGCGAACCCACTCGGTACGCGTCGAGGAATTCCTCTTCCATAGCAACGTCGCAGACACCGTAGTAGGTTCCGCCGCTAGCGCCCAGGTTGTAGCCGCGGCTCGGCTGGCAGAACTCCACGAGACCTTCTTCGCGTCCTTCCTGGTAAGCCTTGAAGTCCGCCGTCACGCCGTGCTTGGCGCAGGCCTTGCGGCGGCTGCCGAACTTGTCGGAGGTGTAGCCCCGTGAGCCGTCTTCGTAGCCGATGGCCGCCCAGTCGCTATTGGCGCATTCTTCGCTACTCATGGACGCACAACCGCTGAGTACAGCGATCGCGAGCACCAATCCCGCGTTGATCAAAACTCTGTTCATGACGCACCCCGCCCTCATGTGAACCAATACTGCCAACGCTAGCAGCCGGATCACGCTTGTTGCCGTGATGACAATCACAATTACCCCTGTCTGGCTGAACAGGCGCTGAAAAATGCGTGCTCGTCGGTGCTCTTGTGCGATCTACGTGATGTGCATCACAGAGTGCCCGAACGCCGCCGGATACCCTTGACGGATAGAACCAGAAGAGGTGCAGCATGAATATCGAGGCGGTCAGCGGCTCGGCAACGGTAGCAATCGCCTGCACCTTCGTGTTTGTCCTGGCCGCGAAATCCTGGGGCCTGATCGCTCGCACCATGAGCGCTCACCCGAACTTTCCCGACGCCATCATGCGCGAGGCGGCGCAGCGATTCCGCGATGAACTCGAGTCGCTTTCCCGCAAGCAGTCGACTTACCTCGGCGCCGGACTGATGTTCGTATTCATCTTCGCAGTGGCGCACACGTTCGAGGCGCATCAGCTGTTCGACGGCTACCCCGCCTGGCAGCTGTACGTGCTGCTCGGAACCCTGCTCGTCGCAGCCGGCTTCGCCCTGTACCGGCTCATCCGCACGGTTCAGCAGTGGCGCGAAGTCCGCTTCCTGCGGGACGCGAATATCGCTGTGGGGCACTCGCTGCAACGCATCGCCGTCGGTCACGGCCGTGTCTTCCATGATGTCGTCACACCGGAAGGCGTCGTCGATCACCTCATCGTCGGACCCGGCGGAATATACGCGATAAACGTCGTCGCTCACCGGGCGATGCGCAGGGAAAGCGTGCAGCTTGCCGACAGCGAGCTTCGTTTCAAGCCCGATAGCAGGCGTATTTCCATCGCTGACATTGCGGCGAAGACCACGCGCCTCGAACAGGAGTTTCGTGACCTGCTCAGGAACTCCGTGCGCGTTCGCTCCGTTATTGCGGTCCCGGGCTGGCACGCCGACACCCAGTCCAGCGACGGCCACCTCGTCGTCAACGAGCGGACGTTGCCTATGCTCCGGGGCTGGAGGGACGAAGCTGATTATTTGATGGACGAAGATGTCCGGACTCTGCAGCAACACCTGACAACCACCTGCAAACGCTCTCCGGGTGCGCGCCGCAAGCGCAAATAGCAGGGACTACTTTCTTGCCGCCTCGTTCAGCTGCCGCTGGGCGTCCGCAAACTGTTCTTCGGCCCTGCCCAGGTAGCGGGCTGCCTCGGCATCGTAGCCGTCTGCGGACGACGACCAGACGCGATTGATATAGCGTTCGCCCGCCGCAAAGTGGCTCATGATGTCGGCATACGTCTGCAGGCCGAACAGGTGCACCATGCTCTCGCGCGCATCGGCGAAACGGATCAGGTCGGGACGTAGCTTCGTATCGATACGATCGCGAAGCACCTCACCGCGCAAACTGCCGTTGCTGACGATCTCGCGCAGGTCATTGACGACGTTCTCGACCGACTCACGCAATTCCGCCCGATTCGTCTCAAGGACTTCCTCAGACTGCGCAAGCGACCTGGCATGCCGCTTGATCAGGACTACGCCGGTAATTGCAGCAAGCACTGCGGCGGCGAAGAACGGCCAGCTGACGGTCTCGACATCGAGTGCAGTCGCATAGGCCGCCACGATGAATCCGCCACTCAGAAGCACATAACCCGATGCTTTCATGGTCATCATCTCCTAGGTCGCCATCAGTATGTGTCGTATCGCATCGCCCACCCCGACGAGCGCTTCACCGACGATGAACCCGGCTGCAATCGGTATGCCGACCTGCTCCGCCCACGTCTTGCCCTTGAAACGGTCGGCGATTTCGCGGCTGAGCGTGCCGAGCGAGTAGGTCAGGACGATATTGAACGGCAGGTAGAAACCCAGACCGACCGTGATGCCGAGCCCGCCCATGACGATCGAGAGGATGCCGCCCAGGATTGCACCGGCGACGTACTTCTGCGTCGGCACGTCGCCGCCCATGATGCCGTCGATCGTGCTGGCCAGCGCCTGAGCCTGCGGCGCCGGCAATCGCTCGCTGCCCAGCGTGTAGGCTTCGTTGAGTGCGAAGATCACGAAGATCACGACGATGGGCCCGAGCCAGGCACCGGCAAACTGGCCTATCTGCTGCATCCTCGGCGTCGCGCCCACGAGGTAGCCGGTTTTCAGGTCCAGCATCAGGTCGGTGGCCTGCGACATTGCAACGCACATGGCCGCGCCGACCATGATGGCGGCGATGATCGAGTCGCTGCGCTCCATCCCGAACGCCTGCGTCACGATGATCAAAAGGGTAATGCCGACGAGCGTCATGCCGGACAGCGGCGACCAGTTCGTGCGGCCGATCGCCTCGGAGAGGATGATGCCCGCCATCCATATCCATAGCGTGCCGAGCAGCGCCATCGAGATGCCACCCATCAGGGTCATCGATTCAACCGCGGTCACGGCCATGACGCTGAGCAGGACAGCTGCGCCGATGACTGCGAAATAGAGCAGCTTGATCGGCATTTCCTCGGTTGCAACGCCCGTCTCGACGCTGGCTGCTTTCTGCATGGACTTGATTGCACTGAGAATCAGCGGTGCCGCGAGAATAACGCCCATGATCGCGCCGCCGATCAGCATGCCGATACCGAGAGGCCGGTAGAGCAGCAGGCGCAGATCGCCCGGTGTGTTGATCAGCTCGCCGGCTTCGTTCAACGGGAACGCCCCGGTCACGGACAGCAAGGGGGAGACAAACCAGTAGGCAACGAACCCGCCGATGATAAATGCGATGCCGCCACGGCCCGCAATGAAACCGACGCCTATCGTCATCAGGGACAGGTACCAGATGCCGTTCATGTACTCGGGCAGACCGATCAGCGCCCCGAGATTCCAGTTCGATACCCCGGTCCTGAGGCTGATGACGTGCACGGTTGCACTCACCAGCGCCGCGGTAACGAGGATGACGGCCTTGCGCACCCCGGCACCCGGCGACTTCAGGATCGTTGCAACCGCAACGCCGCCCGGGTACGTGAGCCGCTCGTAATCGATCATGTGCTTCCTGAGCGGGATAATGAACGCAATCCCGAGAAACGCGCCGGCGATACAGCCGAAGGTCAGGAGTATCGGATCGAAGCGGTCGCCGTAGCCGAGCAGGAAGATCGCGGGCACCGAGAACATCATGCCCGACGAGGCGCCGTTCACGCCGCTGGCCACGGTCTGCACGATGTTGTTTTCGATGATGCTGCGCCGGCGCAGGATGCCGCGCAGGATGCCGAAGCCGAGAATCGCGGCCAGTTCCGACCCCTCGATCGAGAAACCCAGTATCAGCGCTGCGTAGCCGATCGAGACCGCGATGATGACGCCGAGGAACCAGCCGACCCCAACCGCAATCCAGGTCAGTTCGGGATAGGGTCTGTCCGCGTGCGCTGCGATGGTCGAGTCAGACAATACGACTCTCCTTTGTCGTTCTTATTTTCGGCAAAGACTATCACAGCGGCTCGAGCCGTGCCGCCAGTTGATCCTTCACCAGCACCTCGTGGAATTCGTCTGCCAGTTCGTCGCACATGTCGACCACCGTGCGCCAGGCACGGACGCGTTCTGCCGGCTCGAAGTTCAGAAAGTCACGCCGATCCGGGATTTTCGCGTGCGGCAGTCGCGCGACGAATTCCCTCGACGGGCTCACGAGAATCGTCCGGTCCACGTTCGACGGATCCGGCTTGCGCCAGGACAGTTTCTTGTCGAACCAGCCCGGCACGATGCGATCGACAAAATGCAGGTACAGCGTCAGCCGGTCCGGTGCGCTTTGCGGCAGGTCGAGGTGGTAATCGATGACGCCGCCGTCCCGGTAGATGCCGCGCGGAGCACCGGCAATATCGCGCACGCCCGACAGCACCATCGGTATCGAACCGGTCGCAACGATCGCGTCTTTCAGGTTTGCCTCGGTCAATTCCACCCGGCTCAGCGGGAATCCGCGCGCATCGAAAAACGGTGGCAGGTCTCTCGGGTCGTAGAACAGCACCCGATCAAAAAAAGCGCCGAGCGAGCGCCGCGTCACGGCGTTGAGCGCCGCGGCTGCCAGCAGGCCGGGAACCAGCAGTGCGGGCTGTTCGCTGGCCGTGACATGACGGCTGCGCACGGTCATGACGTTCGTCCGGAATACCGGATGAGACAGGATCTCCGCCGTTCCGGATGCGCCGAGCACGTAGTCGAGTATCTCGCGGCTCTTCGCGGTGACTTCCTCTCGATCCGGGTCGTCGGAATAAGTCTGGCCGAGATAGGCTTCTTCGAAACGGGCGATAGCCTCGAGCGGCCTGTCCTGCGCGTAACAGGCGAAGCGCCAGGCACCGATCGAAGAGCCGATGAGGTAGACGGGTCCGTGCAGGTCGGGAACGATGGTAGCCGCGACAACCCGGTCCAGCTTGCTCAGGACGAGCCACTTGGCCCCGCCCGAAGCGCCGGCCATGGTCCCCACCCTCTCCGGGGAAAAACCGTGCTCCGTGATCGTCTGCAGTGCGCCCGGGCCGGCCCGGAAACTCAGTGACCCGGTCCGCGTCACTCGAACGGATGCCGCTTCACAATCGTCTGCTCGCGATCCGGCCCGGTTGAAACGATATCGATCGGTATACCGGCCAGTTCCTCGATGCGCTTGAGATAGTCGCGCGCATTCGACGGCAGGTCTTCGTAACGGGTGATACCGACCGTGGACGCCTGCCAGCCCGGCAGTTCCTCGTAGACCGGCCGGCAATCCGAGAAGCGGTCAACGACGATCGGCAAGCCGGAAATCGCTTCGCCGTCGATCGTGTAACCGACACAAATCCGGATCGTCTCGAGTTCGTCCAGCACGTCGAGCTTGGTGACACACAGGCCCGATACGCTGCTGTTGATGATCGAGCGTTTGAGCGCGACGGCGTCGAACCATCCCACCCTGCGCGGGCGCCCTGTGGTAGCGCCGAACTCGGCGCCGACTTGCGCGATGTGCGAGCCGAGATCATCGAACAGCTCCGTGGGAAACGGCCCCGCCCCGACTCGCGTGGTATACGCCTTGACGATGCCAAGGATGTAGTCGAGATCACGCGGACCCACACCGGTACCCGTACTGGCGGCCGCGGCCACCGTGTTCGACGACGTGACGAACGGGTAGGTGCCATGGTCGATATCGAGAAAGGTGCCCTGCGCACCTTCGAAGAGGATGCTGTCTCCGTTGCAGGAAAGCTCATGCAGAATCTGGGTGACGTCCGCGGTAACCGGTGCAATATGCTCGGCCGCCTTCAGCGCGTCCTCGAGAGTCTTGTCAAAATCGACAGCCTCTGCGCGGAAGTAATTTTTCAGAAGGAAATTGTGGTAGTCGAGTATCTCGCCGAGCTTGGCCGCAAATTTCTCGCGCAGGAAAAGGTCGGAAACCCGCAACGCACGCCGCGAGACCTTGTCTTCGTATGCCGGTCCGATGCCGCGCCCCGTAGTCCCGATGGCGCCGGAACCCCGTGCTTTTTCCCGTGCTACGTCGAGTGCGACGTGCGACGGAAGTATCAGGGGGCAGCCGGGGCTGACCTTGAGGCGCTCGAAAACCGGCACGCCGTTTGCGGACAGCGCATTGGCTTCCTCGACGAGTGCATCCAGTGACAGCACCACCCCATTGCCGATCAGGCAACTCACTCCGTCACGCAGGATGCCGGAGGGAATGAGGTGCAGGACCGTTTTCTTGCCACCGATAACCAGCGTATGCCCGGCATTGTGGCCGCCCTGGAACCGCACGACCGCTTTCGCGCGATCGGTGAGCAGGTCGACAATCTTGCCTTTGCCCTCATCACCCCACTGGGTGCCAATGACGACGACGTTCTTACCCATGACGGTCAGGTCTCTTGTTGTTGGTTAAATGCCGCGCACGGCGAACAGCAGGACGACGCCGACAATCATGATGACGAGCCCGACCGTGCGCAGGTGATTGTCACTTAGCAGGGCCATCTGCGCCACTATCTGGCGGTATTTGCGTGGACCGACAAACGGCACCATGCCCTCGATGATGAGGACGAGCGCAAGGGCCGTCAGGATTTCGGTCCAGGCCATGCCAGCCGAATTATTCGCCGCCCGACTGGTTCAGATAGCGGAAGAACTCGTTATTGGGGTCAAGCACCAGGAGATCGTTGGATTTACCCATCGACTGTTTATACGCATTGATGCTGCGGTAAAACGCGTAGAATTCCGGGTCCTTCTTGTAGGCATTCGCGTAGATTTCGGCTGCCTCCGCGTCACCTTCACCGCGGATCTGTTCGCTTTCACGGTTGGCGTCCGCGAGGATAATCGTGCGCTCACGGTCTGCTTCCGCGCGAATCCGCTCGGCTTCGGCGCGGCCTTCCGCTCGAAGTTCGGCCGCGGTACGTGCGCGCTCCTCGTTCATCTGCGCGTACACCGCATTCTTTACTTCGTCCATCAGTTCGACCTGCTTCACGCGAAAGTCGATCAGTTCGACGCCGAGGTCCTCCGCGGTTGTCGTGGCTGTCACCAGCATGTCGCGCATCAACTCCGCGCGCTCCGCCGAGATTGCTTCCCGTACCGAACGTTTACCGAATTCGGTGACCACCGCGTTCTTGATGATCTCACCGAGGCGATCGTCGGCAAACACGAGGCTGCCGCCCGTCGATGTGTAGAAGCGCACGGGATCGACGATTCGCCACTTGACGAAGAAATCGACCTTGAGCGCCTTCTTCTCTGCGGTGAACACGCGATCCGGGCTGTCCTCGATCGTCAGGATACGCCGCGGGAACTTGCGGACGTTTTGCACCACGGGGATCTTGAAATGCAGTCCCGGCTCGTAACCGGATTCCACGACCTTGCCGAGCTGCAGCTTTATGGCAAGGTCGCGTTCGTTGACAGTGAAAAGTGACAGGCCGACGGCAACGGCAATCAGGCCAATAAGGACGAACAGACGAAACATGGCGTTACTCATTGCCTTGTCCTCCTTTCGCGATCTTCCATTTCGAGGCGCCTCTCCGGTGACGTATTACGTGACTGCTCAGTGAGACGATCGAGTTCCTGGGCAGACTGTTGCCGGCTGGCGCCTTCAATAAGCTTGTCGATTGGCAGGTAGAGCAAATTGCCGCTGCCCTTCGAATCCAGCAAAACCTTGTTGGTGCTGCCGTAAACCTGCTCAACCGCCTCGATATACAGGCGATCACGCGTCACTCGCGGCGCCTTCTGGTATTCGGCGAGCAACGCCTCGAACCTGGATGCCTCACCCATCGCATCCCGGGTTACGCGATCCTTGTACGCCTTCGCATCAAGCGTGATGCGCTGCGCATCACCGCGCGCACGCGGGATGATGTCCTTGGCATATTTCTCCGCCTCGAGCTGAAAGCGCGCACTATCGTTGGTCGCCTTCTGGGTATCGTTGACCGCCGCCTGCACGTCCTGAGGATAGTCGAGATTGATGATCGACACGGATGTAACGGTAATGCCGGATTCGTACTGATCCAGCGTCACCTGAAGGGTATCGAGCGTGCGTTGCGCAATCTGGTCGCGCTCGCCGGTTACGAGCGTTTCCAGCTCGCTGGTGCCGATCACCTCGCGAAGCGCGCTCTCGGTCACGTCCTGGACCGTCGCTTCCGGGTCGACCACTTCGAAGCTGTATTTCACCGGGTCCGTGCGACGGTACTGCACGACCATCTGGATGAATACGTACTGCTCGTCCGCGGTCAGTATTTCGGTGCGAAACGGGAAGTTCTGTACCGCGTTGGTATTGACGATATCGACGGACTCGATCGGGAGAGGCAGGTGCCAGTGCAAGCCCGGCATCGTCGTTTCGGTGTAGGCGCCAAAGCGCTGGACGACACCGCGCTCTGCTTCGTCGACACGGTAGACGCCCGTAGCGGCCCAGGCGATCAGCAAGAGCACGACCAGTATATAGCCGCCCGCCCCGCCGGGCGCGCGACTGCCGCCGCTGCCTCCGCCGGCCCCGCCAAGAAGGCTGCTCAGGCGTCGCTGCCAGTTTTGCACGATCTGGTCCAGATCGTTTGGCTCTTTATCGCCCCTGCTCCAGGGGTCCTTGCCGTTTCCAGGTTCATTCCAGGCCATAGCTTTACAACTTCGTCTCTGTCGGTGTGTCTATTTCAGATTTGCCATCGCTGCCGTCTTGATGACCGGCAGCGGCTCAAGTAGTTCCGGATCGACGTTCTCGCGCTTCATGAAGCGCTTCAGATCCTGCTCCGCCATTTCCAGTTCCAGTGTCCACCCGCCCTCATCGTCGGTCTGCTCGTTCAAAACCGCGCCGAGTTCGAAAAGTCTCGAGCGCAACCGGCCCTGCGACGGTTGCAGGTGGATGAGGCGGTGCAGGGTCTTGCGGCGCAATCGATCCCCGATCGCCTCCAGCAACAACGGGATGCCTTCGCCTGTCGCTGCCGACAGCCAGACCGCCCGACCCTCGCCCTCGCGATTGCTCGTCAGGCGCGGCGCGCGGTCTATCAGGTCGATCTTATTGTACACGCGTATTTGCGGCACACGATCCGCGTCCAGCTGCTTCAACACCGAATTGACCTGCCGGACACGCTGCCACCGATTCGGGTCGCTCGCATCGATCAGGTGCAGGATCAGGTCCGCCTCGCGCGCCTCCTGCAGCGTCGAGCGGAACGCAGCGATCAACTCGTGCGGCAGATCCCGCACGAAGCCGACGGTATCGGCGAACACGATTTCCGTGCCATCCGGCAACTCCAGACGCCGGACCGTGGGATCGAGCGTTGCAAACAGCTGATCCTGAACGTACACGCCGGCATTCGTCAGCGCATTGAACAGCGTCGACTTGCCGGCATTCGTGTAGCCGACCAGCGCCACGGTCGGCACCTCGGCGCGCACGCGGTTGCGACGGTTCATGGTCCGGCGCGCATCGACCTGCTCGAGTCGCGTGTTCAGCTGCCGTATACGGCGCCCGAGCAGGCGACGATCCGTTTCCAGCTGGGTTTCGCCCGGGCCGCGCAGCCCGATGCCGCCTTTCTGGCGCTCGAGGTGCGTCCAGCCGCGAACCAGCCGGGTCGACAGGTGCCGCAACTGCGCGAGCTCCACCTGCAGCTTGCCTTCGAAGCTGCGTGCTCTCTGCGCGAAAATATCCAGAATGAGCCCTGCCCGGTCGAGGACACGGCACTTCAGTTCCCGCTCGAGGTTGCGTTCCTGGCTCGGTGACAGCGCTGCGCCGAAAATCACGAGTTCGGCGCATTTGGCATCGACGCTCGCACGCAGCTCTTCGACCTTGCCCTTGCCGATGAAATAGCGAGGCTCAGGACGTTTACGTGCGCTTACGATCTCCTCGACGATGATCGCGCCGGCCGAGCGCGCAAGTTCCGCGAACTCCGAACGCTCGGAGTCCTCAGGTGCGCCGTCGGGGCCCGCGTGGACGAGAATTGCGCGTTCGCCGCTTTGCGGTCTTTCAAACAAAAGCGCCCTCCTGCAACGAGGGTCGCACTCTGCAGTTAATCGTCACCGTCTCCTGCGTCATCTGGCAAAGGCAGACGCACGTTGCGCGATGGCACTACGGTCGAAATAGCGTGCTTGTAGACCATCTGATTCACGCTGTTTTTCAGGAGCACGACGAACTGGTCGAACGA
>CBDUCE010000102.1:0-10685 GCA_965365575.1 uncultured Gammaproteobacteria bacterium
AACGCGGGCATCATCCGCGACGCATTCACGCTCAAGTACAAGGACGGCGAGCAGGTCTCGAAGATGACGCTCGACCAGTGGCAGGCGGTGATCGACGTCAACCTGACGGGCGTATTCCTGTGTGGCCGCGAAGCCGCCGCGAAGATGATCGACTCCGGCGAAAAGGGCTGCATCATCAACATCTCGTCGATATCGCGCTCGGGGAACATGGGCCAGGCAAACTACTCGGCCGCCAAGGCAGGCGTGCAGGCCATGTCCGTCGTGTGGGCCAAGGAATTTGCCCGCTACGGCATCCGTTCCGCCGCGATCGCGCCGGGATTCATCAGCACGGAACTCGTGATGTCGATGAAACCGGAAGCGCGCGAAAAAATGACCAAACCGATTCCGGCAGGACGCCTGGGCGAACCGGACGAAATCGCGCACACGGTACAGTTCATTCTCGAGAACGAGTACGTAAACGGTCGCTGCATCGAGGTGGACGGGGCGCTGCGTCTGTAGACCTGCTCCGACAGACGGCGGAGTTTGCGGGTACCATGGGCGGTCAGCACCCAACAGGAGCGACTGCCCGCCATGCAATACAAAGCCGTCAAACTCGTCAAACGCCCGCGTCTTACCATCACGCCCGATGTCTTCGAGGTGGTCACGCTCGAGACGCCGAAACTCGATCCCGGGCAGATACTGCTGAAGCAGACGCACATGTCGCTCGACCCCGCCATGCGCGGCTGGATGAGCGAGGACCGCGGGAGCTACATCCCGCCAGTCGAACTGGGCGAGGTCATGCGTTCCAGCGGCGTCGCCGAGGTCGTCGAGTCGAAAAACGAGGAGTTCGCGGCTGGCGACCGCGTTGTCGGCATGATCGGCTGGACCGAATACGCGGTCAGCACCGGCGAGGGTCTCAACAAGTTGCCGCCGGGCGTCTCGGCAGAAGCCGTGCTCTGTGTCTTGTCGCTGCCCGGGCTCACGGCCTGGCAGGGACTCATGGAGATCGGCAAGCCGAAGGCGGGCGAGACGCTCGTCGTGTCGGGCGCCGCGGGCTCTGTCGGTTCGATGGTCGGCCAGCTGGGCAAGGCCGAAGGCCTGACGGTCGTCGGTACGGCGGGCACCGATGAGAAGTGCCGCTGGCTCGAAGAGGAGCTCGGCTTCGACAGCGCGATCAATTACAAGTCGGACGACCTGGAGCGGCAATTGCAGGAAGCAACGCCGAACGGCGTTGACGTGTATTTCGAGAATACCGGCGGGCCGGTGCAGCACATCGTCTTCAACCGTATGAACGCGCACGGCCGCATCATCGTGTGCGGCATGATTGCCGACTACAACACGGCGACGCCGTCGCCGGGGCCGAACTGGCTCAACATCATCAGGAAACGACTTACGATCACGGGATTCACCATGCCGGACCACTGGGACGAGGTGCCGGCGATGATGCAGAAACTCGCGGAATACCTCGCAGCCGGCAAGCTCAAGTATCGCGCGCACAAGCTCGAGGGCCTCGAGAGCGCGATCGAGGGCATCAACCTGCTGTTCACGGGCGGCAACACCGGAAAACTGATGGTCGAGCTCTGAGCGCTTTGATCGCGCGCCGCAGGGGCGGTCTTCGAACCGCGACCGGGTCAATCCGGGTTGGGTACGAGTTCCTCGTAGAGGGCAATCGTCTTCCTGACCGTGTCCTCGTTGCGGAAATGCGTGCCAATGCGCCCGCGCGCCGCCTCGCCCATGCGTTGCCGCAGTCCGGGATCCCGATAGAGTTTCTCGAATGCGCCGGCGAGCGCTCGCGCGTTCCTGATGGGCACGACGAAACCGCACTCACCGTCGACGACGAGCTCGGGGCTGCCGCCGCAGTCGGTGACGACCGGCGGCACGCGGTACGCCATCGCTTCGATGATGGCCCGGGCGAGCCCTTCACGCTTCGTGGAGGGCAGTGAAAATACATCGCACGCGGCCGTCACCGCGGGCGCATCGCTGCGGTGGCCGATGCGGTGAACTCGTTCGGCAACACCGCTCGCATTGATCTTCTTCGTAAGCGTGCGGTCGTCCATGCGCCCGATCAGCAACAGGTGGGCGGGGATATCCGCCGGCAGCATGGCCAGCGCATCGACGAGATACTCGATACCCTTGCGCGGCCGGTACGCCGCCGTGCAGCCGATGACGAATGCGTCCTTGGGGATGCCAAACTGGGCGAGATCCGCCGGCTCGTCCGAGTACCACTCCAGCCTGTGACCCTTGTGAATCGTCACCGGGCGTTCCGGCGGCATGCGCAGGAATGCGGGCTGCATGTGCAGGAACCACTGCCGGATCGCTTCGCACACGCAGACGATGCGGTCGATACGCGGATTGAGGTAGCGCATCCAGGACATCGGGTCGAAAAAGCTCAGGTTGCCGACGATGCCGCGATAGCAAACGACCTTGACCGGCAATCCTTTGCAGGCGCGCAGGCCATTCGTTACCGCCTTGCTGTTGAACGTGTGCAGAATGTGGTACTGGCCACGAATGAGTTCGCGGCGCAGCGTCGCAATGTCCTTGCTGTTGAAATTGTCTTTCAGCTGGAGCGGTATCGTCGGCACGCCGGCGTCGTCGAGCAGCTGGCGGTTCGGATGATCCGGCGGGCACGTGACAGCGATTTCGATTCCGGCCCGATGCATGCCGATGAAGGTCTCTATCGTCGGCCGGTCGCCGCCCTCGGTAATACAAAGTGAACGAATTGCCACTGCAGGTCTGGTCCCGATCGTCGCTGGCGCCGAGCATAGCACGCTGTCATTACGCGGCGAATCAAGCTCGCGTAGAATCGGGCGCACACGCAGCAGGGGAGACATCGTGAGCAAATTGCCGAAGGACGCCGGGCCGCAGACACTGGCCGTGCATGCCGGGGAGGCGCCTGACGAGGTTACGGGCGCGTCGTCGCCGAGCATCGTCATGTCCACGACCTTTACGACCAAAGACGCCGAAGCGTTCTCGATCAAGGATTTCGACGAGAGCGACATGCCCTACATCTACACGCGCTGGGGTAATCCGACCGTCAACCAGCTCCAGGAGAAGTTACGCGTGCTGGAGGGCGCCGAATCCTGCCTGGCATTCGGCTCGGGTATGGCGGCGACATCTGCCCTGCTACTCGGCTACCTGTCGCCAGGCGATCACCTGATCGTGAGTGACGTTCAATACGCAGGGAGCGCAGAACTCGTCCGGCACACCCTGCCGCGCTTCGGTATCCACGTGACGCCGGTCGACACCAGCGACGTGCACCACGTAGAAGCGGCGATCCGCGACAACACGCGGCTCATCTTCATCGAGACGCCTATCAACCCGATCATCCGCCTGGCCGACATCGAGGCGATAGCGGAAATCTGCAAGGCGCAGGGGGTTCGCCTCGCGGTCGATTCGACCTTCGCCTCACCGGTCGTGACCCGCCCCATCGAACTGGGCGCAGACTTCGTCATTCATTCCCTCACGAAGTACGTCGGCGGCCACGGCGATGCGCTCGGAGGCGCCCTCCTGGGTCCGGGTGACGTGATGATGGATCTCAACGAGGAGGCGCTGGTGCATTACGGCGGCGTCATCAGTCCGTTCAATGCCTGGCTCATCATGCGCGGGATAGCGACCTTGCCTATCCGCATGCAGGCCCATTCCGCGAACGCAATGCAGGTGGCCGAATTTCTCGACGCGCATCCCGGCGTCAGGCGCGTCAATTACCCGGGATTGCCGTCGCATCCGCAGCACGACATTGCGCTCAGGCAGATGAACGGCTTTTCGGGGATGCTGTCGTTCCAGGTCGAGGATGGCGCGGCCGTGGCCCGGAAGATGATCGACGAGCTGCGGGTCATCCACTACGCAGTAAGTCTCGGCCACCATCGCAGCCTCGTCTACTGGATCGGCACTGACCAGATCATGGAATCGAGTTACCGGCTCGAGGGGGAACAGCTCGAGGGGTTCCGGGAATACGCCGGGGATGGCGTCATGCGGCTGTCGGTGGGCCTCGAGGATGCCGACGATCTGTGCCGGGATCTCGACAGGGTACTGTCGCCGTAGGAGCTCTTGCGGTACGTATAAAGCCTGCTTGTCGATTGCAAAAGGCGGTGCCATCCTCATTTCTGAGAGATAAGGAGAAGGTCGATGAAAGTCATCCTTGTGCCGGTTGCCGACCGGCCTGAATGCGCGCGAGCCCTGGACACGGCGTTTGAGCTGGGCAAGAAACTGGAAGCGAGCGTGAGTGGCTGCCATATACGGCCGCACAAGGAATCCGATCTGACGCTGTCGTCTGAATTTGCAGCGGCCGCATGGCGCAAGAAGAGCACCCCGGACGCGCCGGTGGCGGCGGAGAGCCTCTACAGGAAGATCGCCGAGGAGCACGGCTACGAAATGATCAGCCACGCCCGCGCGGAGCCCGGCGCCATGTGGGCGGAGCGCGTGGGCTCGCCTGACAAGGTCATGCGAATCGTCGGACCGATCGTGGATCTCATCGTCGTGTCACGGCCCAAGCGGCAAAACGGCGTGGCGCGCGTGTTTGTCGACACGGCCCTGATGCGCGGTTCCTGCCCGGTCCTGTTGCTGCCGCAAACCGGCCGCCGCAAGCTCGGGGAGCGTATCTGCATCGCCTGGGACCAGGGGCCGCGTGTCGCGCGGACGGTCAAGGCCTCGATGTCGCTGTTGCAGCAAGCAGCCGAGATCACGATCGTAACCTGCGGGCCGGAGGACCGGCCTGGACCGAAAGCATCGCAGCTCAAGGCCTACCTGAAACACTGGGGCATCAAGGCGAAGCACGTCAGGACACGCGGCCGGCACATCGAGTCCGAACTCACGGATGCCTGCCAGGAGGCGAAGGCCGACCTGATCGTGTCCGGGGCCTATAGCCGGCAGCGCTGGTACGAGAAGGTGCTGGGTGGAACGACCGAGTTCCTGATTCACGAAGCGCGCCTGCCCGTACTCATGCAGCACGTCTGATTCCGGCCAATTTGACAATAACCCTGCGTTTGCCGGCGGCCCGCGTCAACCTGCCGCGAACGATTGCGTTGATACTCACAACATCACGCAATTCGTACTGCTAACAGGGAGAGGATCATGGACATAAGGAAGAGTGTCATCATTACGACCGGACTGTTGCTTTGTGCCGGTAGCGCATTGGCCGATGCGGGCGACCGCGTGGAAACGCGTCTCGACCGCAAGGGCGACCGGATCGAGCATCGCCTCGACACCCGCGGCGACCGGATCGATCGCAATCTCGATCGCAAGTCCCGTCGCGCGGATGCCGCTGGCAGGGACAGGCTGTCGGAGCGTCTGGATCGCAAGGGTGATCGTGTCGATCGGCGGCTGGACCGACGTGGCGCGAAAGCCGACAGGCGCCTTGATCGCCGCGGCCGGCAAATCGACCGCCGGATCGACCGCCGCCGGTAATACGACAAAAGGGGCTTCGGCCCCTTTTTCTTGTTCCGCTGCTGGGCTCGTTAGCCGCGATAATCTGGGCTTATGACCGCATCTGGCGGTTTCGAGGTGCGTATACTGCGTCAATATTTCGTCGGAGGAGGACAGGCATGCCCACCCTGAACCGGTCACAGCTCTCGGATCTTCGCGGCGGTGTACGCATGGCGGTCGACGCCACGGACGTGATTACCGAGATCGTGGAGGAGTTGCACCGCACCATACAATTGCGGCCAGGACCGTTGGGTGGGCTGACCTCCGATCGGCCGAAACGTATTGCCGGCACCGTATATCGTACTGTTCGAGTTGCCACTCGCCTCATCGGTAAGGCCATCGACGTCGGTCTCGCACCAGTGACGGAGCTGCTACCGGAGGGCCACTCCTCGCCGTCTCTCGACGCATACCGATCCGTGGCGAACGGCGTTTACGGTGACTACCTCTTGCGGACCGGGAACCCGCTCGCGATTGAAATGAGTCTGCGTTATCGCGGCCAGCCGGTCGACCTTCAGGATCCGATGAGCATTTTCGAGGAGCACGGCGATGCGAGGTCAGCGAGCAAGGTTCTCGTGCTGGTGCATGGGCTATGCATGAACGATCGGCAGTGGAATCGAGACGGACACGACCATGGAGCAGCGCTCGCCAGTGAGCTTGGATATCTACCCCTCTACCTGCGCTATAACAGTGGCCTGCATATCGCGAGCAATGGACGCGCGCTCGCAGAAATGCTCGAGACGCTGGTAGACAATTGCTCTTCGCCGGTTGAGGAGCTGGCAATTATGGGGCACAGCATGGGAGGACTTGTCGCTCGAAGCGCCTGTCACCATGGCGCTGCGGCAGGGCACAAGTGGCCAGAGTATCTCCGCAAGCTCGTATTTCTCGGTACGCCGCACCACGGCGCACCGCTGGAACGCGGCGGCTACGGCCTCGAGCTGGCAATGGAATTGAGTCCTTACCTGGCGCCTTTTACACATCTCAGCAGGGCACGTAGTGCAGGCATTACTGACTTGCGCCACGGCGCCGTCGCGGCCGAGCAGGAATTCGTGCCACTGCCCCCGGGTGTACAATGTTTTACGGTGGCGGCAGTGCGCGCGGCAAAGCGCAGCATGCTGAGCGATCGACTGATCGGGGATGGCCTTGTGCCCCTCGACAGCGCACTGGGACGGCATCGCGACACCGCGCGAAGGCTGGCGATTCCGAAGCACCGCCAATGGATTGGTTATCGGATGGGACACCGTGATCTATTGAATCATCCCGAGGTGTATAAACAGGTATCTACGTGGCTGCAGGAAGTGTAGCAAAGACGACCGGAGACTAACTCGTGAGCGATGACAACAAGAACGAAGCCCCAGACAAGAGCGTAAGCAATGATGCAGTAAACGAACCTGCACCCGAAAAGGAAGCGCCGGGTTCAAAACCAGGCGGCCCGACATTCACTGAAGCACCTGACCCACTCGCCGGTGTCAAGAAAGGCGTTTCGGATACGATGGCAAGTATGGAAGGGAAGACCGTATCGATGAAACTATATGTCGGTACGATCATAGGCGTCGTCATATTGATGTTGTTGGCTCGCTGCGGCGGCCAATAGGAAGCAACCTACTTTTCGACTGGACTTGCTGGTTACGTTGATCTTGATCTTATGGTCGAGCTTTCCGAGACTTACTCTCTAATCGACGTATACCGCCGGTCCGGATATGGACTCGTCGATGCAAACCTACAGGTACTGGCGACCGCAACAGCCACGGAGCGCGACATGAAAGCGATTAATGATGCAAACTTGTTTGCTCTCAATTTCCTCGCACATCTTGAGCTTATTGTTGATGTTGAGGCCGCCCTTATCGACGCACATCGAAAAGTCCTCGAGTCGCCAGGTTCGAGTTAGCGGGCACGCGAATCAATGTACTGTCACAGTGTCGGTGAATAACCGTTTTTTGGCCATCAGCGGACCCGGGATCCAGCCAATTTCAGGCTCTCTGAAGGTCCGGTTGCGGTGAGAGCCGACATTCGCCAAGCTCGACCGACCGCTTTCTGCCCTCTGAGCTTTACTTCATATATACTTCATAAGACCAGCTGCTTCTGACTTGAATCAGCTGACCACAACCTGCCGCACAACTAGTAGCTAAAAGAAATGGATCTGTTTGTCCAGGCGGGCATACAACAACAACTATTAACTTCGGGGAAGAATCATGAACTGCTTAAGAATCGTAACGTGCTCGGCCGTGGCCGGGTTGCTGCTGGCCGCCGCACCGGGTTTTGCCCAGGTCAGTGCCGATGGCATGGGAAAGGTAGTGCCGGTCGAACTGTATGCCTGCAAGTTCCAGGAAGGAAAGGATGGCGCGGACCTGGCCAAGGTGGTCGAACGGTGGAACAAGTTCGCGGATGACAGTGACATGGATGACTACGCAGCCTGGTTGCTGACGCCATTTTTCCACACCACCGAGCAGGATTTCGACATCATCTGGCTGGGCGCCTTCCGGGATGGAAATGCCATGGGAAAGGGATTGCAGAACTGGATCTCGAACGGTCAGGAACTGGGCGCAGCATTCGCTGAGGTTGTGGATTGCGGCGCGCACGTTGCGTATTCGTCAGCCATGTACAAAGCACCCGCGGGCGGTAACGCGCCAGAGTCGGGTTTCATTACCATGATGGACTGCAAGCTCAACGAGGGGCAGAGGTACACCGACATCAAGGCAGCAGAACTGAAGTGGGCGGATTACCTGGCCGAGTCAGGATCGAAGGCTGCCTATTACCATTGGATGCCGATGTTCGGTGGTGGTGATGCCGACTTCGACTACAAGGTCGTGTTCGCGTACCCGGATTTTGAGGAGATCGGATCCGACATTGAGAACTTCGCCAATGGAGGCGGACGTGACGTGTCCAACGAAGTCTTCGGCGATATTGACGAATGCGACGATGCCCGTGTGTATGTGACCAGGAACATTCGGTCGGGCAAGATCCGGGACTGACGGTCGACGGACGTAATCCCAGGCGGCGGGCAATGCCCGCCGCCGTTCTTTCTCGAACCTCACCACCCAGGGCAGGACGCCCGGAACCCAGCCAGGGCCTGGATCCGCTATGGTCCTCTAACCTGTGCTCATGCCTGACGGTACCAGTGGACGCCGCTCGCGTCCGTTTCCACGACCGCCTGTCCGCCGGCCAGCAGGTAATTGATGTGCGCGATGGCTTCGCCGGTTGCCATCGTGCGGTGGCTATCCGGTACGCGGCGCCCGAACAGAATGCCGAACGTATCCACGGCGCGGCACGGTTCGGCAAGGTGTTCGTGCAGGATCTCGAGCTGCCGTAAGTGCTCTGCGATCAGGGTATCGATGCGTGCGTGGGCGCCGCGGAACGGCTTGCCGTGTGCCGGGAGCACGAGAACATCCTCGGGGATCCCGTCTCGTAGCGCAGCGAGCGACTCGAGCCAGTGTCTCAAAGGGTTCGCCGTGGGTTCGGTCGGCCACACGCTGACGTTGGAGGAGATCGTCGGCAATACCTGGTCGCCGGAGATCAGCAGGTTCTGGTCCTTGCAGTACAGGCAGGCGTGTTCGGGCGAGTGGCCGCGGCCGATGAGTACCCGCCAGTCGTGCTCGCCGAATGCGAGTCGGTCATTCTCGTGAATCCGCACATAGGATTCCGGCAGCTTCGATACCAGTCGGCCGAAAAATCCAAACCGCTCGCGGTAGTCGTGCAGCGCCTGGTCCGAAAAGCCGGCCGCCGCGTAAAAGCGGATAGCTTCGTCGGGCGCAGGCTTGCCCGTGTCCGCCAGGAGCAGGCGCGCCAGCATGTACTCCTCGCGGGTCATACACAGGTCGACGTCGAACTGTCTCGTCAGCCAGCCCGCACAGCCGATGTGATCGGGATGCAGGTGCGTTGCAATGACGTGTTTCACGGGCAGCCCGCGCATCGTGGTGTCGAACGTCTTGCGCCAGATGTCCTTGCTCGTGCTGCTGCTGATCCCGGAATCGACGATGGCCCAGCCACCGTCGTCCTCGAGCAGCCACAGGTTGATGTGATCGAGATCGAAGGGCAGGGGCATGCGCAACCAGTGGATGCCGTCCGCCACGGGCATCGTGCTCCCTGTCTCCGGTTTCGAGTCGAAGACGTACTCGGGCTTCACGCGGCGCGATGCTCCATTGTGGCAAGTGTATTGATCTTGTTGGCGACTCGCGTCCGAACCTCCTCAACGGCCTGCTCCTTGACCGGACCGTAACCGCGGATGTCCATGTAGAGGCCGACGATCTCGGTCGCGAGATCGAGGTTCGCCGCGTCGAGCGCCCCGCGGAGTTGTTCCACGCGGTTTTCGAATTCGACGATCATGGCGCGCTCCATGCGGCGTTCGGCGGTCTTGCCGAAGGGATCGAAGCGGGTGCCGCGCAGACCGCGCAGCGACGCGAGCAGCCGAAACACCGGAATCATCCACGCGCCAAATTCGCGCTTGCGCGGCCGGCCGCGGGCATCGGTCCCGGAATTCAGGATGGGCGGCGCGAGATGGAAGCGCACGCGCGCATGGTTGCCGAAGTCGCGCTTTACCGACTCGAGAAAGCCGGTCTGTGTATGCAATCGCGCAACCTCGTACTCGTCCTTGTAACTTAGAAGTTTGAAGTAGCTCTTCGCGACGGCTTTCGCGAATCGGCCGTCGCCGCCCGCGTCGAGTTCGGCATCGCGCGCCGTGTCGACGAACGCGGTGTAGCGGCGTGACAAGTCTTCGTCCTGGTAATCGGCGAGGAACGCTGCGCGTCGTTCCACGATGCGGTCGAGGGTCTCGGGCACTTTCAGTTCCTGGGTCACGGCAAGATCCTCGACGTGCTCCGGGTGATCGGCAGCCACTCGGCCCCAGGTGAAGGCCTGCTTGTTCTTCTCGACTTCGACTCCGTTCAGTTCGATCGCGCGCATGAGCGACTCGAGCGACACCGGGACGAGGCCCTGTTGCCAGGCTGCGCCCAGCAGCAGCACGTTGGCGTATATCGTGTCGCCCAGCAGGCGCCGCGCCATCTTGTTCGCATCGAGCAGGGACAGGTTCGAATCGCCCACGACGTCGCGGATCGCGGCTATACGATCCTCTGCGCGGAGGCTGGCGTCGCGATGCCGGACGAAATCGCCGGTCGACATCTCAGCCGAGTTCAGGACCGCGCGCGTGTGGTTCGGCCGGTAGGTCTTCGAGGCTTTGGGCGACGAACTGACCACCAGGTCGCAGCCGATCAGCGCGTCCGCGCGAGCCTGCTCGATACGCACCTGGTTGATGTCGGACGGCTGCTTCGCGATTCGGATGTAGCTGAGCACCG
>CBDUCE010000103.1:0-10596 GCA_965365575.1 uncultured Gammaproteobacteria bacterium
CAGGCGCGTGACTCGCAGGAAGCACGCCAGCGCGAAGCGGATTTCGCTCGCCGCAAGAACGAGCAGCAGAACCTGCTCAACCAGGCGCGTGCCGAGCGCAACCGTCAGGAAGGCGAGAGTGAACGGCTCGAGCAGTTGTTCGAAGACCAGCAGGCGGAGATCGTTGCCGCACGTACTGCCCTCGACGAGCGCCTGGGCGCGCTGAAAGAGCTGTTCGGCGTATTGCAGACGGTTGCGGGCGACGCCCAGGGCCGCTTTGCCACCTCACTGACGAACATTCAGTATCCGGACCGCGAGAAGTTCCTGGTAGAGCTCGGCAGCAAGATGGCGGGCGCGAATTCGCTGGCGTCGATCGAGGATATCGAGCAGCTCTGGTTCGAGCTGCAACGGCAGATATCCGAAACCGGCAAGATCGTGCGCTTCGAGCAAACGGTCACGCTCGCGAATGGCGAAGAAACGCAGATGCCGGTTACGCGCGTCGGGGCATTCAACCTCGCAGGCCCGGTGGGCTATCTGCAATACGACCCGGGCACCGAACGCGTCAGCGAACTGCAGCGGCAGCCGGAACAGTCCCGTTACACCAATTCCGCGAAGGAACTCGCGGCGGCACAGGAATCGCCTGTCACCTTCGGCGTTGACGTCACTCGTGGCGGCATCCTGGCGCTGCTCGTCGAATCGCCGACGATCAAGGATCGCATCAACCAGGGCGGTATCGTGGGCTACTGCATCATCGGCCTCGGCATCATCGGCCTGCTGATCGCAATCGTGCGGTTCATCGGTCTCTCCAACGACAGCCGCAAGGTTGCCGCGCAGCTCAAGCGCGACTCGGCGAGCACGGACAACCCGCTCGGCCGGGTACTGGCAGCCTACGAGAGCAACAAGCAAGCCGATACGGAAACCATCGAGCTGAAGCTCAGCGAGGCGGCTTTGAAGGAGATGCCGCGCCTTACCAAGGGTCTCCTGTTCATCAAGGTCATATCCGTCGTCGCGCCGCTGATGGGGCTACTCGGTACCGTCACCGGCATGATCAAGACCTTCCAGGTCATCACGCTTTACGGCGCCGGTGACCCGAAGATGATGGCCGGCGGTATCTCGCAGGCCCTCATGACGACGGTACTCGGCCTGGTCGTTGCGATTCCGATGGTACTGCTGCACACGATCGTCAGCGGTCAGAGCCGCAAGGTCATCAATATTCTCCAGTCGCAAAGCGCAGGGCTCGTCGCCCAGCATTCAGAGGCATCGCACTAGGAGAGAGTCCATGCTCTGGCTAACTGACAGTTTCGAGGCCATCCGCGACTTCATGGAGCTCGGTGGCCCCGTATTACGGTGGATAGCTGTCGTGATCTTCCTGATGTGGGTTCTCATCGTGGAGCGGGTGCTGTACTTCCGCACCTCGATGAGGGCTCTCGCGCAGAAGATCCACGATGACTGGGAATCGCGATCGGAACGCCGCTCCTGGAACGCGCACCAGATACGCGAGCTGCTGATTTCGCAGTTCAGTATCGACACGAACAGGAATATCCCGATGATTCAGACACTCGTGGCGCTGTGCCCCTTACTGGGTCTACTCGGCACCGTGACGGGAATGATCAGCGTCTTCCAGGTTATGGCGGTATCCGGGTCCGGCAACGTCCGGGCCATGGCCGCGGGCGTGTCTCAGGCTACGATTCCTACAATGGCGGGGATGGTGGGTGCGCTGTCAGGCGTGTTGCTGGTCACGATACTCAGCCGGCGCGCTCAGCAGGAAGTGCACTTCCTGGAAGACTCCCTGACGATGGATCACTAGAGGAAAACGACAATGCGCAAACATGATTTTTCATTTGGCGCCGGCGAAGAGGAAGAGAACGAAATCAACCTCACGCCGATGCTCGATGTCGTATTCATCATGCTGATCTTTTTCATCGTCACGGCCTCGTTTATCAAGGAAGCGGGCATCGACGTCAACCGGCCGGACGCTCCGGTTACGGAGACCAAGCCCGAGGACGCGAACATACTCGTGGTGATCACGGCAGACGATCAGATTTTCATCGATCGGCGCCTGATCGACCCACGAGCTGTTCGCGCCAACATCGAACGCCTGCATGCGGAGAATCCCGAAGGTTCGGTCGTAGTCCAGGCCAGCAAGAAGTCGACGAACAAGATGCTCGTCTGGGTGATGGACGCTTCGCGTCAGGCGGGCGTCTACAATATTTCGATCGCGGACAGCTCGAGCTGAACGGTTCGGCTGGCTGACGGCTCGGCATATCAACAAAGGACAAAGCCATGCGTAAAGACAAGCTGTTTGGCGGAGAAGAGGAAGAGAATGAGATCAATCTGACGCCCATGCTGGACGTCGTCTTCATCATGCTCATCTTCTTCATCGTAACAGCGTCGTTTATCAAGGAAGCGGGAATCGACGTCAATCGCCCGGATGCACCTTCGGCCGACTCGCAGGACGACGCGGCTATCCTGATAGCGATCAGCGCAAACGACGAGATCTGGATTGACCGGCGGCCGACAGAGCCCAACGCGGTTCGCGGCATGATAGAAAGGCTCCACGCCGAGAACCCGAAGGGATCGATCGTGATCCAGGCGGACGAGGAATCGACCAACGAGATGCTGGTGGTGGTGATGGAGGCGGCCAAGCAGGCGGGCGTGACCAACGTGGCGATTGCCGCGTTGAAGGACTAGGAACAAACCGGGCAGGCAACGGGTCCATAGAGAGGAGAGTTGAACGATGTATGGCCGATACGCATTTTCGATAGTAATCGGAGTCGTGGTCACGATGAGCCTGTTGTTCCTCATGCAGGTCCTCATTGCCACGGGCAAGCAGGCGCTGACCAAACCCAGGGATCGCGCCAAGCTCGAGTTTGTCCGCGTGAAACGCAATGAGGCGCTGAACACGGAGGACTTCACGCCCGAGAAGCCACCCAAGCCGCCCGAGACGCCGCCCGAGACGCCGCCGCAGGACATGGACAACATCGATCCGTCGGCGCCGACCATTAATGTCGCGCCGCCCCAGGTTGCATCGGAGACTTCCATTGGCGGGCCCGGCGGCATGAACATTGCCGAGGGCGATTACCTTCCGATCGTACGCGTCGCGCCGGTCTATCCGGCAAGGGCTCTGTCCAGGGGGCTCGAGGGTTACGTGGACATGGCATTCACCGTGACGACCACGGGGACGGTCAAGGATCCCGTCGTCATGTTCTCGACCAGCAGCCTGTTCGAGCGTGCCGCGATCAGGGCGGTGCTGAAGTTCAAGTACAAGCCGCGAGTCGTGGACGGCGTGCCGGTGGAAGTGCCTAACGTCAAAACACGAATCACGTTCAAGATCGAGGAATAGGACCATCGAATACCTGGCGGGATCAAACGACCATTAGGAACGAGTTCGCTATGAGCATATTGAGCCGAATTACCCCGAAAATCTGTTTCGCTGTAATTGCGACGGTGCTTGCCGCGGGCGGCACATTCGCACAGGACGACGAGCGCGCGGAACGCGACGCGCAAAAGACCAAGCAGGCCCAGGCCGTCAGCAAAGAGGTCTATGACAAGATCCAGAAAGCGCAGGAACAGGTTGACGCACAGGACTACCAGGGCGCCCTGCGTGCTCTGAATAGCCTGTACAACCCCGAGAAACTGACCGAGTACGAACAGGCCAACGTACTCAATTACATCGGCTTCGTTTACTACAACATGGAAGACATTCCGAACGCGATCAAGATCTACGAGAAGATGGTAGCGATTCCCAGTCTCGAGCCGCAGATGGGAAAACAGACGATGTACACGCTCGCCCAGCTCTACACGATGGAGGAGCAGTATCAAAAGGCGCTGCAGACGCTGGACCGGTGGTTCGCCCTGGAGACGAATCCGGCGGCCGAGCCTTTCATTCTCAAGGCGCAGAACCTGTATCAGCTGGAGCGCTACAAGGAAATGATCGAGCCGGTCAAAAACGCCATGCGGATTGCTCGCGAACGGGACAAACCCGTCAAGGAGGACTGGTACGTGCTCCTGAACTTTGCGTATTTCCAGGAAGAGGAGTACTCGCAGGTTCGCGATATCCAGAAGATCCTGCTCGAGAACTGGCCGAAGAAGCGCTACTGGTTCTCGCTCGCCGGCGCCTACACCGAGCTGGGTGAAGACAACAACCTCATCGCCGCTTACGGGGCAGCGCATGACCAGGGCATGCTGGAGAAGGAAGCCGAGCTCGTGACTATGGCGCAGCTCTACATGCAGGCCGAAGTGCCGTACAAGGCCGCGACGATGCTCGAGAAGGAAATGGAAGCCGGCCGGGTGACCAGGAACGCGAAGAACTATCGGCTGCTGTCGCAGGCCTGGATGCTGTCGCAGGAAGACGAGCGCGCAGTACCGGCGCTCAAGGAAGCCGCCAGGCTCAGCGACGACGGCGAACTCGACGTGCGCCTCGGCAATACCTACCTCAACCTCGCGAATTACGACGAATGCATCAATGCTGTGCAGACCGGCCTGCGTAAAGGCGGCCTGAAGAACCCTGACAATGCACAGATATCGCTCGGCATGTGCCTCTACAACAAGCGCCGTTACCAGGCCGCAATAGACGCGTTCCGCGCCGCTGGGCAGGCGCCGCGCTCGCGCAAGATCGCCCAGCAATGGATATCGGTGATCAACGCCGACGTGGAGCGTAACGAGCAGATCCGCCTGGCACAGGAAGCAGCCAACAAGAAGCGCAAGGAAGTAGAGGCGCGCCGCCAGCAAGCTGACCGCGCCTGACGCATTTTTGGCGCCCCTCGGGCGCCGTTCCAGCTCCTGTATTGAACCGGGGGCGTTGACCTCTACGGGTCAACGCCCCTATAGTTCGCGGCTTTGAAAAACGGACAGTAGAGCCCGATGCCCAGGATCACGTACATCTCGCCCGACGGCACCCGCAAGGACGTAGACGTTGAAAACGGCTACTCGGTCATGGAAGGCGCCATCAACAACAACGTTGCCGGCATTGTGGCGGAGTGCGGGGGCGCGTGCGCCTGTGCTACCTGCCACAGCTACATCGACGACGCCTGGCTGGACAAGATCCCGCCCATGGACGACATGGAAGACAGCATGCTCGACGCGGCCTTCGAGCGGAAGCCGAACAGCCGCCTGACATGCCAGATCGAGGTGAACGACTCGCTCGACGGCCTGGTCGTGCACGTCGCCGAAAACGACTACTAGTCAACCGCAGGAGCGCGTCCGGGGGCGCGATCGCGGTTCGAGCACCGCTCTTGATATATCCGTGCCTACCGTAAGCCCGTTTCGAGACGGCCGATCACCATGCGCAGTATTTCGCTGGTACCTTCGTAGATTTCCGTGATCTTCGCATCGCGGAAATAGCGTTCCAGCGGCAGTTCCTTGCTATAGCCCATGCCGCCGTGAATCTGGACAGCCTGGTGCGTTACCCACATCGCAGTCTCGGAGGCGAACAGCTTCGCCATGCTTGCGTTCAGTGTGTTCTTTTGACCTGTCTTCTTGCACTCGGCCTTCGCCCACGCCGCCTGCATCACGAGCAAGCGGGATGCTTCGATGCGCGTCCTCATGTCCGCCAGCTTGTTCTGGATTGACTGGAAACTGCCGATGGATACACCGAACGCCTGGCGCTCCCGTGAGTACTCCAGCGACGCTTCGTAGGCGGCTCTCGCGATACCGAGCGATTGTGCACCGATGCCGATGCGGCCGGCATCGAGCACCGTCATGGCGATTCTGAAGCCTTTGCCCTCGTCGCCGATTCGGTCTTCGACCGGGCAGCGGTAGTCCTCGAGTTCGATCTCGCAGGTTGCCGATGCACGAATGCCGAGTTTCGGCTCCAGCTTGCCGCGATGGTATCCCTCGGCATCGGCGTCAATGATGAACGCGCTGATGCCTTTTGACTCGCCGCCGGCGCCGATGGTTTGCGCGAAGAAGACCACGTATTTGGCCACAGGCCCGGAGGTAATCCAGGCCTTCTTGCCCGTGATCGTGTAGTAGCTCCCGTCCTCCGACAGGACGGCTTTCGCCCGCATCGCGGCGGCATCGGACCCGGACTGCGGCTCTGTGAGCGCATAGGCGCCGTTCACTTCACCCGACGCGACCGGGACGAGATATTTCTGCTTCTGATCCTCGCTACCGAATTCGAGCAGCGGTACGCCGAACAGGGTGTTGTTGACGGAGATGATTGTCCCGTGGGCGGCATCCGCAGCCGAGATTTCCTCCATCACGAGCGCGTAACTGATCGGGTCCAGCCCCGATCCACCGTACTGCTCGGGAACCTCGATGCCCATGAAACCGAGTTCGGCGGCAGCCTTTATCGTCTCCACCGGGAACTCGCCGCGCCGATCGAACTCTGCCGCGACCGGAGCGATCTCGTTTTGCGCGAACTCGCGCGCCGCGTCGCGAATCATTTGCTGATCTTCAGTGAGTGAAAAGTCCATGTCTCCTCCTTATGCGCGGCAGCATTATACGGTCTGGCGCGCTCCTGCGACATCGGCGTATGGTAAAAATGGTCGCGGCGCATGACTCGGCGGTTGTCAGCGATTATCATTCCGGGCTGAAAACGGGCCGATACGCGGCCTTGCCATACGAGCCAACCAGGAGAACTGAATGACCATTCAAGCAGGAGACAAGATGCCGAGCGGCACGTTCGGCGTTATGACCGATTCGGGTCCGGGCGGAATTTCCACCGATGACCTGTTCTCGGGCAAGAAAGTCGTGCTGGTTTCGGTACCGGGAGCATTCACGCCCACCTGTTCAATGAATCACCTGCCCGGGTTCGTCGACCATGCCGATGAATTGCTGGCAAAGGGTGTCGACACGATCGCCTGCATGGCGGTGAATGATGTGTTCGTGATGGATGCCTGGGGTAAGGATCGCGGCGTTGGTGACAAGGTCGTGATGCTCGCGGACGGCAACGGCGACTACGCTCGCGCGCTCGGGCTGGAGATGGACGGCACCGGTTTCGGCATGGGCATGCGCGGACAGCGCTTTGCGATCGTCGTAGACGACGGGACCGCGACGCACGTGGCGGTCGAAGCACCCGGCAAGTTCGAGGTCAGCAAGGCCGAAGCGATTCTCGAGGCCCTCTAGGCGCTACGAGAGCGGCGCCCCGAAGGGCGCCGCATCCTTAATCAAGAGCGTCGGTGAGTTCGGGAACGGCGTTGAACAGGTCGCCAACGAGCCCGATGTCCGCGACCTCGAATATCGGCGCTTCTTCGTCCTTGTTGATCGCGACGATCGTACCGGCGTCCTTGATTCCGGTGAGGTGCTGAATGGCGCCCGAAATCCCGATCGCGATATAGAGGTCCGGCGCTATGATGCGGCCGGTCTGACCGACCTGCATCTCGTTCGGAACGTAACCGGCGTCGACGGCCGCGCGCGATGCGCCGACACCCGCGTCGAGCTTGTCGGCGAGCTTGAAGACCAGGTCGAAATTCTCCGCGCTGCCGAGCGCGCGGCCGCCAGCCACCACGCGAGCCGCCGACTGCAGGTCGGGGCGGTCGGATTTGCCGGTCTCGCTCGCGATAAAGCGGGTGTGGTCCGGCACTTCTGCCGACATCTCCAGGGTCTCCACGGGTGCCGAATTGCCCGTGCCGACGGCGCGGTAGGATGCTGTCCTGATCGTAGCGACCACCGGGACTCCGGCCGGGGCCTCGACGGTCACCACCGCATTTCCGGCATAGATGGGTCGCTTGAAGGTCCGCTCGCCCTCGACACTCATGATATCGCTGATCTGGTTCACGCCGAGCAGGGCGGCAACCCGCGGTACCAGGTCCTTGCCGAACGTCGTGGACGGACCCAGCACGTAGTCATAACCGCCGGCCAGCGCGACAATCTGCGGTGCCAGTACGGCGGCCAGCCCACCACGGTATGCCGCGTTCTCGCTGCTGATGACGCGGCTGACCGATTCCAGGCTCGCCGCTTCAGCCGCGATGCTTGCGGCGGATTCTGCGAATACGGCGACATCGATGTCCGCAGCGGCAATGTCGGCCGCACAGGCGACGCACTTTGCAGTGCTCGGGTTCAGGCTCTCGCCGTCATGTTCGGCAATCAACAGTACCTTGGCCATTACAGTAGTCCTTTGTCTTTCAGGGCGCCGACGAGTCCGGCGACGTCGTCGACCATGATGCCGCGCTCACGGGCAGCGGGTGGTTCGAAAGCGGTCTCCGCTATGGCCGGGCTATCCGCTATCGAAAGATCGGCCAGGGGCACCGGGTCCAGCGGCTTCTTTTTCGCCTTCATGATGTCGGGGAGCTTCACGTAGCGTGGCTCGTTGAGGCGAAGATCGGCCGTGACGACGGCGGGAAGGTCTACCTCGATGACGTCGAGGCCGGCATCGACTTCTCGCGTCACGCGCACGCTGTTGCCGCTGAACTCGAGTTTCGAGGCGAAGGTCGCCTGGGGCCGGCCCCAGAGCGCGGCCAGCATTGGTCCGGTCTGGGCATTGTCATTGTCGATAGCCTGCTTGCCCAGGATAACGAGCTCGGGGTTTTCGCGATTGACGATCTCGAGTAACGCCCGGGCGCAGCTCAGAGGATCCGGCATTTCGGTCGTCTCTACCAGGATGGCACGGTCGGCGCCCATCGCGAGTCCTGTACGAAGCTGTTGCTGCGCTTCTCCGGCGCCGATGGACACGACGACGATCTCGGTGGCCTCGCCACGTTCCTTGATGCGCAGTGCTTCCTCGAGGGCAATTTCGTCGAACGGATTGATGCTCATCTTGACGCCTTCCGTTTCGATACCGCTGCCGTCGCCCTTGACGCGAACACGGACGTTGTAGTCCACCACGCGCTTCAGGCCCACCAGAATCTTTTCCACCTCACTGTCTCCCTTGCTTGCGTATGCTCGCCGAACAGGCTCCCGCCTCCCGGCGCGATCGCTATTGTCTATGACCCCAGCGGGGTGTACAAGGCGTGTACCCGTGAGATACGCGTATTGACAAGTGAGCGTCCCGGCAAGACAAGAGCTGCTGACCGGCGCGGACGAACTGGCGACGAGCCTCGGCAATCGACAGCTGCGAATCGTGGATTGCCGCTTCGACCTCATGGCCCCGGAAGCGGGTCGTGAGGCCTGGCTCCAGTCGCACATTCCAGGTGCGATCTACGCCGACCTGGACAAGGACCTGTCCGGCCCGGTTTCAGCCGACACCGGCCGCCACCCGCTGCCCGCGGTAGAGCGGGCGGTCGAGGCATTTTCAAGGCTCGGGATCGACGCCAGCACGCGGGTCGTCGTCTA
The DNA here is from genome assembly GCA_965365575.1 of uncultured Gammaproteobacteria bacterium. GTDB lineage: Bacteria > Pseudomonadota > Gammaproteobacteria > Steroidobacterales > Woeseiaceae > UBA1847. Next base: position 9,193 of record CBDUCE010000103.1, read on the forward strand.
TGACGATTCGAGCGGCGCGATTGCTGCCCGTGCGTGGTGGCTGCTGCGCTGGCTGGGTCACCGGAATGTCACGGTGCTGGATGGCGGCCTGCAGGCGTGGCGTTCGCGTAATCTGCCGCTCGAATCCGGCACCGAGGAAGTCCAGCGGCGTGAATTCGAGGCATCGCCAGTGGCGGCGCGGGTCCTGACCTCGAACCAGATCGCCGCAAACCCCGATTGTTTGCTCGTCGACGCTCGCGACGCTGTCCGGTTTCGGGGTGAGGCGGAACCGATCGATGCGAAGGCAGGGCATATCCCCGGCTCGAAGAACCTGCCCTATACCGATTGCCTGAGCGAGGACGGTACCTGGCGCGACGCACACTCGCTGCGCCGGCGCCTGCAGCCGCTTCTGGGCGACGACCAGAGCGTGCCATGGGCCGTGATGTGCGGTTCCGGCGTCACCGCCTGCCACCTGGCGATTTCGGGGCTCCTGGCCGGCTACAGCGAGCCCCGGGTCTACGTTGGCTCCTGGAGCGAGTGGATTCAGGAGCCGTCGAGACCAATCGGCTTCGGGGACGGGCAATAGGTAGAAATGCGGCCGCGAAATCCGCGGAACCGGCGTAAACTTAACGTCGGAACAAGCGCTCGCGGAGGGCCAATGCCGTCGCCGGGAAACCGCCGCGCAGTACCCCGGGTCTTCCGACTGGAATAAGTATTTAATCGTGTTAAAACAAATATTTATTATAGGAATATCGAGTGTTTTATTAGCTTGTGCCGGGTCCTCCGAGCCCTCGCCAGGGGACGAACCCGGCGCCGTATCGCAGCGCCCGGATTGCATCTCGTCGAGGACTATCCGAGACTATCGGGTACTGGACGATGCCAACCTCGTCGTCACGGCAAACGGCAACAAGAAGTACCATCTCACCCTGAGTCGCCGGGCGGTGGGTCTGAGGTCATCGTGGAAGATTGCATTCCGGTCCACCAGCGGTCGGGTTTGCGGCCGCTTCGACGACATCCTGGTCGACGACGGCTTCGGCCCGGAAAGCATACGAATAGCGGCGATCAGGCAGTTGACGCCCGAAGAGTACGACGAATTACTGGTCAGGTTCGGAAAAAAGGAACCGGCCGTCGAACCAGCCCCGGCGCCAGACGATGTCGAGAGCGCCGAGGTAGAAGAGCTGGATTGACTTGCCCCGATCACAGACGGGCATGTTGGTCACGCAATCCGCAATCTCCGTGCGGACCCGCCCGGCCAGCTTCGCAGCTGGCCGGGTTTTTAATGCCTGGAGCTAACGCATGAGCGGCCCCCTGTCAGCGATCCGGGTACTCGATCTTTCGCGGGTGCTGGCGGGTCCTTGGGCCACCCAGTTACTCGGCGATTATGGCGCCGACGTCGTCAAGGTTGAGCGGCCGGGCACGGGGGAA
>CBDUCE010000104.1:0-10388 GCA_965365575.1 uncultured Gammaproteobacteria bacterium
TGCTGACCGCGATCGGCCCCGGCTATCTCGCCGCATTCATGGACTACTACCAGAAAGACCTGAAGGTCGAGGACATCGGCAATTACACGGTGTTCGGCAATATCTTCATGAAGTGGGACTGGAGTCATCGCCAGCCGGACCTGCAGGGTTTCAAGCTACCGTTTCCGAATACCGCCATCGATCTCGCGTATGCGATGCGGCAGAACCCGTCCATGCGCGTGCTCGTGCAGCAGGGATACTATGATCTCGCGACGCCGCACCTGGCCACGGAATACTTCATCGATCATCTCGACATCCCCGATGACCTGAAGAGCAACATCGAGTATGCGACCTACGAGGCGGGTCACATGATGTACATCCACGAGCCGTCGATGGTGAAGTTCAAGGATGACCTTGCGCAGTTCCTGCGCGGCGACGAATAGCTTATTCCGCCAACCTCGCGATAACGGCGGCCTCCTGCTCCGGCGTCGGCCATCGCCGCGGGTTTGCGCGCCGTTCTTCGCTTTGCGACATCCACCATTCGTGGGTGTCACGAACCGTATCGGCAAAGGACCTGAAGGTCAGCCCGGCTTTCTGCGCCGCGCTCGAGTCCGCGTGGATCGAGTAAGGCGAGTTGCGGAACATCGGTGTCGAGAACCCGAGCTCCTCCACCAGCTCCGGTGTCGGCCAGTGCAGTGTCGATTGCCCGGTTGAACACAGCCGCAGGCCCCACATGACATTGTCCCGGCTTACTACCTGGCCAGGCGCGGTTGCGTTGTACACGCCCGGCGTGTCGTTTTCGGCGAGACGGACCAGCCAGTGGCACAGATCGCGTACGTCGATCCAGTCCACCGCGAATTCAGGGCTGGGTGGACAAACAATGTCGCCACCGCGCTGAAAACGCTCGACCCAGTAGGTGAATCGATCCGTGTGGTCACCGGGGCCCACAACGTACGTCGGCCGGACAATCGTGCAGGAATCACCGTAAATCGCCTGCACGATGCGATCGCACTCCGCCTTCAGGGGGCCGTAGGTCTCACCGGTGACTTCCTCGGTGGCCGGCTCCGGCGCGGGATGCATCGGTCCCGTGTTGTCCACGTGTTGCTGCTTTTCGAAGTCGTAAACGGCAACCGTCGATGTATAGATGTAACGGCCGCAGCGCCCCTCGAGAAGCTCGGCCGAGTCGCGCACGTGCCGCGGCACGTAACCCGAGTTATCGACGACGACGTCCCAGGTCCGCTTGCCGTCGAGCGCCTTCAGGCCGTCGCCGACTGTTGCGTCGCGATCGCCCGAGAGTTCTTCGACCTTGTTGCCGAACAGGCCGGGCTTGTTGCCGCGGTTGAATACCGTGACGTTGTGGCCACGGTCCAGCGCGTAGTTGACCTGGTGCGGCCCGAGAAACCCGGTGCCGCCGAGGAACAGAATGTCGAGCTTCCGGTCTGCGGGCGTGATCGCCGCACTGGCTCCGGCTGCGGATGCGCCGAGCATAGCGGCGCCTGCGCCGATGAATTCTCTGCGTGTAGTCATGACAACGGTCCTTTCTTGTTCTTTGGCATAGACGGAGATCATATCAGCGTCGCCGGTATTTCACCGGCGGCCGAAAAGCCGGCACGAAACGCAGAATGTGAATTATTCGTATTTGTGTTCGCAAGTAAGCACAAGGTTTCGGTAGAATTAGGCGGCCGACAAGATCCTTCGAGAAAACATCTCCGTCGATGCAGACCGACCACAAATATCGCGCATTCATCAGCTACAGCCACAAGGACGAGAAATGGGCTTCGTGGCTGCACAGAGCGCTCGAAACCTACCGGGTACCGAAATACCTGGTCGGGCAGGACACCGCCTTCGGCAAGGTCCCCGACAAGCTCGGCAAGGTGTTCCGCGATCGCGAGGAGCTGTCGTCGGCACACAGCCTCGGGAATGAACTGGAGCAGGCGCTGGCCGACTCGGCCTGCCAGATCGTCATCTGCTCGCCGAACGCGGCCAGGTCCCACTGGACGAACGAGGAGATCAAGGCCTACAAGCGCCTCGGCCGCGAGAACCGCATTTTTTGCCTGATCGTCGGCGGTGAGCCCTACGCGTCGGGTAATCCCGAAACCGCTGAGGAGGAATGCTTCCCGGAAGCGCTGCGCTTTCGCGCAGGCCCCGACGGGGAGCTGACCGACCAGCCGAGTGAACCCATCGCGGCGGATGCCCGTGCGCAGGGCGATGGCAAGCAAAACGCCAAGCTGAAGCTGATCTCCGGCATGCTCGGCGTCGGTTTCGACAACCTCAAGCAGCGTGAACAACAACGAAAACAGCGTCGAATGCTGGCGATTACCGCAGCTGCCTCGGTCGGCATGGTGTTCACGAGCGGCCTCGCAGGCTACGCGGTCATACAGAAGAACGAGGCGGAGCGACAGCATGAGCGCGCCCAGATCGAGGCCGAGACGGCACGGCAAACAACGCAGTTCATGGTCGGACTGTTCGAGGTCTCGGATCCCAGCGAAGCACTCGGGAATACGATCACCGCGCGGCAAATCCTCGATAAGGGTGCCGAGCGTATAGAGGAAGAACTCGGCGACCAGCCCGTGATCCAGGCGACACTCATGGACACCATGGGAACCGTTTACACGAGCCTCGGGCTATACGATGCCGCCATCCCTCTGGTCGCCAGGTCGGTGGAGCAACGGCGGTCTATTTTCGGCGACGAGCACGTGGCGGTCGCCCAGAGCCTGAATCATCTTGGCGAAGTGCAGATACTCAAGGCCGAGTATGAAGCTGCGGAGCGCAACCTCAGCGAGGCGCTGGCCGTCCGTCGTGATCTGCTGGGTAACGAGTCTCCTGAGGTTGCAGAAACCCTGATGGAACTCGCCGTCGTGTTTGCAGGAAAAGGCGAATACGCGGAGGCGGAGCCACTGATACGCGAGTCGCTCGAAATCCGGCGTACTGTATTCGGCCAGTCGCACCCGGACGTGGCCGACAGCATGGAAGAACTCGGTCTGAATCTGTTCGACCAGGGGAATTTCGATCGGTCGATAACGATACTCCGGGAAGCCGTGGCGATGCGCCGCGCGACACAGGGCGCGCTTCATCCGGACCTTTCCGAAGCCATCAACAATCTCGCTTTCGTTATCGAGGAAGCCGGGGACCTCGATGAGGCTGAGGCACTTTACCTGGAAGCACTATCGATGGTGCGCCGCTTGTACGAGGACGAGCATCCGGCAATAGCGGTGGCACTGAGTAATGTCGCCTATATATATGGTGTTCAGGGCAAATACGATGCTGCCGAGCCGATATACGAAGAGCTGATTACGGTTCAGAAGTCTTTGCTAGGCGACAGCCACCCCGACGTAGCCACGTTGATGCACAACCTGGCGTTTCTGCGCTACCAGAAGGGCGATCGTGCAGGAGCGATGGCGCTCGAACGCGATGTGATAGATATGCGGCGTGCGGTCCTCGGAGAGCAGCATCCGGAAGTCGCCAAGAGCCTGAACACGCTGGCGATGTGGGCAATGGAAGACGGTGAGTTCGAGACGGCGGAAGCGATGCTGCGGGATGCCGTAGAAATCAACAAGGGCGTCCACGGTGAGGCGCATCCCGACGTCGCGAGCAGTTTGACGCTGCTGGCCAGCTGCCTCGTCGCACAGGAGAGGTTCGATGAAGCCTATGAACTTGCGGGTGGCGCGAGAGAGATGTTCGCGGATGCGCTACCGGATGGACACTGGCGGACCGCCGTAGCGGTGAGTGCGGAGGGTGCGGCTCTGGCCGGGCTGCGCAGGTACGCGGAGGCGGAGGGCCTGCTGGTTGAAAGCTACACGGCACTCAGTAACGACGCGAGTGCGATACCGATGTTCGTCAGCGAGGCGCGCGAGCGCCTGGTGTCGCTGTATGAAGCCTGGGGTAGACCCGAGAAAGCGGCCGAGATCCTGGCACTCTCTGGGGATTGAACGGGTTAAACATAATTGAATCACATATTTATCGACCAATCAGCTGCCGGTGATATACTGTACTCAGACGTGAGAGCGCAAAGCGCGGACCAACAGGAAGAACAACAATACGTGGGCCGTGAAGACCTTATAAGAACAGATACCGTTGGCTATTCCGGACTTTGCACGATCCCCCAATGTTGGGGGCCTCTGGGTGCAATTACGATAATGGCCTTAATTTTTTAGAGTCCGCAACCATCATGGCACGGCCATGATATCGGAGATAACAATGATAACTGCAAGAGCGACGCTTACAGGCACAATTGTGCCGATCCTCGCACTGAGTCTGCTGACGTCGTTAGCGTTTGGAGACGCACGTCCGATAGAAGATTACGAGGCGTCGTCTAACGGGGTCTACCCCGAAGACGGCATACTCAAGGTGTCCGAAGACTGCCCGGCGGGCACTACATTCATCAAGAACGCGTTCCCATCCCTCACGAATGGCCAGGGTGGCAGCGTCGTGCCCGCGGAAGAGACCTACTTCATCACCTTGGGGTCAGATACTGTACCCGTCACGGTGAGAATCATATGGACTGAGACCAATTCTTTCGCTTTCCAGATCGACAACGGGGCCGCACATATCGTCGGCGTTACCTCCGGCACCAATAATCTCCTTTACGATTACACGGCTGCGCCGGTATCTGCGGATGGGGGCCTGAATAACATCGTTGATGCCGCGGACGTCAATCACCTGGACCTCTGCCTGGCGGCGGTGGATGATGCGGACACCGAGGCACCGACTGTGACGATCAGCGAACCGTCCAGTGGCACAACTGTGGCCGGCGTGGTGACCGTGAAGGCCACGGTGACCGACAACGTGGCGGTGAATGATTCGACGGTGACGGCCAGCGTCAACGGCGATTCGCTCGGGGTCGGTACGTCCACGGCGAATCCGGACGAGTTTTCCTGGGCCTGGGACACGACGACGACCTCGCCCGATACCAATGGCGATTTCACGGTGACGGTCAGTGCCACCGATACGTCGGGCAATACCCAGACGCAAAGCATTACCGTCGCAGCGGACCTCGAGCTTCCGACCGTGAATATCAGCGAACCGTCCAGTGGTACGACGGTGAACATCGGAATGGTGACCGTGACGGCCACGGCGACCGACAACGTTGCGGTGGTAGATTCGACGGTGACGGCCAGCGTCAACGGCGATCCGCTCGGCGTGGGTACGCCCACGGCAAATCCGGACGAGTTCATGTGGGCCTGGGACACGACGACTGTTGCCGACGGCACTTACACGATAACGGTTACTGCATTCGATACGTCGGGCAACGAGGGAACGGCTAACGTCACCGTTTCGCTGGTGACCCCGGTAGCCGCCTGCGAGGGGCTGCTCGGTAACGACGATCCGACCGAGAACCAGGGCTGTAATCCATCGGGTGTGCAGAACGTACAGGTGCCGCCCGACAACAACCTGGATATTTGCGTATCGAACGACGGGCAGCAGTCCGAGTGCACGATCACGGAATTCCTGCTGACGCCGGATCCGGCCTTGAACATCGCTCATCCCGGCATATGCACCGGGGAGAACGTATATGCCGACCCGCGTGTCGGAGCTAACGGCATTCCGGTGCTCTTCGAGCCGCTCGATGTATTCGACAGACTCGGCGGAGGAACCCCCGGCGAGTTGATACTGGACGAATATACCTTCGGCAACCCGTGTTTCGCCGTCGTGAAAGGCGCGAGGAATTTCGACTTGCTCAGCGCATTCTACTGGCCTGTAGACCCCGCGACCGGGCTGGTCATCATCAGAACGCAATTTGCGGAACGCATCGACGGGATCGGCCCGGTTGCCCAGTGCTATCCAGAGCCCGGGGAGGTCGGCAATTTTGACCTGCAGCAAGCCCCAGAGGCTACCTATCAGAGTGACGACAAGACGCGGATGAAGGCAGGAACGGCCGAGGTCATGACCAACGCCTGCTTCAACCCGAGGCGCATGTCTTCCTTCGATTTCTCGTTCAATGTGTTGAACACCAAGGAGCACGGCGGAATTGATTTCAATTCCGTGACAGGACCGGACGACGTACTGGAGTTCAAGTTCCAACGGGCGGACGCCAAGTTCGATTTCCTGCAGCAGGCCCTGTTCGCGGCGGAATCCCAGCTGGTTTCGCCGAAGTTCAGTGATCTGACGAGGAAGTTCAACCAGGCACGCAGCCAGTTCGACAAGCAGAATCCAGGCTCACTGGCGAGAGCGATTGCAGCCCTCGAGGTCTTGCTGTTCGAGGTGCGGAACGGCACGTGGAACCTGACCCCGGAGAACAACCCCGGCGACGTGCAGATGCGCACCGAGAACTTGATCTGGCGCGTCACGCTGCTGAAGAGAGAAGTCGAAAGGCTGGAGGCGCTTTAAGCCCCGGTTCAATTTGGCAAACGGATCCGACGGCAGCCTTCGGGTTGCCGCAGGCCCGACCGAAAAGGCCCCTTCCGGGGCCTTTTCGTTGCGGTATCCTTAGCCGATGCTGAAGATCAACCCCGATCGAATCGCGATTCCGCTGGTCATCGCGGTCACCGGCCACCGCGACCTCGTCCCGGACGAGGTCGATGGCATCCGCGAGCGTGTGCGGGAACTTCTTGAAGACCTGCGCAGGCGCTATCCCGAACGCCGCCTGCGCGTGATGTCGCCGCTGGCCGAGGGCGCCGACCGGCTGGTGGCCGAAGAGGCGCTGGCCTACGGGGTCGAACTGATCGTGCCGCTGCCGATGCCGCGCGAGGTCTACATCAAGGATTTCCAGACCGAGGAGTCCATCCGGGAGTTCGATCGCCTTTGCGAGGCGGCCAACGAAATCCTGCACCTGCCCCTGGCGCGCAAGAATACGCTCGAGGACATCGCCGACTACGGCCCTGCGCGCGACCTGCAATACGCGCAGGTCGGTGTCTTCCTGTGCGCCCACTGTCACGTCCTGCTCGCGATCTGGGACGGCAAACTCACCGGAGACCTCGGCGGCACCGGGCAGGTAGTCCGCTTCCACCACGATGACATCATGGAAGGTTATACCGAGCGATCGACGGCGAGCCAGCAGATGCTGGTCGACGACGAGAGCGACCTCGTCTACCACATCGTCTGCTCGCGCGACCGGCCCGATGGCAGACCTCACCAGGATTTCGAGCCGCTGCAGACCTGTTGGTTCACGAAGGACGAAAAGCAGCCGCGCACAACCTCGATCCCGCCGCAACACACGGTCATTTTCAGGCGCAGCGGCGAATTCAGCCGCGACGCGAAGAACCACGCGCAGCGGATCGGCACGGAGTGTTACCCGCTTTACGACGAGCGCGAGACGGATTATCTGCCGGACGGTATCAAGACGATTCACTACCTGTTCTGCATCTCGGACTGGCTCGCCATCTTCTACCAGAAACGCGTACTGTTCGCGTTGCGGACGACCCACGCACTGGCGTTCCTGATGGGCCTCATGTTCATCCTGTACACCGACTGGGCGACGGCTGACACTTACATGTTCGCTTTCCTCGGGTTTTTCGCCCTCGCCTACGCCGTGCAGTGGCTGGCAAAGCGCAGTGCATGGAATCGCAAGTACCTCGACTACCGTGCGCTGGCCGAAGGCCTGCGGGTCCAGTTTTACTGGGCGGCGGCAGGGGTTACGAGCGAGAACGAATCGAAGTTTACCCACGACAATTTCCTGCAGACGCAGGATCCGGAGCTGGGCTGGATACGTAATATCATGCGCGTTGCCGGGACGCGCTGCGACGCGCACCCCGAAACCAGTGAGAAAGGTCTCGAATTCGTACTTCGCGAATGGATCGGCGACCCGGCAAGCGGTCAGCTGGGATACTACCGGCGCAAGGCGGACGAGCGCGGGCAAAAGTCGCGAAATACCGAAATCGTCGCTAGGCTCGGACTAATGGTCGGCGTACTCGTCGTTATTGCGATCATCATTTTCGGCTCATCGATGCCGGACTCGGTGCGGGATCAGCTGATGGTGACAATGGGTTCGATCCTGCTACTCGTCGGCATTCGCCATGGCTACGCTTTCAGCACCGCCGAAAGCGAACTGATCAAGCAGTACGAGTTTATGTTGCGCATCTTCAATAACGCGCGACGGCGTCTCGAAATCGCCGACAGCAACAATGAACGCCGCCTGATTCTCAGGGCGCTCGGCGGCTCCGCGCTCGACGAGCATGCGCAATGGATCCTCATGCATCGGGAGCGCTCGATCGATCAGGCCGAGATCTGGCGAATGGGCGGCTGATCCGTCGTCGCCACCCGATCATGTGAACCGAGACCGCCGCATGTTGCGTTTGCACAACGCTGCCCGAAGCATGCCCCGTCCTATTGCTTACATCAATTGGATGGCATATCCTCAAGAAATCTCTAGGCTTTTGCCAACCTCTGGTGGGGGATTCAATGACTATCAAGACCATCTCTCGTGGCGTCTTAGCCCTGATCGCCACATCCGTCGCCATGCCCGTCTTTTCGCAAGAACAGTCGGACGTGGCCATCTTCGAAGAGATCCTGGTGACGGCGACCAAGCGTGAACAGACGCTGCAGGAAGTTCCTGTCGCTGTATCGGTCGTATCTGCCGACGTCATGAACGACGCGCAGGTGCTGGATATCAAGGACCTGCAGTTTCTGGTGCCGTCGTTGCGCGTCAGCCAGTTGCAGACCAGCGCGAACGCGACGTTCCTGATCCGCGGCTTCGGTAATGGCGCGAACAACGCCGGTGTAGAGCCGTCCGTCGGTGTTTTCATCGACGGCGTATACCGATCCCGCTCTGCATCCAGTCTTGCCGATTTTCCGAACCTGGAGCGCATCGAGGTCATCAAGGGTCCTCAAAGCACCTTGTTCGGCAAGAACGCGTCTGCCGGCGTCATCAACGTCGTGACGGCGAAGCCGTCGCTCGACGCGTACTCGGGCTCTGCCGCTCTTACCTACGGCGATTATGACCAGATCATCGTCAAGGGCGACATCAGCGGTCCCCTTTCCGACACCTTTGCGTGGGGCCTGTCCGGCAACTACAACCAGCGTGACGGTTATTTCACCAACCTCGAAACGGGCACCGACTTCAACGAGCTCAGTCGCTGGGGCGTTCGCGGCCAGCTGTTATGGGCGCCGTCCGATAACTTCGAGGCGCGCTTTATCGCCGATATGGACGAGATTGACGAAGTCTGTTGCGGCGTTGCCAACCTCGTCGATGGTATCTCGGGAATCGGCATCCGTTCGCCGGGTGTTGGCGGCGACTACCTGTCGGAACAGCCTTTCTCGTACGAGGGCCTGTACAACTTCGACGCCGTCAACGAAATCGAGAACAGCGGCATGTCGCTGCAGCTCGATTGGGATCTTAACGACACCATGACGCTGACCTCGATTACCGCCTACAGGAACCTGGAGCGCTTCGACAACGCCGACAGCGACTTCACGACGGCCGCCCTGCTCTCCGAAACCGCGGCCAACCTGACGGACACGACGCTGGACACGCTCACACAGGAGTTCAGGCTTTCCGGCTCCACAGAAAATATGGACTGGCTGGTCGGCGCGTTCTATTTCGACGAGGATGTCGAGCAGAACAGTGGCGTACTGTTCGACACCGGCGCACGGCCCTACGTGGACACCATGACCAAGCTGCTTGGCGTCCAGACCGGCGACTATACGTTGCCGGAAGCACTCGACCCGGCCGTTCCTTCGCCGTTGGCTACACTCGAAGGCGCTCTGGGCCTGCCCCCGGGCACCTTCCTCGCGGCGGGCCAGGGCACGCTCGAAGCGGCGACGATGGACAACCAGGCCCTGTCGCTGTTTGCGCAGGTCGATTTCAACCTGGGGGACCGCTCGACCGTGACGCTGGGCGTCAACTACACCGAGGACGAGAAAGACGTAACGCTTAGCACCATTAACGACAACGTCTTCTCGACACTGGATCTCGTCGACATTGGTGGGCAGTTGATTGCTTCGCAGGTACTCGCCACGTGCGGTGGGCCCACGGTTCCTGCCTGCCTGGCTGCCGCGCAGGCCGCCGCCGCGGCCGGTCAGGGCCAGTTGTGCACCGGACTTCCGCCAGGCACGCCATGCAACCCCCTGCTGCCTTTGCAGGCGGTGCAGATCCTCCCCCAGGTCGTCGATTACCCGAACAGTGTAGAGAACGGCCAGTCGAAGGATGACCAGACGACCTGGACGGCACGCTTTGCCTACGACCTGACAGACCAGCTCAATGCCTACGTCAGCGCCGGCACCGGTTTCAAGGCAACCTCCTGGAACCTGTCGCGCGACTCGCGGCCGTTGGCCGCGGACTTCCCGGCGCTCGAAGCGGATGGCCTCACGGTACCCAATCTTGTTCCTGGTACCCGCTTCGCGGATCCGGAGGATTCCACGCTCTACGAGGTGGGACTCAAGGGTGCATTCGACAACTGGACATTCAATCTCGCCATCTTCGACCAGGAGATCGAGAACTTCCAGGAAAACGTCTTCCAGGGCACGGGCTTCGT
>CBDUCE010000105.1:0-10282 GCA_965365575.1 uncultured Gammaproteobacteria bacterium
AGCTAAAATAAACGGCGAAAAGGATAAATTTTACTGGATGTGACCCGCAGAGAGTATGTTCGCGACCGACCTTCTCTCTGCGGGTTCTTTTTTGGGCATAGGCGCCACCTTACCCCGGGGAATAGAGCACCCAAGGTGGCCATAGAAATTCTGGAGGCAATATGGCGTCAATTGTAATGGTAGTATCGGCGCTACAATTGTTAGAATCGACCACGGTGATATTATAGACACCTGGCGTGGTTACAACAATTTCAGGGTTGGTTTGAAAAATTGTAGAGCTGTTTATAAAGTAGAAATAAGGGGGAGTACCTCCAACTGGATATGCTGTTATTTCGCCATCTGTACAGGTAAGAGGTTTGGTAATTGCGGCAGTAACTGTAAGAATAGGAGGTTCAATTATCGTAATTTCTTCCGAATACGTACAGCCATCGTCTGGTTCAACAGTTGCACCGTGCGCGCGCGCGTGGGGCCGACAACGTCGGGAAGCAGGGCCGTCCAGCCGCCATCGGGACTGAAGCCTGCTTCGACGTAGTAGGGTGTGAACGAGGCGCGTTCCGTCACCAGCACGATGTCCGACGCAAACACGAGGCCCATCGCGCCCCCGGTGACCTGCCCGTTTACCACGGTGATCACGGGCAGCCGGCAGTCGTACAGGCGAATGATTGCGTCGTTCAGCAGACCGACGAGCTCGTGCGCATACTGTGCGATCTCGTCGGCGTGCTCGCGGAACCCGCCCAGGTCGCCACCGGTCGAAAACGACCGGCCCGCCGCGCGCAGCACCAGGATGCTCACGCCCGGTCGCGATTCGCAGCCGGCAATGGCCGCGCCGAGCTCCCTGAGCATCGCGGGCACGAGGCTGTTATGCCGGTCAGGACGATTGAGGATTACCGTGGCGACGGCACCGTCTATCCGGCTCAGCACGAGCTGCCGTTCGCCATCCGTCATACGATCACCCAAGCCGGCACAAAAAAACGGGCGACGGAGAAGTACTCCGTCGCCCGCTGTGACACAGATACACTTAAGGCATCTGGGGGGGGATTCAGGCGCTCTTCTTGGTCTTGACGGCCTTTACGACGTTTTCCTTGGTCGCTTCCTGCAGCTCTTCCGTTGCGGTCGATGCAGCGGCAGACAGCATGTCGATGTATTCCTTGGTGCGGCCCTCGACGACCTTGGCAAAAGCCGAAGCGTTGTCGATCTGCTTGTTGAAGAATTCCTCGGGCTCCGAAGCCTTCGTGGCCAGGCGAGCCTGCTCTACGGTGAAGTCGACGACGTCGTTCATCACGGCGATGTTGTAACGAGCGAACTTCTCCCAGCTGTTGACGCTTGCAGCGCTCTTGGCCTGCAGCTTCTCTACGGCTTCCTTCTGGTACTGCGTAACCTGGTCGAGCTGTTCGCTGAACTGCTTCTGGATGTCGATCATGACGGTTTACTCCTGTTGGGGGACTTGTTGCGGTGCAGTATAACGCCGTAATTGCTGCGTCGCAACAATTTTTTTCTTCTCTGGCGTATCCGTCTTTTATCCTTTCAAAACAGTTACTTAAAAATGCCATAATTCGAGAGCGCGGTAACCGCTGCCGGGATCTGCGCGAGATATCCTGTATGCGCCGCAAAAATCACCCGAAGACATACAGGCCCGGGGCATCGCGCAGCGACTTGTAACCGGCCTTCGGCTTGCCCGTCGCGGGCGGCTTCCTCCGGTCACTGCTGCGGGCATCGAGCCACGCATCCCAGGCCGGCCACCAGGAACCGTCCACCAGTTCGTTCTGCGCCTGCCACTGGTCCGGGCCGATATACAGGTCACCCGGCTGGCGCGTTGCGATCCAGTGCTTGCGGCGCGGATGATCCGGGCCGCAGGCGATGCCGGCATTGTGACCGCCTGTGGTCAGCGCGAAGGTCATTTCGTTGTTCATGAGCCGCATCGCCTTGTACACGGATTTCCACGGCGCGACATGGTCCGTTGCGGTCCCCAGCACGAATGCCGGCACCTGGATATCGCCGACGCACACGGGCTTGCCGTTGACCTCGTAGCGGGCTTCCGCGAGGTTGTTCTCCATGTAGCAGTTGCGCAGGTATTCGGTATGCATCTTGTAGGGCATGCGCGTTCCATCTTCATTCCACGCCATCAGGTCGTTGAGGCTGCGATCCTTGCCGAGCAGGTAGCGCTGGAACATCGGGTCGTATACGAGGTCCGACACCCGCAGTGACGCAAATGCGCCGGTCATGTTCTCCATGGTGAGATAACCCTGCTTGCGCATCAGCGCCTCGAGGAACGTGAACGTACCCTCGCCGAGCATGGTCGTTATTTCGCCGGCTTCTCGAAAATCGATCTGCGCGGCAAACAGCGACATCGTCTTCAGGCGGTCGTCGCGTTCGCGGGCCATGTAGGCCGCCGCTATCGCAAGCAGCGTGCCGCCAAGGCAATAGCCGACGGCATGAATTTTGCGCTTCGGGACGATCGTGCTGACCGCGTCGATGGCGGCCAACACGCCGTCGTGCAGGTAATCGTGCATGCCGAGATCGCGATCCTTCTCGTCCGGGTTTTTCCACGACATGATGAACACCGTCTTGCCCTGGCTGACGAGGTACCGCACCAGCGAGTTTCTCGGTGACAGGTCGAGGATGTAGTACTTCATGATCCATGCAGGAACGATGAGAACCGGTTCTGAAACGACCTCCTCGGTCTGGGGCTTGTACTGGATCAGCTCGAACAGCCGGTTCTGGTAAATGACTTTGCCGGGCGTAATGGCGATGTCCTTCCCCACCACGAAGTCCTCGAGCCCCTTGGGCAGTTCGCCACTGCGCTTGCGCCGCATGTCTTCTGCCAGGTTATGGACGCCGCGCTTCAGGTTCGCGCCGCGCTCGCCCTTCGTCGTCGAGATGAACTCGGGATTGATCAACGGAACGTTCGCCGGAGACGCCATCTCCACGATCTGGTTAGCGAGAAAACTGACCAGCTGCTCGTGGTCCTTGCTGACCCCGTCGACCCCGGTTGTCGCTTCGGCGGCCAGCCCCTTGGCAAGCCGGTGCCCGTGGGCGAATACTTTGAACGGCCATTTCTGCCAATCCTCGGACAGCATGCGGCGGTCGGCTATCTGCGGCAGGTCTTCGCCATTGGGTTTCATCACGTTGCTGCCGATCTTCGCCAGCTCCACGCCGTTGCGCGCAAAGCTTTCGGCCAGCGACAGCAGCTTGCCCGGGGACAACACGAGGTGGCCTGCCCAGTCGACGACGGCGGCGGCCACGTCAACCGGAGACAGGCCGCGCGTGGCTGCGGCCAGCTGACTGCGCAGCTGGTGATCGATGTCGCGCGCCTTGTCCGGCGGCAACAGGCGTTTCTTATCGTCTTTTTCACTCATCGTCTTTCTTCGCTTTGGTATCCAGAAATGCCTTTTGCATGGCTTGCCATGCTTCCATGTTCTGCTTCGCCACGTCTTTCATGACGGCGAACGGCCCGCTCTTCATCATCTCCTGCATTTGTTCCTGCAAGGACGATTGCTGCTGCAGGAAGGACTCGAAACTCTGCTGCAGATAGTTCCCGAGCATGCCCTGCATGGGATGATCGTAGAACTGGATGATTTGCGTCAGCATCTGGTCGGAAAGCACGGGCTTGCCGCCCAGTTCCTGCTCGGCCACGAGCTGCAGAAGTACGCTGCGCGTGATGTCGTCCCCGGTTCCCTCGTCGACGATTCGCACCTCCGTGCCGGCCGCAATCAGCTTGCGCACATCCTCCTTGTTGATGTGACGACTCGCCTCGGTATCGTAAAGGCGCCGGTTAGCGTACTTGCGAATAATTCGTGGTTCAGACATCGCCGTATCCGCGAGGGGTGGCTTGCTGCGTTGCAGCATAATAGCAGCAGTCCGCGGGACAAGGTAGCACGCATTGGCACGCCTCAGGCCGTAACGTCCGCGACATAAACCAGCGCCCTCCCTTCGCTGATCAACTCGCCGTCCGCGCCGATGCAGCGTGTTCTCAGGTCGACGAGGTCCTTTTCCGGGCGCAGGCGCGTGATCTCGACGCTCGCCGTCAACGCCTCGCCCACCCGGGCCGCATCGAAGAACTCGCTCTCCTGCTTCAGGTAATTCGTGCCCTGCCCGGGCAGTTCGACTCCGAGGAGCTTCGAAAACAGTGCATTCACGAGCGGCTCCGGTACTTCGCCAGGCGCCGGCTCATGACCGCCGAGAGCCACGTAGCGGGCGACGTCGTCCGCGCTGAACGAACGCGTCATCTCCGCCTTCTGGCCGACCGCGAACGCCATTACCCAGGTTCCCCGCGCAGCAAGGTGGCCTCACCTGCGCAGGTGATTACGCCGTCCTCGACGCGCTCGCAATGGACTTCGGCCACGACGTGGCGACCGTCGTCCGATTTGCGAATGACGGCAAAACGCATGGCATCGCCCGCATAGGTCGGCGAGGGGAACATGAGCTTCTGCTCTACCTGGCGGCTGCCCGGCACCAGCTGGTCGAGCATTCCGCGAAGAATCGTGGCGAGCAGCATCCCGTGCGCTACCGTGTGGCCGAAGCGCGTCTTTGCGGAGAACTCCTCGTCCACGTGAATCGGGTTGTCGTCGCCCGAAAGCCCGGCGAACGCGTCGAAATCGGACTGCGCCAGCACCTTCTCGAGCACGAGGGTGTCCGTCTTGCCGGTCATGTGGCGTCGCCGGCCGCGAGCAGATGTTTTTGGATCTTGCCGGCCGCGGTCCTCGGAAAGTCCTGCACGGTCACGAACTCC
The DNA here is from genome assembly GCA_965365575.1 of uncultured Gammaproteobacteria bacterium. Lineage (GTDB taxonomy): Bacteria > Pseudomonadota > Gammaproteobacteria > Steroidobacterales > Woeseiaceae > UBA1847. The sequence continues at coordinate 4,730 of CBDUCE010000105.1, forward strand.
TTCGGCACCTTGTACGGCGCGAGGTGCTCGCGGCAATAAGCGGTAATTTCCGCCCTCGCCGGAATCTCGCGGCCCGGCTGCGCCAGCACATACGCCCTCCCGACTTCACCCCATTTTTCATCCGGCACCGCGACAACCGCGGCTTCGAGGATGTCGGGATGCGCGGCCAGCACGTTTTCGACCTCGGCAGGATAGACGTTCTCCCCACCCGAGATGAACATCTCCTTGATGCGGCCGGCGATGTAGTAGTAACCATCCGCATCCTGGCGTCCGATGTCGCCGCTCCTGAGCCAGTCACCGTCAGCGAATGCATCTCGCGTCGCCTCGGGGTTTCCCCAGTAGCCCGGCGTAATCCCCGGCCCGGCAAACCACAACTCGCCCTCCTCGCCCTGCTCGACGTCCTGGCCGCCGGGACCGACGAGACGCACTCGTGCCAGCACCTGCGGCTTGCCCACCGAGCCGATTTTCCTGTCGACCATGTCCGGGTCCATGATGAAGACCGTCGGCCCCGTCTCGGTCATGCCCATGCCGTTGCACACGCGTGCACCTCGCTCGAGATAAGCCTCGATGAGATAGTCCGGCATGGGCGCGCCGCCGCACCCCCAGTTGCGGACCTTGCCCAGGTCGAGCGACTGGAACGTGGGATGCAGGCTGATCTGCTGATAAACCGCCGGCACCGCGAAAAACGTGTCGAGCGCGCCATCGGCCAGCAGCCGCACGACCTCGTCGACCTCGAACCCGGGCATGACGAGGTTCTCGCCGCCCTCGATCAGGGTGGGCAGCGTGACGAGGTTGATTCCCGCAGTATGAAACAGCGGCAGGTAGTTCAGGCAGACGTCGTCGCCGGAGATCGCCATGGCCTGGCGAATGTTCACGTAGTTCGCGAGCGCCATGGCCGGGGTCTGGATGACGGCCTTGGGCTTGCCCGTGGTGCCCGAGGTGTAGATCAGGTACCACGTGTCGTTGCCGCCCCAGAAGTCTCGCCCGGCGAACGGTTCCGCCTGCGCGCAGAGCGCCGCGTAGCCCTGCCCGGTACCATCATCGAAGCCGACACGTTGCGCGCCGCCGTCACCGAATTCCTGCGCGACGGCAGCGTCTTCTTCACCAAAGAACAGGAATTTCGGCGCGGCATCCTCAAGCAGCGGAGCGAGCTCCCCGGCCGGCATGCGCCAGTTGAGCGGCACGAGGACCGCGCCGAGCTTGCCGGCGGCGAACAGCAGTTCGAAGAATTCGATGCGATTCCGGCACAGCACGGCGATGCGATCGCCTTCGCCGACGCCTGCCGAGCGCAGGAGTCCCGCAAGCGACTGCACGTTTCTCTCGAGTTCCAGATACGTCAGCGTGGTGCCGCGGGCGAGGTCCCGGAACGCCACAGCGTCGGGTTTGAGCAGGGCGCGTTGCGCCGTGATGTCGGGAATTCGGTCGAACATATCGAAGCTACCGGTTTATTCGTCTTTCGCCATGCCCTTCGAAACGAGGTCGGATACCGCCGCGGCGATTTCCTCGACGGAACGTTCTTCGTCCCAGTCGGCGAAGCGCATGCCCAGGAATACCGTCATTCCGATCAATGCCCAGCTCCAGACTTCGGTATCGCCCTCTCGGATGTCCCCGGCCTTCACGGCGCGCCGCAGGTTTTCCTCGTACGCGCTCGCAAATACGGAGTAGTACTCGCGAAAAGCGTCTTCGGCGACGAACTGGGCCATGGACACGACACGGTAGAGATTGCGATTCGACCGGACAAACTCGATGAAGGCCTCGACGCCGCGCCGCTCGGCCGTCAGTCGGTCCGGTGATTCTGCGACTCGCTCACCGATCCACTGCCGGGTCAGTTCGCCCATGTGCGACACGAGCGCACGAAATACCGCCTCCTTGCTCTCGAAATACACGTAGAACGTGCCCAGCGCGACGCCGGCCCGCTGGGTGATGCTGGCAATGGAGGCGTCCGGGAAGCCGCGCTCCCCGAACTCCGCTTCCGCGGCATGCAGGAGCTTCTCGCGAGTCTGCCGACCACGTTTGGTCTTCGGCAGCCTGTCAGAAGTTGAATGTTGATTCATGTTTCACAATATTGCATACTCGCCGGCGGCTAGACAAGTGATTGTGCATCGATACGGGTTGGCTCTCCTGCACGGGATTGGTCGTTCCGTCACTCGGATACTAAGCGGCGGGGCGTGGGAACACTAAATCTCAACGGCGGGGGAACGCTCGAATTCGATGACCAGGGCAGTGGACCGGCCATGGTGTTTCTGCATGGCTGGAGCCTCGGCAAGGAAGCGTTTGCAAGACAAAGCCGCGACCTGTCCGACCGCTACCGTGTCGTCGTCCCGGACATGCGAGGGCACGGACGTTCGAAGAAGTTCGTCAGTGGCGACGGTATCGACACCCTCGCCGGGGACCTGGAGAAACTTCTCGTCGAACTGGATCTCACCGACGTCATCCTTGTCGGCTGGTCGATGGGCGCATTAGTAGCTTGGCAAACCGTTAAGGGGCCGCAGCGCGGCCGCATCAGGGGCATCGTGACGATCGACATGGTACCGAGAGTTCTGAACGGCGACGGCTGGCAGCACGGTCTGCGTGCGGGCACTCACCTGTACGACATCGACATCGACCTGTCGAAAATGCGCAACGACTGGCGCGCGTTTACGCGCGCCTACGTGCCGATGGTGTTCGCCGCCGGCAAGGCTATTGAACGCCGCGAGCTGATCGACGAGATGCTCGATCTCGTCAAGGACAACGATCTCGAGTCGATGACGAATCTCTGGCACGCGCTGGTGCACGCCGATTTCATCGACAGCGTGCAGGAACTCGACGTTCCCACCCTGATTACCTACGGCGCGCTCAGCCAGATCTACACCGAGGAAGCGGCGGCCTGGATGGACGAACACATTCCGCTGTCGCGGCGCGTCTGCTTCGCAGATTCCGGCCACGCACCGCATCTCGAGGAACCAGAACACTTCAATCAGACGCTCGTCGATTTTGCTGACGAGCTGGAGCAACAGAGTAATGACTAACTTCAGACATGCATCAAGCACCAAGGGGGCTGATATGTTCAAAGAGACCACCATTCCCATCAACCCGGACCGGCGGCTGCCCGCACTGGTCGGCGCCAGCCTGGCGGCAGCCACTTTGTCGCTGTTCGCGGTTGCCGAGCCAGCAAACGCGCAGCAGAGCGGAGCGGACAGGACGATCGACGAGATCATCGTCACCACGGCGCGGCGCCGCGAGGAATCGCTCATGGAAGTGCCGCTGTCGATATCGGTACTCGGTGGCGTCGATCTCGAACGCGTCGGTGCCGTCGACATCGTGGAGATCGCCAAGCAGAGCCCGAACGTCACGCTCGAGGTCTCGCGCGGCACGAACACCACGCTGACGGCGTTTATCCGCGGCGTCGGCCAGCAGGACCCGGTTGCCGGATTCGAATCGGGCGTGGGCCTTTACGTCGACGACGTGTATTTCAACCGGCCGCACGCCGCCGTTCTCGACCTCTATGAAGTCGACCGTATCGAGGTGCTGCGCGGTCCGCAGGGCACGCTCTACGGCCGCAACACGATCGGCGGCGCCATCAAGTACGTGACGCGCCGCATCGAGAGCGACCCGATGTTGCGGTTAAAGGGCTCGGCCGGCACCTACGGGCAGCTCGACGGACTGGTCACGGGCTCGATACCCCTGACCGACAGTTTCCGCATCGGCGGCACGGTCGCGGCTTTCACGCGCGACGGCTATGGCGACAACCTGACGCTCGGCACGGAGCAATACGACAAGGAAGTGCTGGGATTCCGGGGCACCGTGGAATGGGACGTAACGGACAGCCTGTTCCTGCGCCTCTCCGGCGACTACACGCAGGACGATTCCAGCCCCAAGTTCGGCCATCGGCTGACCGACGCCAACGTCTCTGACGCGCCTGTGCTGGATGACGTCTTCGATACCCGCGGCGGGCTCAACGTGCCCGAACAGGACGTAGAAGCGTCCGGACTCTCGTTCCTGGCCGAATGGGAGATCAGTGACAGGTGGATGGCGAAAGCCATCATCGCCAACCGCGAGGACGAGACCTGGTCGCCGATCGACTTCGACAGCCTGGCCGTGGACGATCTCGACGTGCCGGTCACGTACCAGAACGAGCAGTTCTCGACCGAGTTGCAGTTGCTTTTCAGCGGTGAGCGCCTCAGCGGAGTGATGGGCTACTACCTGCTTGACGCCAATGCGTTCAACGACTTCGACGTCGTGCTCGGCCCGACCGGCGACCTGATCGGGGTGCCCGGACTCAATGCCAACACAGTCGGCGACGTGGATACCGACACGTGGTCGGTATTTGCGGACTTCTCCTACGATCTCAGCGATTTCTGGAGTGTGTCGGTCGGTGGTCGTTATACCTCGGACGAGCGTTCATCACGTGTACTGCGGCGCACTTTCGCAGGCGGGATCTCGCCCACGTTCGGCGGCAGCGGCGTCGTGGTTGCAACGACGTCCGACTTCGACGGCAGCGAGGAATGGACGGAATTCACGCCGCGCGCCTCCGTCAACTGGATGCCGAATGACGAGCACAGCGTCTATCTGTCGTACTCGGAAGGCTTCAAGGGCGGCAGCTTCGATCCGCGCGGCCAGACGTCGGCGGCGCCCGATCTTGACGGCGACGGCACGGTTTCGGACGACGAGATATTCGAGTTCATGCGCTTCCTGCCGGAGACCGTCACCTCCTATGAACTCGGCTGGCGCACGAACAGCTTCGACGGCCGCCTGATGTCCAGCATCGCCGTGTTCTTCGCGGACTACGAGGATGTGCAGGTTCCCGGTTCGATCGGTACGGACACCGACGGCGACGGCATCGATGACACCTTCACAGGCGTGACGACCAATGCCGGTGCCGCCGAGATCCCCGGGGTCGAACTCGAGGGCAGCTTCCGCGCCACCGATAACTGGTCGTTCCGCTGGGCCATCGGCTGGCTCGACGCCGAGTACACGGAGTTCGTCGATGCCTCGGGCACGGACGTTTCGGACCAGGCGGTGTTCCAGAACACGCCCGAATGGACCGCCAGCGGTGCCCTGACCTACGAACGCCCGCTGTCCCTGTTCGGTAACGGTGGCCAGTTGTTCTTCATCCCGTCGTTTGCTTATCGCGACAAAGCCAGCCAGTTCGAATTCCCGAACGAACTGCTGGACCAGGATGCCTTCACGCTGTGGGATCTCAGCGTCGTCTGGGAAGACGACGACGGGCACTGGCGCGTCGGGTTGCACGGCAAGAACCTCGGCGACGAGGAATACAAGGTGGCCGGCTACAACTTCCCGACGCTGGGCCTCGAAGGCAACGTCACGGCGTTCTACGGCCCACCGAGGACTGTAACTGCGACGGTCGAATACGTATTCTGATCGTCCTGTGGCGGGCCGGAAGCTCCCCCTCTTCCGGTCCGCCGCACTTTTTGCTCTCCTATTAAGGCACCGCCATGAGAATGGACACGAAATCGCCGGGCTATCGCGCCTACGTCATGTTCATTCTCGTCGTCGTCTACACCTTCAATTTCATCGACCGCCAGATCGTCGGCATCCTCGCCGTACCGATCA
>CBDUCE010000106.1:0-10246 GCA_965365575.1 uncultured Gammaproteobacteria bacterium
TCGACCAGGAGATCGAGAACTTCCAGGAAAACGTCTTCCAGGGCACGGGCTTCGTACTGACCAACGCCGGCAAGCAGTCAACGACCGGCGTCGAGATCGACGTCTTGTGGTCGCTAACGGACAACCTCGACTGGTTTATCGCGGGCACGTTCCTGGACCCGACCTATGACGACTACCAGAACGCGCCGGGCGTCGGTGGTCCCGTGGACCTGAGTGGCACCAAGGTGCCGGGCGTCAGCGAAACCAGCATCAATACCTGGGCGCGTTATTCCTTCGACCTCGGCGCAACCATGTCTGGCTTCGTGAGAGCCGAGTACTACTACGAGAGCGAGGTACAGGTGATCTCGAACGTGCCGGAGAGTGTCGCAGCACGCAAAGTCTCGATGGTCAACGCAAGCGCCGGCTTGCAGTGGGACAACGGTTTTGAAGTAATGCTTTGGGGCCGTAATCTCACGGATGACGAATTCCTGCAGAGCGCATTCCCGACGACGTTCCAGAACCTGGCGGACCCGTTCAGCTATAGCGGCTATCCCAACCAGCCACGTACCTGGGGCATCACGCTGCGCAAGTATTTCGACTGATCGTCAAGCCACCAGTGGTAAATCGAACGGGCCCTCGTCGAGGGCCCGTTTTTTTTGGTCCATAATGCGAGTTCAGCATGACGGATTTCGATCTCACACCGGTCAGTACCGAAGCGCCGATGGAGCCCATCCTCAGGAAGGGGATAGGTCTGTGCCTGTCCGGCGGAGGCTATCGTGCAATGCTGTTTCATCTCGGGGTCGTGTGGCGGCTGGCTGAATTGGGTTACCTCGGCACCGAGCACCGCTGGGGAAAGTACGGCGAGCTCGGGGCCCTGCAGCGCGTCTCGTCGGTATCCGGCGGATCGATCACGGCCGGCGTGCTGGGTCTCGCCTGGGACAAGCTGGATGTGGACGCGCCCGGCGTCTCGGAGCGGTTCCGCAAGTACGTCGCCGAGCCCGTCCAGGCATTCGCGAGCCGCTCGACCGTAACGATACTCTCGGGACTGCCGGCTGCGCTATTCAGTACCATCAATAAACGTGTCGTGCGCATCTACCGCAAGCGCCTGTTCGGCGACCTGACGCTACAGGATCTTCCGGGGACCCCGGACTTCGTGTTCAACACCACCAACCTGCAGTCCGGTGCGCTCTGGAGTTTCTCGAAACGCGCGGCACGCGACTGGCGCGTCGGCCGCATCGAAGAACCCGTGGATACGATCGCCAAAGTCGTCGGCGCATCCTCGGCTTTCCCGCCATTCCTCTCGCCGGCGCGATTCAAGTATCGGGATGAGGATTTCACGCCCGGCAGTGGCGATGGCCTGCAGGGACCGCCATTCACAACGCGGCCGTTGCTCACGGACGGCGGCGTCTATGACAACCTCGGGCTCGAAACCGTTTTCAAGAACTACAAGACCGTCATCTGCTCGGATGCCGGCAGCGACCTGCCTGCAAAAAAGCGGGTCTCCGGTGATTGGATACTGCAAACCTATCGCGTGGTCAGGACGGTCAACAACCAGGTGCGGAGCGTGCGCAAACGCATTCTGCTGACCTCGTTCGTCGAGCACGATCGCCATGGCACCTACTGGAGCATGCGAACCGACGTTCGCAAGTACCCGGCGAAGGACAAGCTGCCCTGTCCGTTTAGTCGAACCCACGAACTCGCTGCCGTCAGGACCGATCTCGCCGCCAAGGACGAGACGACGCAACGGCGCCTCATCAACTGGGGATACGCGCTGTGCGACGCCGGCATACGCAGCTGGGTGGAAGACGGGTTGCCGCCGCCGCAGGACTTCCCGTATCCGCTGGAAGGGGTCTGAGCCTCGTGCCGGTCGGCGATCTGCAGATGTTTATTACGGCGCTGGTGCTCGTGCCCTTCGCCTACGCGGCCACCAACATCGATAACCTGCTCATCATGGCATCCCTCGGCGCGGGGCGCGCAAGCCGTGGACAGCTGGTCGCCGGCTTCATCGTCGCGAGCGGCATCGTGCTTGTCGTCGCCTCGGCGGCTATGTTCATCGACCGCCTCCTGCCCGACGCGGTCCTCGGTTACCTGGGCATCGTGCCCATCAGTATCGGCGCCTACCTGTTGCTCTTCACAAATTCAGGGGCAGAAGACGCGACAAACAGCGCCACGACCTGGCCCGCGATCGCGGGCCTGCTGCTCGCGAACAGCGGCGACACGATCTTTGCGATCGGGCCACTGTTTGCCGAGAGCAGCCGCGGCGCACGCCTCGGGCTTGCGATCGGCTTCACGCTGGTTGCCTCGGTGTGGCTCGTCCTGATACTCAACCTGTCGCAACGCGTCGCCCGCTCCGAGGTGCTGAGCAGGCTCGGGCACAGGATGGCGCCCTGGATGATGATCCTGGTCGGCCTCTACATACTGTCCGACAGCGCGACGGATGTGGTCTAGCGCGAGCGGTCCATTACTGCATGTAGACGGCCGCGAAGCGCATGGTGACCTCGCCGCTGGCGTTCTCTATCGCGAGGTCTTCGCCCGAAATTTCGAAGCGCTGCGCATTTTCCAGCGCCTGCAGGAACGCGTCTTCCTGCTGCATGACGTCCGGGCACATGCGGCGCGTGCTCGCAATCGGCCCAAACGCGATTCCGTCGCCGGTCACGGTGACCGAACCCGTGAACTGGTTACAGCCCGCGTAACCGCCGACCTGGTCGTCGCCCCTCAGGATCATGTGCAGTTCCCTACCCTCACCGGGCACTACGGCCGCACCGTTCAGTTCGACCAGCTTCCAGTAGGTGTTCGTGAGTGTGACGTCAGGCTTCATGGTGTCTTGTGCACATCCGATTGCACTAAACAGGATGACGAGACCAGAAATCCAGCTGATACTTTTCATTTGTAAGCGCCCATTGAACCAGAATCATCCATGTCTAACGCACGACGACGTCCAGGGGGGTCAAATCCGTCATCGCCTGTCGACGAACACCTCACCGCTGCGGGCATCCTCAATCCAAAGTGCTCGCTCGCCGGTTTCTTTCGACTCGCCGGCCCGCAAGACGTAAGTATGACCCAGTATCAGCTCCCCGTTCGCCCTTGCCTTTTCCACGTTGACGAGCATGGGACGAATACTTATCCCGATACTCGCGCCATCGTGCTCGTACAGCGTGTGCTGGCCGGGCACCAGCAGAATCGTGCCGTACTCCGACCGCGGCAACACGCGCTCGCGGATCGTGACGTCTCCGACATCCTCGCCGAGCCGCAACGTGACGATCGCCATACTCGATCGATCCGGCCCGACCCAGGTCCTGTAGACATTCTCGCCCCGCTCCGAACAGGCGGATAGCAGCAGTCCCAGGAGCACGATTGCGGCGTATTTCTGCATCATGGCCGTCATTATAGGCTTTCCGTGCATTCCTCTCTGTAATTCCTGTCAAAAATGCTTTCCATAACCGACCGATTGCCGGCGGGCGCGTCGACGAATTGACCGGGAAAGCCGCAACGCTGAGGCAATCGGACAATATTATTTCTCACGGGATTCGTAAGCTGTTTGCATGACGAAACCCCATGTGAGGTAAGTACCATGAGCAGATTAGCAGCCGTTGTCGGCTCCAAGGCAGGTTGGTTCGTGCTGCGGGAAACGCCGTTGCCGGGCCCCTGGAGCTGGTTCGTGGCGGAGACCTTCGAACAGGCTATGCGGCGACTCGAGGACTACGAAGTCGTCGCCGTTGATGTGCCGTTGAGTCTTGCCGAGCTGCCCGTGCAGCCGGACGATACCGGGACGCCCGGTATTCGTGATCGCTACCGCCGTCCACCGGAGAAAATCCGCGAGGTGCACGCGTACATGCGTGCAAATCCCGGTTGCGGCCACTTCCTGTACGAGGTGCATCCGCGCCTGAGCTTCCTTGAACTCAAGGGCGGCCTTGCGGAACAGCAGCCTGCCGACAGCAGACCACGCTTTCGCGACCAGCTGAGTTTCCTGTGTGACATCTTCCCGTCCGAGGCACTGTACCAGGCGCTGACCGCGTTCCGGCATGCCGAGGCATCCCGACACGACATCCTCGACGCCTTCGCGATGCTCTGGTCAGCAAAACGGATTGCGACCAGCCGCGCCGAACGCCTGCCGAGCATGCCGGTCTACGACGCCGGCGGCTTCGATATGGCCATCTGGTACTGACGGGTACCGCGTATAATCGCCGCTACTCAATCACAGGAGCACGCGCCATGTCGTACCGAGTCGCCGCAGTCTTATTGGTTCTTCTCCCGGGCACATTCGCCGTTGCCGACACGATCGCCGTCATCGGCACGGGAGAGGTCGGTGCCGCGCTCGGCCCCGAGTTTGCCGAACAGGGACACACGATCGTCTATGGCTCGCGCGACCCGGAACGCGACACGGTGAAGAACCTGGTCGACAGGACCGGCGATCTCGCTTCGGCCACGACCCCGGCGGATGCCGCGGCGCAAGCCGACATCGTCGTGCTCGCGGTGCCGGGGTTGATGGTCGACGAGATCACCAGGAGCCTCGGCGATCTGTCGGGCAAGATCATCATCGATCCGACGAATCCGCTCGAGAGACGAATGAACCGCCTCGAACACGCGGTCGATACGTCGAACGCCGAGATCATCCAGGCGGCGGCGCCCGGCGCCTACGTCGTAAAGGCCTTCAACACCCTCAACTGGAGAACGATGATGGACCCGTCCTCGGCCGGCGGACCGGTCTCGATTCCGCTCGTGGGCGACAATGACCGCGCAAAGGAGACAGTTGCCGAACTCGTCTCCGGTATGGGCCTCGAGCCGATCGATGTCGGCCCGCTGCGTGACGCGCGCTGGGTCGAAGGCATGCTGATCCTCTGGATCAATAACCGCTTCGGCGGCACGCGCCCTTCGTTCGACTACCACCTGCGCCAAAACTGACGGCATGAAATCCGGCGTTGCGACCCTTGCCGCCATCCTGCTGGTTTTCGCACTGCCCGCGAGGTGCGAGCCGGCGCAGGACTCGTACGAAGCGCTGTTCGAAAAGGCGCTCGAGTCGATCACCTGGAACTTCCACGAGGACTGGGCGTTTACGGAAACCGAGGCGGGCAGCGACGGCCACTTCGTGGGCCGTTACGATCCTCGGCAACCGGACGGCAATCGCTGGACCCTGCTATCGATCGACGGCCGCGAGCCCACGGCGAGAGAATCACGGCGGTATGCAGACCGCAAGCGCGGCGAAAGAAGCCAAGACGGCCACGAGGAGGACGCCGATATCGACGACATGGTCGACCCCGGCTCGCTCGAACTGGTCGAGGAAACCGACAGCTACTGGCTGCTCAGGTTCGTTCCCACGGATGACGGCGACGACGACGACGACATGGGCCGCAAGGTTCTGGAGCGCATGGACGGCACGGTCAAGATCATCAAGGACGGGCATTACCTCGAGTACCTCGACATTCGCAATACGAAGCCCATACGGCCGAAGGCCGGCGTCAAGATGACGAAGTTCCTGACGCGACTGACGTTCGGTCCCGCGGTCGAAGGCGGGCCTATCGTGATGAAGTCGATGGATGTCGCCGTCAAGCTGAGTGCATTTCTCGTCGTCCGCGTCAACGAGACGGAGTCGGTGCAGTTGTCGGACTTCGAGTACGCGGGCAGCGCCGGCTGATCAGCGCTTAACGGACAGTTCGCTAAATCCCATGCCGTCGGGTTCCTTGCCGGCACGCAGCATGCGGACGATATCGCCGCTGCCGAGATCGATTTCCGTGATCACGTCGGCATTGGCGTGCGCGACCCAGGCACGCTCGCCCACCGCATCGACGATAACGCCGATCGGCACCGAGCTGTCGCCGAAGCGATCGCCGAACAGGCGCTCCTCGACATCCATGCTTTCGAGATCGAACGCAACGACACGCTGCTCCTCGAAGGTCGCCGAGTCGTAAATCGCGAGGTCGCCTGCCCTCGCGCGCGTGACCAGCACCTGGTCCCGCGGCGTCGCCGTCGCGCGGATCGGGAATCCTTCCGAGGTGATCTCGCCGGCCTGCTCCAGCGTGTCGGCGTCGAGAATCGTGATCGTGTCGGCACCGCGGTTGGTCACCCAGATGTGTCTCCCCGAAGCGGACAGCGCAATACCCTCGGCGCCGTCGCCGGTCGCGATGTTCGTTTCGCGAACGCCCTTCCCGAGGTTCAGGACCGTTACCGAGCCGGAACCGATGTTCGCGGTGTATGCACGTCCCCGCTCCGTATCCAGTGCGACCATGTGAGAGATCTCCTGGTCCGTATCGATCGACTGCATCACCTTTGCGCGTTCGACGTCGACGACGATCAGCGCCTTGTTGGCTTCGACCGTAATGGCGGCACTTTCGGCATCCAGCCATTCGACGCCGTGCGGCCTGCGGTAGTCCCCCAGGTCGATAGTCTTGACCACGCTGGCGGCGGGAATGTCGATCAGCGTCAGGCTGTTGCCGCCGTCCTCACGCGTCCCGTAATTCGTGACGAGGGCGAAGCGGCCGTCGGGCGATACTCCGATCTCGTGGGGACCATTGCCCGTGGGCAGCGTCGCGACGACGTCGCCGCTGTCGAGATCGATCAGCGATACCGTCGCCTCCGCCTTGTTTGCGACGGCGAGCGTGTCGCCGTGGGCAACGGAGATGAAACCGAGGACCATTACGAGAATGGCACACAGTGACCTGACCGGGTCTGGACGATTGCTGGAGTTCATTCGGCCTCCTTGGTTGGGAGGCCTATCGTATCAGGTGAAAAGGCAACTGCGCGCTAGTTGATGACCACCGATCGCACGACTTCGTTGGAATAGTCGCTCTCGACGCCCGCCGAGTTGAACGCAGTCGCCGTGAAATAATAGGTTGCCGGCCTCAGGCTGTCGACTACGTAGGCCGTGAGCCCGACATTATCGATGCGCACCTGCTGATCATAATTTCCCGGGTCCGTGCCCCAGTAAATGACGTAGCCCGCCAGGTCGCCGGCATACGAGCCATCCGTATTGGCCTCCGGCGGGAGCCACTCCAGTGTGACCGAACCCAGCCCGTCCTGGCTTACGGCAATCGAGAACGCCGGCAGCGACACGGTGGCGCTGCCGTCACTGACCGAGATCGAGATATTGTCGTAGCTGCCCACATCGCCGAACTGCGGGATTCCCTCGAGGCGCCCGGTCGCCGTGTCGAAATCAGCCCATCCCGGCTTGTTTCGGATGCTGAAGCTCAGCGTATTGCCGTCGGCATCGGACGCTGACGGCGCGAACGCGTAGGCGTCGCTCATGATGGCAACCCGTTGCGGGTCGCCACTGATCTGCGGCGCGCTGTTATGGCCATCAGCGCCGCCGGCCAGTTCGCCCCCGCCGGGGGATGATTCCGATCCCAGGCAGCCGGTCAGGAAGGCCGCCATGATAAAAATGCTCGTTAACCGTCGTTTTCCCGGCTCTCGTAGTTCCTGAATTTCCATTCACAATAATCCATTGGGCAGTCCGTGCGCTGCGGACCGCGTTGCAGTCAGTGAGTTCTGGTACTAGCGCCCGGCCGAATACCGGTTCGGCATGGAGTCGGTGGTCACGCCCCTGCGCAGCGGCCCAAATTGACCCGTCGACTCTCGACTGAACATAAAGCAAGAGCCGTGCCAGCTTCGGGATCAGGTCAAAAAGCCTGTCGGTATGGGATTTCAGCGCCGGCCTGAAAAATAATTGACCAGGCGGTCTGTCTCAATACGGGGACGGTTTGCTCTTATTCGACATTACATAAGCGATGTAAGCCAATGGAAAACCTACAGTTTTTTCGGGTCGCCAGTGCGCGACACCGGCGAGCAGGAAGAGACGCTGGTCGCCGGTCGAAGACCGCAGGAGCGGTTCACGGACCGCGACCCGGCTACGAAGGGAAGCCAAAAAAAAGCCCCCGCGACGGGGGCTTTTCAGAGAATCGAGATGGTGCCGAAGAGAAGACTCGAACTTCCGACCCACGCATTACGAATGCGTTGCTCTACCAACTGAGCTACTTCGGCACGCTGGAGAGGGCGCGCAGTATAGCGGCACGCGCCGGAATGGGAAAGACCCGCGGGTGCGGGGCCCGTTTCAGCCCTCGCCCCGGATCCGGATCAGCACCTCGACGCTCTCGCTGCGGGTACCCTCGGGCATCGGCGGCAATTCGCTGAAGCGAACCTGCTCGTCCGGGATGTCGCGCAGTTCGCCCGTGTCCACGTTGTAGAAGTGATGGTGCGGGCGCGTCGTCGAGTCGTAGAACTTGCGCACGGGATCCACCATGACCTCCTTGACGATCCCACGCTCGCCGAACAGGTTCAGCGTATTGTAGACGGTCGCCTTGGAGACGCTGCTGCCGGCCTCGCGGAGCCGTTCTATGATCTGGTCCGCCGACAGGTGCTGCGGTTTTTCCAGAAGAATTTCAGCAACTTCCAGACGCTGTGGCGTCGAGAGAATGCCGTGCTTCTCGAACAGTGCAAGGATGTCGGAAAGCGACATAAATAGCCCCCGGAGCTTGAATCTGGACTGAGTATAAACGAAATCCCGGCACGGAAAAGCGCCCGCGAGGAACAACAGGCCAATCCGGATCATTCGGGCCGATTCTCGGGCTGCGCGAGCGGCAGCGCGGGTGGCATGTTGTCCCCTGGACAGGAGGCCAGCGATGCGTGCCAGGGACTACGGCTACTCACTCCTCGAGCTCATGATGACAATCGCCGTTGCCGCGGTGATCCTCACGCTCGGCCTGCCCTCGTTTTCGGCGCTCAAGGCCCGCAACGCGCAGCGCGTGGAGATCAATGCCCTGTTTCACGCCGTGCACCTGGCGCGCAAGGGCTCGATCGTGCGCAAGCAGGTCGTCTCCCTCTGCCCGACTGCAGACGGCAACGCCTGCAATCCCGGGCGCGACTGGTCGGGCGGCTTCCTGGTGTTCGAAAACAGCGACCGCGACGAGCCGCCAGAGATCGATGACGGCGAGATTATCCTTCACCGCCACCTCGCCAGCCCGTCCGTCGAGATTACGGCCAACAGGCGCGGATTCACGCTCAGGGCCACGTTCCTGCGGGCCACGAACGGCACGCTGGTCGTCTGCGACCGCGCAGGGCGCGTGCCGCCGCGGGCACTGGTCATCAGCTACACGGGGCGGCCGCGCGTGGCCGAACGCACACCGCGCGGGGCCCCCTATTCCTGTGCGGATTAGGTTAAATCGGGACCGCCCGAACCGACCGCTCGTCGGGCGTGGCCGACCGCTCGTCGGATACCTGCGAGCGTCCTGCGGCGAGCCTATATATTGCGTGCATGGACAAGCACCAGCAGACCGGCTTCACGCTCTACGAACTCATGATCACGTTGACCGTGGTGGCCATCATCCTGTCGTTCGGCATCCCCAACCTGCGGGACTTCACGCTGAACAGCCGGATGACCGGCACGGCCAACGACCTCCATGCCGCCTTCCAGATGGCGCGCAGTGAGGCCGCGCACGCCAAGACCAACGTCACTATCTGCGCGAGCGCGGACCCGATGGGCGCGGCCAATTGCGGCGGCACCTGGGACCAGGGCTGGGTCGTATTCATCGACGACAATGCGAACCAGGCGCGTGACGCCGGCGAGGCGATCCTGCGCTCACGTCCCCCGACCGATAACGGGGTTCTGCTGCGGGTGGCAAACGGTGCCACCTATTTCATGTACGCGCCGAACGGACTCGGCCGGCTGGATACCGGCGGTAATACGCCATTGTCGCAGGTTGTCATCTGCGACGAGCGCGGCAACGTCGATGGGCCGGGCGGCGGTTCGGCCGCGCGGTTGTTCGTTTCGACGCCGCTCGGCCGTGCCACGATCGTGCGCGACAAGACGATGATCGGCAATGCACTGACGGCCATGGGAGCCACCTGCCCGTGAGCGCAATGTCAAACAGGACCCAGGAACCAGCAACTATGCAAATGATTTTGAACAAGCAGAGAGGCTTCTCGCTGATAGAAGTGCTGATCGCGCTGATCATCATGTCGGTCGGCATGCTCGGCATCGCCGGGCTGTACGTTCAGAGCCTGCAGGCCGGTCGTACGTCGATGTTCCGCCACCAGGCGGTTGCGCTTGCCGGCGATGTCGCGGACCGGATTCGCGCCAACCCGACGGCAGGAGTTTCCTACGCCGACCCGACCGGCGCCGACAACGGTTGCGTTGCGGCAAACGTGGACTGCGACGTGGCCAGCATGGCCCTGCACGACGTCTTTCTCTGGAAACAGCAGGCCGGTGACTCGCTGCCAGGCTCGGCAGCGACCGGCGGTGGCGACGTGACGGTGAATTTCGACGACACAGTCGTCCCGC
>CBDUCE010000107.1:0-10193 GCA_965365575.1 uncultured Gammaproteobacteria bacterium
GGGAGCGGCACCTCTCGGCAGATTGATTCTGCTTTCGCGACAATTTCTCCTCGCGCTGCCGCAGGCTATCGCAGCCTTTGAAGACTCAACTATGCTATAAAAATAGCAATACGTTGGCAGGAGGGACGGGTCATGGCGTATTCGAGCAGCGCACCTCGGGTCCTGGCGCCGCCAGTTGCCGTCGGGCTTTGCGCCGCCTTGGCTTTGCCGCACTGCGCGCTCGCGCAAGACACGGTCGATACCAGTAACAACGATGAAGCTGCGATCGAGGAAATCGTTGTAACGGGGACGCGCATCAAGCGCCGCGACTTTAGCTCGATCAGTCCGCTCACGACCATCGACTCGGCGGTTATCGAGTACTCAGGCCGCCCGACCCTGGAGGAGACACTCAACCGGATGCCACAGGTCATCCCGGATTTCGGCCGCACATCGAACAACCCCGGTGACGGCACTGCGCGGGTCAACCTGCGCGGGCTCGGCGCCAGCCGAACGCTGGTTCTCGTCAACGGCCGGCGGCTCGCCCCGTCGGGCGTCGGCACCGCTGTCGACGTGAATAACATTCCGCAGGCGCTCGTCGAGCGAATCGAGATCATTACAGGCGGCGCCACGTCCGTGTACGGGTCAGACGCAATCGCCGGCGTCGTCAATTTCCTGCTTCGCGACGACTTCGACGGCGTGAGCGTCGACGGCAGTTTCGGTATCACTGGAGAGGGAGACGCGGAGACCCGGGATCTCAACGTCGCATTCGGCCACAACCTGGCGAACGGTCACGGCAACATCACCGTTTATGCTGGCGCCCTGAAACGCGAGGAGCTGTTCGCGGCGGAACGCGCGTTCACGAGCGTGGCACTGGAGGACGACTGGCAGGGCAACCTGGTCCCGAGCGGCAGTTTCCGCGTGCCGGAGATGATGCTTTTTGCACCTGTCGACGTCGGCAATGGGCCTGCCTTTCCAATATTCGAGCCGGACGGCACGTTTCGAGAATTCATCGATCCGGACGACCGTTACAATTTTACGCCGATCAATTATCTGCAGGTTCCGCTGAGCCGGGTTTCGGCGGCCGTGATGGCCAACTATGGCTTTTCCGATGCCGTCGAGGCCTACGTCGAGCTCGGCTACGCCGGCAACGAGTCGGAAACCAACCTCGCGGAAGTGCCGGCCGGGGGCGTCATGACGATCAACCTCGACAACCCGCTGTTAGCATCGGAAACACGGCAGATGCTGGCGGACAACTTCACCGTCGCGCCAAACCTGGCTACGTTTCCCTACGGGCGGCGCATGAGCGAAGTCGGGCCCCGTATCGTCGAAAACGAACGTGATTACTGGCGCAGTGTCGTCGGCATCCGCGGCAACCTGGCCGGTGACTGGGACTACGACGCGTGGTTCACGTTGACGGACGCGGACGAGAAACAGTCTTTCGTAAACGACGTTTCGCGGTCGCGTCTTGCACAGGGCGTACTCGTCGATCCGGCGACCGGTCAATGCATCGATACCAGCGGCGGATGTGTGCCCGTGAACCCGTTCGGCGCCGGCAACATCACGCCCGAGGCGACAGAATTCATCCGCATCAGCAACGTACAGAACACGACGGAGCGCAAGCAGACTCTTGCAAGCATTTTCGTGACCGGCCCACTCGCGGATCTGTGGGCCGGCCCCGTCAATGCCGCCTTCGGCATGGAATGGCGCCGGGACGAGGGTGATTTCACGGCCGACGAAGTCCTGTTCCAGGGAGACACGCTGGGATTCCGTGGCGAGTCGTCGATCTCCGGCACCGAGGAAGTGTGGGAGCTATACGGCGAAGCCGTGGTTCCGCTGGCGGAGGGTACCAAATGGGCCGATTATCTCGGTGTCGAGGTCGGGGCACGCTATTCGGATTACAAGCTGGCGGGCGGACACTGGACCTACAAGCTGGGCGGCGAATGGGCGATCCCCGGCGGGCTGCGCCTGAGGACGATGCGCCAGCGCAGCGTGCGGGCACCGAACCTGGCGGAACTATTTGAACAGCAATTCACCGAATCGGCTTTCGTCGTCTCGCCAGATAGTCCGGACCCCTGTTCGGCATCGGCCGACCCGGCTGGCAGAGGCAACGTGGACAAGTGCATCCTGCAGGGCCTGTCGCCAAACGACATCGGCGTGTTCGAGGCACCCGAGCTTGTATTGGGCGAATTCCTGAGCGGCGGAAATCCGGCATTGCAGCCCGAGACAGCCGAGACATTCACTCTTGGCGCCGTCCTCAACGTCGACGCCCTGCCACATTGGTCATTCTCGGTCGACTATTTCAAGCTGGAAGTCGAGGATACTATCGGCGGAATCGACGCACGAACAATCTGCTTCGACCCGATAAACACCGAGAATCTTTTCTGTGAGAACATCGAACGCGATGCAACCAACAACATCTCACGTGTCATCAACCTGACGAGCAACCGCGGCCTGCTCGAGACCAGCGGCATCGACACGCAGGTCCGCTTCGCTGCCGAACTCCCGCGGCAGCTGTCGTTATCGGCATCCGGAGCCGCGCTGGAGCTGAATGCGATCTGGACGCATACCTTGGAATTCACACAACAGGAAAACCCGGCCACGCAGGTGCTGGAGTGCGCCGGCCGGTTCGGCTGGCCCTGTTACGACGGCGAGGTATTCGATGGCGGCCAGACATTTGCTGAGAACCGCGTGACAACCTTTGTTAACTACACCTCCGGCGCTTGGTCCATGCACCTCGCCTGGCGCTGGATTGAGGGCACCGACAACGCGGCTCCCCTGAGCCAGTTCTTCCAGTTGACTCCGGATGCAGTGCTCGCCGTCCCGGAGGTCGGCAACAAGAGTTACGTCGATCTCGGACTCGGGTATGCGTTCGGGGAGCGGTTCACGGTGCGGCTCAACATCAACAACCTGTTCGACACGGCCCCTCCGCAGATGGCTGACGCTGTCCTGCAGATCAATACCGACTCCAGCACCTACGACGTATTCGGGCGCAGTTATCTGATGTCATTCACCGCGGTACTGGGCCAGTAGATCGACGGGGAACTCGAGCGCCGCCAGCTGCGTTTCGGAAAATCCGCGTTTCTCGAGAATCGCAGCCCAGCGCGGGTCGTCGTGCAGGTTACTGAACAGCGGATTCGCAATCAGCATGCCTTCACGGTCTTCCCCGGTCTCGTCAGCGCGGTAAAACCATTCGAATGCAAGGTCTTTCTCGCCGCGCCAGGCATATGCTTTCGCGACTTCTAACGGATGCTGCTCGCCGTAGTTATCGATATATGTCGTCAGTAACTGGTCCGATTCCTCCGCCTGCCCGAGGTCGTGGAACGCCATGACGAGCCCGACTATTGTCCGGCCGTCATCCGAGACTCCCTCCTTTCCCATCCGGGCTTCCAGGTCCTGGAATACGGTCACTGCCTCGGCTGCCTTGCCCTGCAGCAACTTCATGAGTCCCAACTGGTAGTAGCCCTGGTCGTACAGCGTTATGTACCGCTGGCGCAATTCTACCGCCTTGTCGAGCTGACCCGTGTACATATAGATTCTCGACGCGCCATACAGGCACATGCTGCACAAGGGATCGATCGCCATCGATCGTTCGATGATTGTGATCGCATCGTCTTTCCGCCCGATGAGCAAGGCAAAGCGCGCGGCATGCCGCAGGATCTCGGCATCGTTCGGCTCGCTCCTGAGAGCCCGCGCATAGCTCGACGCCGCCGCCTGCAGGTCCCGGTCGACGTACAGCGCTTCCCACGCGAACATGTCATGCACATTGCCGTTCTCGGGCTCGAGGGCCAGGATCCGCCCTGCGAGCTTGAGCCAAAGCTGGTCTTCTTCCGCCGCGGAGATCAGCCCTTGCTGTCGGGCAGACCAGTTCGCGTAGATCTTCCAGACCAGGGCCGGCGTGTAATTCGGATCGATCTCCAGCGCCTCGTCGAGCAGCTCCGTCATTGCTGCAGCGTCGGCGTTGTTAACTTCGTCATACCAGAGTTTCTTGGCCTGTAGCGTCAAGGCCAGTACCTCGGATTTGGTTTGTCGGGCTTTCGGGATCGGCTCACCGCTTTGAATCGCGAGGCCACCCGTTACGTCACTGGCGATATCGTCCTGGATCGAAAAGATATCCGCGAGTGTGCCCGTGTAGGCTTTCGACCAGAGCGACTCTCCCTCCGCAGTATTGAGCAACTGAGCGCGAACCTGGATCCGGTCACCAAGTTGTGTCACGGCACCGGTCAGCAGGTGCGACACGCCGAGCCGCCTGCCGAGTTCAGATGTCTCGAGCCCCTCATCTTTCAACGAGAACGCGGAGGAATTCCCGATCACGAGCAGCTGCGGCAGTTTCGCGAGCAGGTCGCGGACCTCGCCAGCCAGCCCGGACGCCAGGTAATCCGGCAGCGAGTCGGGGCTCTCGTTGTCAAATGGTAGAACCGCGATGGAGTACTGAACCTCCGGAGCCGGCGGCACCAACTTGTCGTAGACGAACCAGGCCAGCGCGATGCTGAGGAGGAGGATGACGATGCGATCGAACTTCCGTCCGGCATGAACGGCGGCAGCGCTGTCGTCCGTTGCATCGGCTCCGGCGTCCCGCTGGATGCCCTCGGGCGTCCACTCCAGCGCCCAGGCAAGGATCGTCGCCGGTAAGAAACCGATCGCGAGCACCGTGATAACGGTTCGCACATGGTGTTCGAGACCATACTGAGGGAGAATGGTCTCAGCGACCTGGATGGTCAGCCAGGCCGTCACGATATATGCTGCCGCGACGCGCAGCACATTGCGGCGTTTCAGTTCATCAAAAAACGTCACTTAGACAATCCGCGAATCGAATAAAACGCACCGACCCTTTTATAGCAGCAGAACAGCCGCTCATCGAGTATTTCCTTTCCCGGCTGGCCGCAAGAATCCATTGGTGCTCACGCCCAAGTCGGATCAAAGAGGCCGCCCTCAACACATGAGCACAGGTGGGGCGAATTCATCGAACCACCGGCACGCGGCTTTTCAGCTTCTTCGTCAAGTCTATTTTAGTTTTTTTCAACAGGGCCCGGGGCATCCGTCGTTCCAAGTGCATGACTACGCATGACAATACACGACTGAAACACACAAGATTCACGCGTTTCCAGGCTGATATCCGTCAGAGCATCGAAAGATCTCGTACTTGGATGGCCTGCTGCCAGGCGGAGATTACTTCCGTCGCTACCTGTCCATGGCATCCCGGCACCTGGCATTACGGCAACAAGCGATGCGACCAAACACACGCCAGGTTTTGTAGCCCTGTTTGGTCCGCACCGATTGGGCTTCTACTCTGTGTCTTCGCTCTCATCGTGCGCCCGTTCCTTGAGCCAGCCGCCGAAGCTCAGCGTCAGAAACGTGATAACTGACAGGAGCAAGGCAATTTCAAACCGATCGGTTGCGACGGCTATGCCGATCAAACCCGTCGTCCAGATACTCGCGGCTGTAGCGGTGCCGGTAACACTACCTTTGCTTTTCAATATCGCGCCGCCACCAATAAACCCGATGCCGGTAATCAGGCCCTGCAGTACGCGCGCTTCCGCGTCCGTCGAGCTCAGGACCGAGAGCCCGACGAGTGTGTAGCCGCAGGCGGCGACAGCCACGAGCGGAAACGTGCGAAGGCCGGCCGTCCGGCTGGTGGCCTCCCGGTCAAGCGCGACGGGAAGCGCTAAAGCGTAGGCCGCCAGCAGGTGCCACAAATGAAACCATATCTGCCCCCAGTCAATCTCCATCATCGCCCTCCTGCTGGATCGATTCGACCCGGTTAACGTGAGAATCAGTATCAAACTTCGACTCGAGGCCCGAAGCGCGCATGTAGTTATGCATGTAGCCGGTTTTCAGCATATCCTGCATCGCGAAGTGCCTCAGACTTGCATCGGAATACTCGGCATACAGGTCAAAACCGCAAATACCGGGCTTGCCAAGCTCGTTGGCACGTCGAATCGCGTACTCGAGCCACGGATTGTGAGATTCTCTCTGGCTCTGCTGCATTCAGTAGAGGACATACTGGCCGTCTTCATCAGTCGATGACTCATTAAGACTCTTGGCGCGTTCGCTCTCGATGATATCAGTCCTGCATTCGTTTGAGCCCCATCTCCGGCGACCTGTCACCGGTAACGGAAGTTCATGATAAGTTAATGCGGGCGTCGGGTGGCCGCTCTCGACAAATGCGGGCTTCCATGGTGTAAGGCGAAATGGGAAGAACAGATTCGGGAAAACGTGCTGATGCTGGTGAAGCCCTGTTTCAGGAGGGCAGTAACTGCTTGAAGGTCAGCCGCGCGGCACAACTCGGCTGGTGTATCGACGGTGAAGACTATTTCGGTGCACTCAGGAACAGCTTTGAAAAGGCCCGACATGAGATCCTGATCGTCGGTTGGGATATCGACAGTCGAACCGTACTGATCCGCGATGAAAATCACCCTGACTACCCCAGCGAGCTTTGCGACGTGCTGCAGCAGCTCGTTAAATCGCGGGAAAGCCTCTCCGTGCACGTGCTCTCGTGGGACTTTGCGATGATATATGTGCTCGAGCGAGAGCTGCTTCCCGCGCGGGCGTTCGGTTGGCGCAATCAGGATCGTCTGCATTTCCAGCTCGACGGGCAACACGCGACTGGCGCCAGTCATCATCAAAAGATCGTCGTTATCGATGGCGCTCTCGCCTTTTCGGGCGGCCTGGATCTGACCAAGTGCCGCTGGGATACGCGCGCTCATTCCGCTGACGACACGCGTCGACATGACCCCAACGGCGTCGAGTACCGCCCATTCCATGATGTCCAGGCTGTTGTGACCGGCAAGGCGGCGGCTGAGCTGCGCGAGCTGGTGAGCCGCCGCTGGGCCAATGCGATTGGACAGCCGCTTTCGGACCTGGATGACGTCGGCGACGGTCGGGCGCTATGGCCCGATGATGTGACGGTCCGCGCCCGGGATTCCGAGGTTGCAATCGCGCGGACCTGGACGGGCACCGACGGTAATGAGGACATTCGCGAAGTACGGCAGCTCTACCTGGACATGATCAGTGCGGCGCAGCACAGCATCTACGTCGAGAATCAGTATTTTTCGTCGGTCGCTATCTCCAAAGCGCTCGCGCGCCGGCTTGAAGAAGAAAATGGTCCTGAAGTTGTGATCGTGTTGCCCGGTGAAACTTCCGGCTGGCTCGAGCAGGCGACTATGGACATCCTTCGCAACCGCGCCATCGCGCGCCTGCGGGAGGCTGACCGCCACGGGCGGCTGAGGATCCTGGCGCCCGCGTCTGACGACTCGCCTGACACGACAATCACCGTCCATTCCAAGGTTATGGTCGTCGATAATCGCATCGGCCGCATTGGTTCGGCGAACCTTAGCCGCCGCTCGATGGGACTCGATAGCGAATGCGATCTGGCTTTCGTAGACGAGACGGCCGCAACCGAGCTATGCGCCGACCTTCTGTCAGAGCACTTGGGGGCCGAGTTTGAAGCAGTCGCTTCCAGCCTGACCGACGACGGCCTAGTGGCTACGCTGGATCGATTCACCGGCAATGCACGACGTCTCGAGCCTCTCGAAATCGATGCAAGCGACATCGAGCAGGCTTTGCTTGAGCCAGTCGCAAAAATCGCCGATCTCGAGGAGCCGATTGTCCGTGAAAGCGGCGGCGACCAGCACTCTTCCGATCTGCACACACCCCTTGCGGGATGGCTATTTCTCGCTGGCATCGGACTGGTCGTCGCGTTTTGGGTCTACTGGGGCATCCGGGGCAGCGGCGAAAGTTTCGAGCCCATGGAGTTGCTCGGCACTTTGCGTGGTATTGCCGACCATCCCCTGGCGCCTCTCGCCGTGCTGCCAGCGTTTGTCGTTGGCAGCCTGGTCATCGCACCCGTAACCGGCATGATTGCGCTTTGTGCGTTACTTTTTGATCCGTGGACTGCGTCTGCGTCGGCGCTCGCTGGCACACTCTCCGCTACCATCGTCAACCACTGGCTTGGCAGCCGTTTTCACAGCACACTGATGCGCAAGGTGCCTGATTCGATCACTGAAAAAATCAACTCGGTCGCGTCATCGTCGGACGTCTGGGCACTCGCGGGCCTCCGCCTGGTCCCGATCGCGCCGTTCACCTTCGTGAATCTCGTCGTCGGAGCATCCGGCATAGAGCTTCGCGAGTTTGTCCTGGGCACGCTTATCGCGATGACCCCGGGAATCCTGCTCATATGTCTGAGCGTCGACCGGGCTCGTGCGGCGCTCGCAGGCGAACCGGTATTTGACCCCTGGATCGTTGCAGCCATCGCCGGTGCGGGTATCGCGACGATCGGCTTGCGCATCTGGAAGAAGAAGCAGAAACAGGGTTCAGACAAGGGTGGCTGAAGCAGGCCCCGAGGATGGACAGCGCGTGCGCGTTGTCAGTTACAACGTGCACAGTTGCACAGGTACCGATGGCGTATTCTCGCCGCGCCGCATTGCCGATGTACTGGCCACGCTCGACGCCGACATTATCGCGTTACAGGAGGTCGAAGACCGTGAATACGATGGAAAGACGGTCTCGGAATTTCTTGCCGATTCATTGGGCCTTCTCAACGCTGGACGCACTACGCATAGACGTGCCGACTTCGACTACGGGAATCTCCTTCTCTCAAAAGGGCCGCCGTTGCTAACGACTTGCCATGACCTTGCCTTCTCGCGACGTGAACCACGCGGCGCAATCGAGGCCGTTTTCGCCATCGGTGACCAGGCGCTACGACTGGTTGCCACGCACTTTGGTTTGTCGATGAGAGAGAGACGAGCGCAGCTTCAGACGATCCTGCCCTGCCTCGAGAACAGCGAAGCAGATCTGACCGTGCTCTGCGCGGATTTCAACGAGTGGCTGCCCTTCTCACGCGTTCACCGCAGCTTGCGCCAGATCTTGGGAGCGGCGCCGGCAGTGCGGACATTCCCGTCCCGACCGGCTGTACTATCGCTCGATCGGGTCTACGCGTCGCCAATTGCGGCGCTTGTAAATATCGAAGCCTTGTCGACTGTTGACACACGCAGGGCATCCGATCACCTGCCGGTCATTGCGGATTTCGATCTCGCGAGAATCGCGACGATGGAGCCAGAGTAAAGACTCCGGGACGATTTGACGCTGACCTTTTTTGGCCCGTGTCTACTGCAGCCACTGAAACGCCCCTTCATGGGGCGTTATCGAATTTGGTCGCCAGTGGCGAATCAGTTCGCGAAGCGAACCAAGACGCACGAAGTGCGCCCCGCAGGGACGAGAATCGTCCTGCGGCGATCCGAATCCGTCGAACCACCGGCACGCGGCCTTTCTGGGCGGTAAGAGTCGGATTCTATTGTTATTTATGAACCCGTTGCCGGGGCACCCGTTGCCAACAAATGATCGTTGTGCATAACGATGCATGACCGATTCACGCGAATCTCACACATCCGGCGACATTTGTATCTGGCACAATGTTTTAATATCGTTAGCTCACGCACTCGAGGTCTAACAAGAATGAAAAACTCGTCGCTGCAGTTGCCTTTGTATGCCTGTCTCCTGTTAGTCGCGGCCTGCGACAAGGACGCTGAAGTCGTCGTTTACGACGACAAAGCCCTGGCCGACGAATCGCAGACAGCAAACTGGCTTGCCTATGGCCGCACGCACAACGAACGCCGCTTCAGTCCGTCGGACCAGGTAAACACCGGCAACGTAGCCAAGCTCAAGGTTGACTGGTTCCTGGATCTGCCCAACGACGTCGGTCTCGTTTCGACACCTCTCGTCGTCGACGGCACCTTGTATTTCACGGGCACGATGAACGTGATACGCGCGGTCGATGCCGTGACCGGCGAGCTGCTCTGGGAGTACGACCCCAAGGTCGCCGACGAGATCAGGGGCAAGCGACGGGCGGGCTGGAAACACAACCGCGGCATTTCTTTCTATGAAGGAAAACTGTTCGCCGCCACCTGGGACGGTCGCCTGTTTGCGCTCGACGCAAAGACCGGCGAGGAACTGTGGCTGGTCCGGACCTTCGATATCGACCGTGCGCTGTACATCACCGGCGCTCCGAAGGCGTTCAACGGCAAGGTGCTCATCGGCAACGGCGGCACGGAGGCCGGCCCCACGCGCGGCTGGGTCACGGCCTACGACGCCGACACCGGTGAAGAAGCCTGGAAGTTCTATATCGTCCCCGGCAATCCCGCGGATGGCTTCGAGAACGAGGCCATGGAAATGGCCGCCAAGACCTGGACCGGCGAATGGTGGCGACACGGCGGTGGCGG
>CBDUCE010000108.1:0-9906 GCA_965365575.1 uncultured Gammaproteobacteria bacterium
GGCTGATCGCCTACAGCCTGGGCAACTTCGCAACCTACTACGGGATCAGCGTCGCAGGTATCAAGGGCATCGCGCCCGTACTGATCGCAACCCTCGACAATGAGGGCCGTTTCGTCGAGGGCGAGATCATTTCGACCCGCCAGCTGCGGCCGGCCGGCCCGTCGCTGGACCCGGAAGGCCGGGTGCTGAAAATGATAAGGGGGCTGAGCATCGAGGACTTCGGCACCCCGGGCCTCACGTTTCATGCAGACGGCCGCGTCACGCCTGCCGACCGGCCGCCCGTAGCGCGTCGTACATTTCCTGAGGGTTCACTGTAGCAGCGCGCCTGGGCGCGCGATCGCGGTTCGAGAACCGCTGCTTCGTTTAGTCCTCGGTTGCTACCGATTTGAAATCCACGCCCAGCGACCGCAGCTTTCGATACAGGTGCGTTCGTTCCATGCCGACGCGTTTCGCCAGTTGCCCGACCTTGCCATCACACAGCACCAGCTGTTGTTGCAGGTAGGCACGTTCGAATTGCTCGCGCGCTTCGCGCAGCGGCAGGGCCAGCAGGTCCTGCTTGACGAGCGGCTCGTCTTCGGCTGCCGCCCCGGAAATCTCCGCTTCGACCTCCTCGAGCGAAATATCTCCCTCGGCGTCCGACATCAGCAGGCGGCGCACCAGGTTCTTGAGTTCCCGCACGTTGTCCGGCCACGGGTAGTTCCTGAGCCGGTTCTGCGCCGCAACGCTGAAACGGCGAAATGCGAAGCCGTCCGAGTCGACGAGCTTGTCCACGTAATAGCCCAGGAGTTCCGGCACGTCTTCGGAATACTCTCGCAGCGGGGGTACACGCAGCGTCAGCACGCCGAGGTTCGCGACGAGATCGCCGCGTAATTCCCCGGAGCGCACCTTGTCGTCGTAATCCGCCCGCACGGTTGCCACGACTCGCGCATCGAGCGGCACGGTGCTGCTGCCACCCTTGCGAGTGAAACTGCCATCCTCAAGGACACTGAACAGGATCCGCTGGCCTGTCGAGCCGACGTCCGTCAGCTCGTCGATGATCAGCGTGCCCTCGCTGGCTTTCTCGAAAGCGCCCATGTGCACTTCACCATCCTCTTCGCTGCCGAGCAGGCTTTCCTCGACGTTCCCTGCGGTCAGCGAAGCCGCGGTGATGCTGATCAGCGGGCCGTCCGCGCGGCCACTGAGAGCGTGGAGGTAGCGGGCGAAGGCGCCACGGCCGGTTCCTGGTTCACCGCTGAGCAGCACCGCCGCATCGTGTCTTGCATATTGCTTCACCTTGTCTCGCAACGCCTGCATGAGTGCGCTGCGCCCGACGGGAGCGAGCAGCGGCGGCAAGGTACCGCGAGCTGCCGTCGCGTGTCTGCCCGCAGAATCCAGCGCACCTTCCACGGTTCGCAGGAGTTTCGCGAGCGACAGCGGTTTCTCCACGAAATCGTGCGCGCCGAGCCGGGTGGCCTCGACGGCCGTATCCACCGTCCCATGCCCCGACATGATCACGACGGGACATTTCAGGTCGCCGTTGCCGGACCACTCGCGCAGCAGCGTTATGCCGTCGGTATCGGGCATCCAGATGTCGAGAAGAATGAGGTCGAAATTATTGTCGCGGCGTGCCGACCTCGCCTCGTCGGCGTTGGCTGCCACGGTTACTCCGTAGCCCTCCTCCGACAGAATTTCCTGGATCAACGCACGAATGTCAGCTTCGTCATCGACCACGAGCACCTGCGGGTTGCTCATGCTCTTTCCCTCCTCTTTTCAGTACGGCTGGTTCCCTTCGCAATCATCGCCTCACGGGCCGCCTCGTTGATGGGCAGCCTGATACTGATGACCGCTCCTCCGTCTTTCCGGTTTTCGGCAAGAATCGTTCCCACGTGCTCCTCGACCAGTTTCTTGACAACGGCAAGTCCGAGCCCGGTCCCCTTGGGCTTGGTTGTAACGTACGGATCGAAGACCTGGCTGATGTCAGCGGTATCGAATCCCGGCCCGTTGTCTTCGACTTTCAGCAGCGCAAAATCGATGCCTCCGTAATCCGCTGCGCTCACTTGCACATCGACCCTCGGGTTAGGAGTCTGCTCGAGCGCCTCGAGCGCATTTCGCACCAGGTTATGCAGGATCTGGCGCACCCGGCCTTCGTCGGCTTCCAGGAGCGGCATCGTCGGGTCCGACGTAACGACGATCCTGACATCACTTTCCTGTGACCGATACAGGTCCACTACTTCGTGGACGAGCTTGTCGAGATCGAACCGGTTGATGTCCATATCCGGCGCGCGCGCATAATCGCTGAATGCGTTGACCATCTCTTTCATGGCCTCGACCTGCTGCACGATCGTGTGCGTCGCACGGTCGAGAATCTTGGCTTCGTCGCCGGACATCTTGTCGAGATACCTGCGGCGCAGCCGCTCGGCGGACAGCTGGATGGGCGTCAGCGGGTTCTTGATCTCGTGCGCAAGACGCCGCGCCACCTCGCCCCAGGCAGCATCGCGCTGTGCCTGCAGCAAGCCGGTAATGTCGTCGAATACGACCACGTAGCCACCCGCCCGGTCACCTTCGCCCGGCAATGCCGTGCACGCGCAGGTCAGCACGCGCCTCCCCACCTCGCCGCGCAATACGATCTGCTCGCGCCATTCCGTTTCGCCGGCGTCGAGATGCACACGAGCCACGTCGACGAACTGCTCGAGCAGTGGCTCGTGCCGCGCGATGTCGGGCAGGTACTCCCCGACACGGTTCTCGAGGTCCACGTTGAGAATAGCGCCGGAAGCCTGATTCGCCGTGCGGATTCGGAGGTCGAGATCGATCGCGACGACGCCGGTCGACAGCCGCGCAAGTATCACCTCGAGGTTCCCACGCTCCGCCTCGACCAGCGCCTGGCTGAGACGCGTCTCGCGGCGGGCAGCCGCCAGACGCTGAGTCATGTCGTTGAAGGAGTTGATGAGAAAACCGATTTCGTCTCGGGACGGCGACGGCAGTCGGGTGTCGAAGTTGCCCGCAGCGACCGCGCGCGTACCGGCAACCAGATCCTGGATCGGGGCCACGAGGCGCCGTGACAGCACCAATGCGCCGTAGATCGCCGCCAGCAGTGACAGCATCAGGACGACGGTCAGCGTCAGGGTAAACGTGACCTTCAGGCCTTCGCGCAGGAACACCAGCCGCTCGTAGCCGGTTTGCGCATCGCTGACGCTCGCTGCGAGCCGACTGACGCGCTCGGTCGTCGGGAAGTGGCCCTGCAGGATGCCGACGGGTTCCCTGCGGCCGCGCACCCTGAACAGTACCGCCGTACGAATCGCGTATAGACCGTCTTCGTTCTCGTCCAGGCTCACGTGATTCGGCCTGTCGACCGTCAGCATCTCCAGCACGTCGATCGGCGGCCGCGGCAGACTCGCGGTCGACCTGTCGGAACTGGTCGCGAGAATCTGCGCGTTATTGCCAAACAGCGTCATCTCGCTCGCACCGGCCTCGCGGCGCAGCATGCTGAGTTCGAAAACGAAGCGCCCCTCGGGGACTGCCGCGAGCCGCTCTGCAATCCGGCGCGTGGCGGACAGGTTCTCGCGCATCTGAACTTCGAACACGGCCTGCACCACCTCTATGGCGCTGCCGAGCCCGTCCTCTATCTCGACATCGAACCACGAGTCGATACCGCGATTGATGTACTGCACCGCGAAATAAAACACGACGAGCAGCGGCAGCACAGCGAGCCCGACGAACATCCCTACGATGCGCGTTTTCAGACGCGCCCCCGGAACGTTTTCGCGATAGTCGCGCAGCAGGCGAATCAGGTTGCCGACAAGAAGCACGAACAACAGGATCGCGCCCACGATGTTGATGCTGACCAACGTGTTGTGAAGACGGCCGAAGTCGTCGGAGTTCTGCGCGGTAACGCTGAGCAGGAACAGCGCAATGAGCGATAGCAGCACGCCGGCCGTCGCGAGCATGCCGATAAAGGCCCGCTTTATCGTTCGAGCTTCCATTCGTACCACTCGCTCTTGAGCTGCCACTCATCGCGCCAGAAGAAAAGAAGCCGCAACGGCGCCGAGTATTGCTCCGTGGCCAGCAGGGCCCGAAGTCTGACCCGGTAGTCGCGGTCGGGGACCAGAAGGGATTCATCGACAACGGGCAATCGCTGAACACGGCCGAGATTATTGAGCGCGGAATACAGCGTCGCGAACGAGTCCTGGTTGCCGGTGTTCAGGTTGCGGACGATGTAACGCTGGCTGATCGGCCGGTATTCGAGTTCGAAGCGGAAGGCGAGTTCTGCATCGAGGGCGTCGAGATAAAAGCGCCGCGACCGGATGACCTGCATCTGCAGTTCGATCGTCAACGGCACGCCACTGTTGAGTGCGTTCAGCGCGTCGCTGGAAAGCACGAGCTGCAGCCGCGCATCGAGCAGGTGAACGCCGTTGACGATTTCGGTCGAGGCTGAACGAACCTCGAAATACCCGACTCGCTCCACGGGGTCCTGTGCCAGCGCGACACCACCGAGCAGCATCACGGCAGCGCCGATGATTGCGCTGCGTATCGTCCCGCCCAGCCCCTGGTCTCGTGTTGTCGACATTGATGCTCAGCCAGCCTTCTCAAGGCAGGCGTAATAGAACCCGTCCATGTCTGCCGTGCCCGGCAAGACCTGGAATCCACACGCCTTGCGCTGCATTAGATCGCGGATGTTGTTATTTTGCAACGCAGCGATCTCCCGTGCATCGGCCGTCGCCTCGATAAACGGGCGCAGCACGTCGTCATTCTCCGCGGCAAGCACCGAACAGGTCACGTACAGCAGTCGTCCGCCCGGCGCCAGCAGCGGCCAGACCCGGTCGAGCAGGCTGCGCTGCAGGCCTGCAAGCGGCGCTATGTCCGAGGCGCGGCGCAGCAACTTGATATCCGGGTGGCGACGAATGACACCGGTTGCCGAACACGGCGCGTCCAGCAGGATGGCATCGAAGGCCGACCCGTCCCACCACGTCTGTGGCGTTGACGCATCGCCGCAGACGAGCGTCGCAGCACGGCCCAGCCTGTCGAGATTCTGCGCGACGGCCTGCAGCCGCTTCGCGTCCCTGTCCAGGCAGGTCAGATCGACTTCCGAGCCTCCGAGTTCCAGCAGGTGCCCGCTTTTTCCGCCCGGCGCAGCGCAGGCGTCGAGCACGCGCCGGCCATTTCCCTGCAACAGCCAGGGCGCCGCCAGCTGCGCCGCGGCATCCTGCACGGAGACGCGGCCATCGGCAAATCCCGGCAGTTCCTCGACGGGCGCCGGCTCGATCAGCTTCACCGCCCCGTCGATCGCATCGAAAGCCTCCGCCGCGAGCCCGGCTTCCTGCAGCCGCTGCACGTAGTCCGCAGCCGTTGCGCGGGATGCGTCGACGCGCAGCCACATGGGCGCGCGCGCATTATTGGCCGCGAGAATCGCATCGGCCTGGCCGGGCCAGTCATTCTGTATGGCATCGATCAGCCAATGCGGATGGTCATGCACCGCCTCTGCGTTGTCAGGCACCACCGAAGCAATATCCTCGCGCAGGAAACGGCGCATCACGGCGTTCAGCAGACCCGCTAGCTTCGGCCGCCGCAGCAATCGCGACGCCTCGACGGTCTGCGACACCACCGCGTGATCGGGGATACGGGTTTCCGTCAGCTGGTAGAGACCGATCGCGAGCAGCGCATTGATAACGCCGTCTTTCGGTTTCAGCGGCCGCTCCAGCAGCTGCCCGATCCAGAACTGCAGGCGCCAGTGCCGCCGCAGGGTTCCGTAACAAAGCAACCGCAGCAATGCGCGGTCCTCCCGGGCTACCTGCGCCTCGTGATCCGGCAGGGCCGTGTCGAGTGACCTGCCCGATGCAACCACGGCGTCGACGACTTGCGCCGCTGCGGCCCGCACTCGTGCCCCCTGGCGACTATTGGGCATGGCGATCAGCTCAGCCGCCGCCCGGCCATCGCCACGGCGGCGGCGAACTCGCCCGCGGTAACCGGGCGTTTGCCGGGACGCTGCAGGCTGTCCAGCCGCAGCGCATCCCGGCCGCAGGCGACAACGATACCGTCACGGCCTGCAGACACGACCTGTCCCGCGGCCGTGCCGGGCGCACCGGGGACGACGCCCGCCCGCCAGCACCTGATCGGCATGTCATCAAGCAGGAAAAAGGCACCCGGGACCGGGTTATACGCACGGACCCGGCGATGCAGCTCTGCTGCCGGCTCCTGCCAGTCCAGCCGCGCATCCTGCTTCTCGATCTTGCCGGCGTAGGTTGCCCTGGAATCGTCCTGCTCGACCGCTTCGAGCGAGCCGCTCAGGATGGCATCGAAATGGCGCACGAGCAGTTCAGCGCCAAGGGCTGCAAGGCGATCGTGCAACTCGCCGGCGGTTTCCTCCGCGCCGATCGCGACCGCCTCCCGGACGAACACCGGGCCACAGTCGAGCCCCGCGGTCATGGCCATGAGGCTGACGCCGGTCTCCTCGTCGCCGGCGAGTATCGCGGCCTGGATGGGCGCCGCGCCACGCCAGCGCGGCAGCAACGAAGCATGCACGTTGAGACAACCCTTTGCCGGGATATCGAGAACGCTCTGCGGAAGTATCAGCCCGTAGGCCGCCACGACGAGGCTATCGGGTTCGAACGCGGCAATTTGAGCAACGGCTTCGGGATCTTTGAGCGTTGCCGGTTGCAACACGTCGATGCCGCGGTCGCTCGCGAACTGCTTGACGGGACTCGCGGCAAGTCGTTTGCCGCGGCCCGCCGGCCGATCCGGCTGCGTCAGCACCGCGAGTGGCACGATGCCGGCGTCCGCCAGTGCCCGCAGCGACGCGAGCGCGAATTCCGGCGTACCGGCAAACAGCACTCTCGTATCCGTCATGACGCGCTTGCGGCTATCGGCGAGCGGTGATCAGGCGATCACGGCGGCGGCCTGGTGGCGCCGCTCTTTTTCCAGTTTCTTGCGAATGCGGGACCGCTTTGCCTCGGAAAGATAGTCGACGAAGAGTTTGCCGTCGAGGTGATCGATCTCGTGCTGCACACAAACCGCCAGCAGGCCCTCGAATTCGCTCTCGCATTCACGGCCTTCCCGGTCGAGGTAGCGCACACGGATGTGATCCGCACGTTTCACTTCCTCGAAGTACCCGGGAACCGACAGGCAGCCTTCCTCGGTGACGGTCACGCCGTCTTTTTCGAGGATCTCGGGATTGATGAAGACGTGCGGCTCGCTCTTGTCCGACGAGACGTCCGCCACCAGCAGGCGCCGGTGCACGTCGACCTGCGTCGCGGCAAGGCCGATGCCGGGTGCGGCATACATGGTCTCGAACATGTCGTCTACAAGCGTCCGCAGTTCATCGTCGACCACGTCGACGGGTACCGCCTTCTTGCGCAAACGCGCGTCGGGAAATTCCAGAATCGTCAGTTTTGCCATAATTCGCCTGCGGCAATTTCCGGGTTCATCGACTCAATATGACCCTTTCAGGACATAATTATTTCACCCGGATCTCGCGTAAAACCCTATATAAATTCTCTAAATGTTTGACTTAATTGAATAAGTTTCAGAAAATGCGGCCAATTACATAGCAGCTCCGAGCGCCTCTTGAGCCGGAAATGTGACGTAATTGGCAGCCGTGGCAATGCCGGAACGACATATTATAGCAATGCCGCGACCGGCCCGGTTTGAATCCGCAAAAATGGAGCACCCGCGAACTATGGTCCCCCGCACACAAAGCCTGAACACCCTCATCCGGCTCACCGCTGTTGCGCTG
The DNA here is from genome assembly GCA_965365575.1 of uncultured Gammaproteobacteria bacterium. GTDB lineage: Bacteria > Pseudomonadota > Gammaproteobacteria > Steroidobacterales > Woeseiaceae > UBA1847. The sequence goes on from CBDUCE010000108.1 coordinate 7,706, forward strand.
GCCGCCCTGCTTGCGGGTTGCTCCCTGAACCCGTTTGCGAACGACGATGATGACGAAGCCGCGGTTCCGACACCGGCGAGCGCGCCGCCGCAGAGCTATGACAGCACGTCGACGTCGCCAGTTCCCGACTACGGTGGCCCGGTCGTCGAGCGCGTCAGCCAGCCGGTACCGCTTGCCGACAATCATCCTGACGAGTACGTGGTAAAGGTCGGCGACACGCTGTGGGACATCGCCGCAACCTTTCTGAAGGATCCCTGGTTCTGGCCGGAGATCTGGCACATCAACACGCAGATCGAGAATCCACACCTTATTTACCCGGGCGACGTTCTCGCGCTGGTATACATCGACGGCGTGCCGCGCATCACCAACGTGCGCGCTTCGACGTATCGACTGTCGCCGCAGGCCCGCATATCACCGATTACCCAGGCGGTAACCAGCATCCCGTACGAATCGGTATCGGCGTTCCTGTCGAGCGGGGCGGTCCTCGAGAAGCGCGAAACCGATCGTCTGCCGTACCTGCTCGAGACGCGCGGCGACCACCTCATTGCTGCAGCCGGCAACGTGGTCTACGTGCGCGGCCTGGATAACGCTCAGCTGGGCTCGCGCTACAACGTCGTGGAAGTCGGCGGCCCCCTGATTGACCCCGACGACAACAAGCTCATCGGCTACCAGGGCAAATTCATTGGCGAAGGCACCCTGCGGCGCTCGGGTGACCCGGCAACGATGGCCCTGACCGACACCAGCCAGGAGGCCGTTCCCGGCGACAAGCTTATTCCGGAGTCGGTCGATCTACCGCTGAATTTCTACCCGCGTGCGCCGAGCAGCACCATCGACGGTCGCATCATCTCGGTCGTGGGCGGGGTTACCCAGATCGGCCAGTACCAGGTCGTCGTATTGAATCGTGGCACGAGAGACGGCCTGTCGGTCGGCGATGTCCTCTCGGTATTCCGCACTGGCGAAACCGTCAAAGACCGCTTCGGTGGCGGCAAGGTGCGCCTTCCCGACGAGGAGGCCGGCACGCTGATGGTATTCAAGGTGTACGATCGCATCGGCTACGGGCTCGTCATGGAAGCCACCCAGGCGATCCACATCCACGACAGCGTACGCAACCCGATCTGACCGCGGTTACGCCAGGATCTGAAAGACGGCGCTTCCGGGCGCCGTTTTTTTTTGCGTATTGCACGGAGAATAGGCATGCCGCGGTGCAGCGCTACCACGGTATGATTGCGTGACCTTGGCACATGATCCGGAATCCGCGGTGGACGAGAACGAGTGGTTACAGCAGGAAAACCACCATCGGGTCAGGCTCGGGGACGACGCTTATCCGGAACTCCTTGCAGGCATACCCGGCCCGCCTGAACAACTTCATATCGTCGGCGACCCTGAGATTCTGCACCTGCCCGCCCTTGCGATCGTCGGCAGCCGCAATCCCACGAGCGGCGGCGCGCAAAACGCGTTCGAATTCGCCCGGCATCTCGGCCGGACAGGCTTCTGCATCGTCAGCGGGCTCGCTCAGGGCATCGACGCCGCCGCGCACCGCGGTGCATTGGCGGCGGATGCGCCAACGGTCGCCTTCCTCGGCCACGGCATCGATCGCGTCTACCCGGCGGCCAATCACGGGCTCGCCCGGGAGATCGCGCAGCACGGCGCTCTCGTCAGTGAGTTTCCACTCGGCACCCCGCCGAACAGGGCGCTGTTTCCGCAGCGAAACCGGCTGATCAGCGGCCTCAGTCTGGGTACGCTCATCGTCGAAGCCGCGCGGCGCAGTGGATCGCTGATTACCGCGCGGCTGGCCGCGGAACAGGGTAGGGAAGTTTTCGCGATTCCTGGCTCGATACATAATCCGCTGACCCGTGGCTGCCACCAGCTCATCCGCCAGGGCGCGAAACTGGTCGAGGCCGCGGACGATATCGTCGCCGAACTTGCGCCGCTGGCAGGGCACATGCTGCAAACGGTCGATGCATCAGTTCCCCCCCGGGAGGCGGCCGCCGAGGCGGACGAGGAGTATGTAAAACTGCTCGAAACGATTGGTCACGACCCGGTGAGCACCGACGAAATCGTCGCGCGCTCCGGATTGACGATCGATCATGTTTCCTCCATGCTTCTGATCCTGGAGCTAGAAGGAAAGATCGAGAAGCTGTCCGGAGGACGCTACTCGGTACTGAGCTAGATATTTGGTCAAACGCCAGCCACCACGGGAG
>CBDUCE010000109.1:0-9835 GCA_965365575.1 uncultured Gammaproteobacteria bacterium
CGGGACCGGAAGGCCGGCCGCCGGTACGCCGGCGCCCACCGGCCGCAGTCCGATTGCGTCGAACTGCGCCGCCATCGCCTCTGTGCCGCCGAGCCACTCGACGAGACGAAGTGCCGCCTCCGGGCTGCGCGCGTGGCGGTTGATGCCCACGGCGGCGACGTCGAGATAACCGGGCTGCGGCCAGATCGCCGCCACGGTCGGCCGATTGAAGTCGTTAACCGCAAGGCTGGACACAATGGCCAGCCGGCAGGTCCCCGTTTCGACCGCCTGCAGCAGCGCGGCCTCCGAATCGAACGCGGGCAACGCGAGGTTGGCCATCCAGCTGCGGACGATCAGCTCCGCCGGCCGCACGCCGTGATCCGCGATCAGACCGGCAATCAGGGTCCGGTTGACGGCGATCGACGACGCGGAGACACACAGCCGTCCCTGGAATTCGGGCTTGCCGAGATCCTCGTAGGCCTCGACTGCATCGCAATCCTCCTGGCGTTCCCCGTTACAGCCCACGTGTATGGGACTGAACCCGATCGCCGTCCAGTACCCGTCGGGGTCGCGCAGCCAGCCAGGCACGGTGCGTGTAATTTCCTGCGACTGCAGCGGCCTTAGCGCACCCTCGTCGGCCGCGCGCCAGATACCGTGAACCGACCGGGTCAGCAGCACATCGGCCGGCGGCGATCCCTTGTTTGCGATCACCTCGCCGACGATCTGGTGCTCGGGCCGGTGCCTTACCGTCACCGGGATGCCGGTCTCGCGCGTGAATTCCGCGAACAGCGACGGCAGGTAGTTCTCGTCCTCGTACGGTGCATAGACGACGACGGGCTCCGGCCGCGCCGCTGGTGCACGGGGTTCCGGAGCGGGCCGTTCGCAGGCACAGAGCGTCACTACCGCAAGCAGGCATGCCACTAAGCGCGTCATGCCGCCTCCACGACAACGCGGTCGCGCCCCGCCGCCTTCGCGGCATACAGCGCCACGTCGGCCCGCGCGATGAGTGCTTCGCCGAGCGATTTCAGGTCGCTGTTCCCCGCCCCCGGATCGAATTCCGCGATGCCGATAGACACCGTGACCGCAGCATGCCCGCCGCCCGGCAGGCCGAAGGGCGCAGCGGAAACGGCGTTGCGAATGCGCTCAGCGAGGTACTGGCCGTCGGCACATGTCGTACCGGGTAACAGGATCACGAATTCTTCTCCGCCGAACCGGGCCGCAACGTCGCTGGCCCTTACCTCCGCGTCGATCCGCTGCGCCAGCTCGCGCAGCACGCTGTCGCCAGTCGCATGACCCCAGTTGTCATTGATGCGCTTGAAGTGATCGACATCCAGCATCATGCAGACCAGAGGGCTGCCGTCCCGGCATGACCTCGACAGCTCCTCCTTCATGCGCGCCTGCAGGTAGCGACGGTTGTGCCAGCCTGTCAGCACATCCGTGAAGCCGCTGCGCCGCAGTCGCGCCCGGTTCACCGCATTCTCGATACACAACGAAGCAACGACCCCGAGATGCGCAAGGAAGTCGCTCGCATGCCGCGCGGTATAGCGATCCGGGTCCGCGCTCGCGAGATTGATGCTGCCGATCAGTTCGTCGCGGCAGCGCAGCGGAATCATCGCGATGCTGGCAAGGTTGCCAGGCGATGCCACTATCATGTTGTGATCGCAGGTGACGAAGGGTCCGAGCCACGGCCGATGTAGCGCGACGTATTGCGGCGCCAGCCCCGTCAGCGTGTCGACGAGGATCAGGTCGGGATTGCGCTCGACATCGGTCGCGAGCAGCAGGTGGCGAATGTCGTGCCCCGGATCGCGCAGCACGACGCTCACGGCTTGCAGATCGAAGCTCTCGCGGAGCCCGCCGGTCATTTCATTCAGCAGGCTGTCCAGGTCGGGCGCCTGCAGCAACTGAATCTCGCGCTGTTGCGAGGACCGCAGCTTGTCGTCGTTCTGCCGAACCTGCGCGGTCAGCGCCTCCAGCCGGCGTTCAGCCTCCGCAAGTCTTGCCTCGAGTTCGTCTGCGCTCTGCATACAACGGGGATCCTTCAGGCCGGCGGACGATTCTTTTACCAGAATCCGCCGGCGACGTCGCACGACGGGCCGGCAGAATGCGGGACGCGTCAGCTGCGCAGCGCCAGGTAGTCCCGCCCCCGCTCCATCAGCTCGACAAAACCCTGTTCGTCGCCATTGGCAACCAGTTCCCGGATGCGCCTGGCGGCATCGACCAGCGCATCCAGCGGGCCGAGGCCGAAGCGGTTTAGGTGCTGAATCTCGAAATAGAGATGCGGGTTGTCGCGCGCCACGTCGCCCGACACCAGCAGCTGCGAGTCGAACGTCGTCGAAGACATCCGCGCCAGCCTGGGCGCCGCTTCGCCGCTTTCCGCAAGCGCCGTGAAGAACGCGATGTTGAGGGCATGCGACAAGCCGAGCACGTACGCGATGAGGCGGTCGTGATCGTCGAGCCCCATGTCGAGCTGTTCCACCATCGTCGCGGAGAACAAGGCCTTCGCCTCAGCCGTCGCCTCGGCCGATCCGGCATCGCAAACGATCAGGTGGCGCCCGGACAGCAGCCGGGTGCCCGGCCCGAACATCGGATGCAGCGACGTCACCTTGCAACCCGCCTGCTGCAGTTCTCGCAGTCCGTCGATCAGGGGCGTCTTGAGCGAGCCGATGTCGAAGACGAGGCCGGGGGGATTGAGAACCGCAAGCTGCGCGAGTATGCGGCCGGATACGGCGAGCGGGGTTGCAACGACGATCACGTCGTAATCGACGCCCGCGTCGGTCCAGTTCCGGAATACCCCCGGCCCATCCTCTGCATGGGTATCCGCGACCGTCGTCTCGAACCCCTGGCTTGCGAAGAATTTGACGAACCAGTCGCCCATCTTGCCCGCGCCGCCGATTACGAGGACCCGCCTGCCGTCTCCCTTGCCTTCCGCAATCACGCGCTCCCGCTCCTGGCTGGCCAGGGACGAGCGAATGAGTTCGCTCAGAATCGTCTCGGCCAGCTCCGGGTCGATGCCGACCGCCTCGGCCCGGGCGCGGCCCGAGTCGATGACGTCTTTCTCGCGCGCGAAATCTCGCGTCGCGGTGCCGTGCGCCACTTTGCTCTGGCCGATATCGCCGACGATGCGCTGCCGCTCTGCGATCAGGTCAATGATCTGCCTGTCGATAGCCGACAGCGCATCGCGAAGGTTTTCCAGGTTCATTGGTTTGCGGTAGCCCGTGCTGCAACATCAGGAGGTCTGTTGTACAGGACTCCTGCAAACCCGGGCAAGCCGGCGTTGCTCGTCAGTCGTCGTCGCGATAGCGCCATTTCCGCTTAGAATGCCGCGACTTGTCGTAGTGACGGCGATCGTGCCGGTGCCGGTAGCTCCGCTCCCAGCGATAGATTTCAAAGAGCTGCCGCCAGCTCACGTGATGATCGTGGCGCAGCGACGAACGCCGATACCAATAACGAAATCCCCTGTCGTACCTGAGCCAACGCGGCATGTGCTTGTCACGGTAAATGCGCGCGTGATGATAGCGCTGCGGCGGGTAGTGATCGTATGTGCGATCGTGTGCCTGGGCCGTCGGGGCCGCTCCGAGGCACAAACCGCAAATGACGCTTAGCGTGCAAATTGACCTGAACATGATGACCTCCGGTGTTGACGAGTTCGAGGCCATGGTAGGTTTCGGCGCATGAACCGATGCTTAATGCAAGCCCTTGTTTTAATTAATTTTATGAATGCGCGATGAACGACATCGATGCGCTCGGCCGCGGCCGGCACTGTCGCTTGCGGGGCAATCGTGCGAATATCCGGCCTCTTGTAAACCCACGAATGCAATCTTTGGGCGGAGCGAAAAAACGATGAAATCACGCGCAGCAGTAGCCTGGGAGGCGGGCAAGCCACTCGAAATCGAGGAGATCGACCTCGAGGGACCGAAGGCCGGTGAAGTGCTCTTGCGAAACGTCGCGACCGGTGTGTGCCACACGGATGCATTCACGCTGTCCGGCGAGGATCCCGAGGGCCTTTTTCCCGCCGTACTCGGCCACGAAGGTGGTGCCGTGGTCGAAGAAATCGGCGCCGGTGTTACGTCGCTTGCCGTGGGTGACCACGTCATCCCCCTGTACACGCCCGAGTGCGGCGAGTGCGACTTCTGTACCTCCGGCAAGACCAACCTGTGCCAGGCGATACGCGCGACCCAGGGCCGTGGCCTCATGCCGGACGGGACATCGCGATTCTCCCTGAACGGCAAACCGATCCATCACTACATGGGCACGTCGACGTTCAGCGAGTACACGGTGTTGCCGGAGATCGCCGTCGCCAGGATCAGCAAGGAGGCGCCGCTGGAGAAAGTCTGCCTGCTCGGCTGCGGCATCACGACCGGTATCGGCGCGGTGCTGAACACGGCCAGGGTCGAGCCCGGCGCTTCCGTCGCCGTGTTCGGGCTCGGCGGCGTGGGCCTCAGCGCCATCCAGGGCGCAATGATGGCGAAGGCGGGACGCATTCTCGCCATCGACATCAACACGGACAAGTTCGAACTCGCGAAGCAGCTCGGCGCGACCGACACCGTCAATCCACGCGACTACGATGCGCCGATCCAGGACGTGATCGTGGAGCTCACCGATGGCGGCGTGGACTACTCGTTCGAGTGCGTCGGCAACGTCGACCTGATGCGTTCCGCGCTCGAGTGCTGCCACAAGGGCTGGGGCGAGTCGGTCATTGTCGGCGTTGCGGGCGCCGGGCAGGAAATTTCCACGCGCCCGTTCCAGCTGGTCACGGGGCGCGTCTGGCGCGGCACCGCCTTCGGCGGCTGCAAGGGCCGCTCGCAGCTGCCCGGGATGGTCGAGCAGTACATGGACGGCGACATAAAGATCGACGAATTCATTACCTACACGATGCCGCTGGAGGACATCAACAAAGCCTTCGATCTCATGCACGAGGGCAAAAGCATTCGATCCGTGATCCATTTCTGAGGCAGTCCTCCCGTGACCCGCGTCGCCGTCGCAACGACTTCCGCGATCGCCGCCGACGCCGCCCGCGACGTTGCCGCGCTGGGCGGCAACGCCGTCGATTGCGCGCTCGCTACGGCGCTCATGTCCATGAACACGGAACCCGGCGTCTGCGCGCTCGCGGGGGGCGCGTACGTCACGGTGTGGGCGCCGGGCCACGACCCGGTGACCTTCGACGGCAACCACGCGGTGCCGGGGCACGGTCTGCCGGACGGGGAGCGCGGCCAGGGCAAGGTGCCCGTGCGCCTCGATTACGGCGGCGGCGTTTCGACGATCGTCGGCCCGGGCTCGGTTGCCGTTCCCGGCGCGCTTGCCGCCGTCGAGAAGGCCTGGCGGCGCTTCGGCAGCCTGCCGTGGCGCGCACTGTTTCAGCCGACGATCGAGGTCGTCCGTTCCGGTTTCCCGCTGCCTGCGGCGTGTCGTTACTACCTGGGCTACAGCGGCGAACTGATCTTCGGCCGCAGTCGCGACGGCCATACGGCGTTGCACGACGAGGACGGCCGGCTTTACGACCGGGGCAGCCGCGTTCATGTGCCGCATCTCGCGGATAGCCTTGCCGCGATTGCGGATCGCGGCGCCTCGGTGTTCTACGACGGTGAACTGGCCGAGGCTATCGCCGCGCACGTGCGCAAGGGAGGCGGTGCCCTGACAAGGGAGGACCTTGCCGGTTACGAGGCGATCGAGCGGCCGGCCCTGGTCGCCGATATCGACGACTGGCACATTGCCACCACCCCGCCGCCGGCCGTCGGCGGCGCGGTACTCACGGCGATGCTGCTTGCCTGCGGGGATCTGCATGCGGACGACTGGGACAGCACGTCGCTCGGCAAACTGATCCGGGTGCAGCGAGCATGCCTCGACTTTCGCCGCGATCGGCTCGATATCGCCGAGGACGTCGGCGCGGCAGCCGCCGAACTCATCCACGCGGCGAAACAGGGCCGCTTCCTGTCGCAGTGGTCGTCGTCATCAACGGTACATACGTCGGCGGTCGACGACTCCGGCGTGGGCTGCGCCATCACCGCGTCGTCCGGCTACGGCTCGGGTGAAATGCCGGACGGCACCGGGCTGTGGCTGAACAACGGCCTCGGCGAAATCGAACTCAACCGGCGCGACGTGGATTCGCGCGAGCCCGGCGAGCGCCTGCCATCGAACATGGCGCCGACCGTGGCGCGCAGCAACGACGCGACCATGGCCATCGGTTCGCCGGGCGCCGATCGAATTACGACGGCCATTCACCAGGTGCTGGTCAATACGCTGCAGTTCGGCATGCCGCTGGGCGATGCGATAGCGCATCCCCGCGTTCATGTCGACACCACGGGCGAAGCGGACCAGCTCCGGGCGGAACCCGGGCTCGAGATGCCGGCGCTCGATCTCCCTCTGCAGGCATTCCCGGACATCAACATGTACTTCGGCGGCGTGAGCGTCGCCACGTTCGATCGTCACAAGGGGTTCGAAGTGGCTGCGGACGAACGCCGTGAAGGTGGCGTGTTCCTCTCCGATGCGTGATACCGTAACCGACGTTTGGTAGTCTGCGCCGCTGGTGGCCGCGTCACAGTCACTGCAGTGGAGAACCGCTTGACCAATCCTTATCTTGCGCATCGGCTGCCGGAGATATTGCCCGGGAACCCCATGCACTGGGCAGCAGCGTGGCTCGAGGAAGCCGCGCGACAGTGCGTGCAGCGCAACCCGAACTCGATGACGCTCGCCACGGTCGGGAGCGACCGAAAACCCTCGGCCCGCGTCGTGCTCTGCAAGGACTTTGTCCCGGACCCCGGCTATCTCGTTTTTTACACGAACTACAAGTCGCGCAAGGTCGAGGAGCTGCGCTCCAACCCGCAGGTTGCGGTCACGTTTCACTGGGACGTGCTCGGGCGCCAGGTGCGCATGGAGGGGACCGCGGTTTTCTCGCCCGCGGCAGAAAGCGATGCCTATTTCGCCTCCCGCGACCACGGCAGCCAGCTCGGCGCGTGGGGCAGCGACCAGAGCGCCCCGCTCGCCTCGCGCGAGGCATTGCTGCGGCAGCTGCAGGAGCGCGCCCGGGACCTGGGGCTGAACGTCAGCGACGACCTGCAGTCGATAGAAGGAGCCGCCAGCGCGGCGATTCCCCGCCCGCAACACTGGGGTGGCGTACGCGTATGGGCAAGCGCGCTCGAGCTTTGGATCGAAGGTCGGGATCGCATCCATGACCGCGCACGCTGGCAGCGCACGCTCGAAGGAAACCCCGGGCAGGACTTTGCCACGGGCGAATGGGAAGGAAGCCGGCTACAGCCCTGATAACGAGAAGCGATGAGCGAACTGATCTCCGAAGAACGTTGCCATTGCCCGTTCTGTGCCGAACCAATATCGATCGTGGTCGATTTCTCGGCCGGTTCGCAGGTGTACATCGAAGACTGCCAGGTCTGCTGCCAGCCTATGGAAGTCTCCGTCAGCGTGGACGGTGACGGTCACCAGTCCTTGAGGGTGGCGTGTGCGAGCTAGGGCTCTTGCCACGCTGCTCGCGGCTGCCGCCTGCTGCCAGATGGCGGCCGCGCAGGTCACGCTGACCGAGGGAGCCGACATCAGCGTCGACGTCTCCGCTGACGGCCGCATCGCCATGGACCTGCTGGGCGGAATCTGGGTACTGCCCCTGAAGGGCGGCAACGCCGAGCCGCTGAATGCCGGGCTGTTGCCGGCAGAACGTCCCCGGTGGTCACCGGATGCATCTTCGATCGTCTTCGAAGCTCGTGCCGAACAACGCAGCGGCCTGTACCTGTACGAGTTCGCGAGCGACGACGTGCGCGCGCTCGGCGACGGCCATTACACGGATCGGCAGCCGGACTGGCACCCGGACGGTGAGCGCATCGTATTCGCCTCGCAGCGGCATGACACCGGGCTCGATCTGTGGGAACTCGACGTATCCACGGGCCTGTCCTGGCGCATCACCAGCCACCCGGGTGACGAAAGCGAGCCGGCCTGGTCCGCGGACGGCCGCAATCTCGTCTACGTGAGGAAACACGACGCTCGCTGGTCGCTCGTCCTGCGGCGATTCGGGCAGCCCGACCGGGAACTCGTCGTCTCGGAGGAACGCCTGTCCGCACCGTCCTGGCGGCCTGACGGCAGCCTCGTCACCTTCGCGCGCGACTCCTCCGACGGCGTCACCATGAACATGGTGATCCTGTCGGACCCGCTGCTCGAACGGGTCCTGATCGACGACCAGGACCTTTTCATTACGCCCGTTGCATGGCTCGACCGGCAGCAGATGCTGTACGCGGCGAACGGCCGGATTCGCAAACGGCAGTTCAATTCCTGGGTATCGAGATCCGTGCCGTTCCGCGCGACGGTCGGCCGGCCGGTTGCGCACGCCCCCAGGATTCTGCCGGTTCGCGAGCTCGAGCCGATCGACGAACCGTCGAGCAAGCTGGTGATACGCGCCGCCAGGCTGTTCGACGGCATCGGCGGCGGGTACCGGGAGGGGCTCGACATACTCGTTGAAGGCGGACGCATCAGTGCCATCGAGCCGCAACGGGAGCGTGTCGGCTCCGTGCTCCTGGACATGGGCGATCTCACGGTGCTGCCGGGCTTCATCGACGGCTACGCGGCACTGCCGCCGGCGGCCGGTGAACGCCTGGGGCCGGCGCTGCTGTCTTTCGGCGTGACGACGCTGGTTGCCGAGTACCACGAAGCCGGCGATCTCAACCGGCGCTGGTCGGGCGAGGACACTCCGGGACCGCGGGTGCTCGCGGCGAGGCCCGCCTCGGATACAACGGAGCCAGCCCCGTGGCTCGTCACCGTCGCCGGCGACATGGATGCCGGCATGGCACAGCGTGCCGCAGTCGAGCGCTGGCAACAGCAGGGCGTCGCCGTGCTCGCGGAAACCTGGCAGGCCGCCCTCGGGTCCGGCGCATCGCTGCTGCTGGGTGCCGCCGCGCTGCCCGGTTCGCCCGGCGCCAACCAGTACCGGAACATGAAACTCGCAGCCGGCAGCAGCGAGCCGGTGACTATCGTTTCCGGACTGGCAGACGCACAGACACCGAACCTCACTGCATTACTCGGATCCCGGCAGGCTGGCCTGTTGGGCCACGAGTTCGAACCGGTACGGCGGTTCACCGCGCCGCCGCGCCTCGCCACCGGATCAATGACCGTGGTGCTCGGCAGCAAGCCCAATGGGCTGCCGGCGGGCCTTGGCCTGCATGCGGAATTCCGGGCGCTTGCGGCCGCCGGGCTGACACCGGAGCAGGCCCTGCGCGCTGCCGGCGTCAATGCGGCAGCCGCCCTCGGGCTGGGTTTGCAGCTGGGCCGCATTGCGGTCGGCAGCTTTGCCGACCTGGTCATCGTGGATGGTGACCCGCTCGCCGATATCGACGACGCCCTTCGCGTCGTGGCCGTGGTGCGCAACGGCCGGTTCTTCAGCACCATCGGACTGATCGATCGTATCGGCGAATCCGCGACCGTCGAATTATTTGACAAACCGCAAAGAAAACCCGTCTGGCAACGAGCGCCTCTTTGAAAAACGGCGTTTTGGGCAGCGCGACGGAGCGCCCAGGCGAGCGAAGTCTGCGGACTGGGAGACTAAAATTTTGTTTTTCAGTGAGTTGCAAGCGGTTCTGGTGAGGCTGCATCATGTGCGATGCAGCAATACTGTCGAACTTCTTTACATGCGGGGGTTTTGCGCCACGCGAGCCTTTGTCTACCAGGCGCTAAAGCATTGAAAACCCAACCGCCTTTGACGGGTTGGCACAGGTCTTGCTTTTATATGTTTGCCCAAGCGAAGTGTAACTGTGCTCGGTGGCACACAAGGAACAGACACAGGATTTAGACGCCAGAAGAACAATAATTACAACAACAACAAGATCCAGATCCAAAACAATAAAATATCTGTATCCGTCCACCGATT
>CBDUCE010000110.1:0-9771 GCA_965365575.1 uncultured Gammaproteobacteria bacterium
GAAGCCTGGGAGGCGGAGAAGGCCGCCGCCGTCAGGGAAATGAAGATGGCCGTCGAGAAGACTTCCGAGGACATCGCCGCGATCCGTGAACGCGCAGCCAGGCTCGAAGCCCGGGGCGCAGCGGCCGCCGCCGACACATGGGACGGCATGGCGAATCGCATGGAAGCGGCAAAGGATGCCGCGGCCCGGGATATCAAGGCGCTCGAGGACGCGGGAGCCGAGAACTGGGCCGATGCGCGTGACACTGCCGCGAATGCCGTCACCAAACTCGATGAGACGTGGGCGGCCGAGAAAGCCGCGATCGCCCGAGAAGCGCGCGAGTTTGTCGACGCCACGTCGGAAAAAGTCGCCGCCATGCGCGAGCGGGCAGCCGAACTTGAAGCTGCAGGTGCGGCTGCCGCCGCGGCTGCGTGGCACCGTGCAGCCGAAGAAATGGAGATGGCGGGGGAAGCCGCCTCGCGTGAGATCCAGGCGCTCGAGAACGCCGCAGCCGATGAGTGGCATGCAGCGGCAGACGCCGCCTCAAATGCCGTTGCCGAGGTGGAGGAGATGGGCGCCCACATAGAGGCGTTTGCCTCCGAGGCGAAAGACAAATTTGTGGAGGTTGCGCAGGCGGTAATCGAAAAGAGCGAGCAGGATCTGCAGCTGGCCCGCCAGAAACTGGCCGAAGCGGAAGGCGCCGCCGCAGAGGAGTGGCAAGAAATCGTCACGACTCTGGAAGAAAAACAGCGCCATGCTGCGGCCGAGCTGAAGAAGGTCGAGGACGCCGGAGAAGGTGCGTGGGCTGAGCTTAGACACGGCTTCGTGGCTGCCTACCAAGATCTTCGCGATGCCAGCCGCAAGGCGGTAGAGCGCCTGAAGGAAATCTAGGGATACCGGTAGTGAAACGGCGCGGGCCGACCGTCGGTCGGTACCCGCGCCGCTACCTTGACTGGCCCCGATTCGGGTTCGGAAATCGCTTCAGGAGAAAAAGTCCCTGACGGCGTGCGTGAACTTCGACCAGCCGTCGGACATGCCATGCTTGAGCTCGTGCCACTCTTCCTTGGATTCGGCCCAAAGTTTATCGAACTCGTCGTCGGTTGCTTCGGTTAGCTGCTTCATCTTGGCCTTGCCCTTGTCGAGCATATCGCCCGCCGCGTGCACCGCCTCGCGGGCCTCGTCGCTGGCATCGTCACCCGCCGCGTCCAGCTTGGCCTTCAGCTTTTTGTAGGCCGACTCGCCCTCGGCCAGTTTCTCTTTGACTTCGCGTTCAATTTCACTTCTGTTAGTCATTGTTTTCGCTGTTCCTTTGTCATGATGGATTTGGCGTTGCTATGATCGTCCAGCACGCTGCCTCGACTGACGAAGCGGCGATTGCTGGGAGACAGAGACTATAACAGTACGCTGCGATTGTGAAAGACCGTTGCAAGCTTCTGGACGGCAGGCCACTCGCACGCGGGCTCTGGATTTGTACAGATTTGAACTGCTTGCGGCCGACTCTTGCGGCATCAGGAAAACAGGTGAATGACCAATGAGCGCCTCAAAAATTCTGAAAATTGCTCTTTCGATACTGGGTGGCTTGATTCTGCTTGGCGTCCTGTTCCTCTGGGTCTGGGATTTCAGCCGCTACAAGCCGGACGTCGAGGCCGCCGTCAGTGAAGCCACGGGCCGCGAATTCCGGATTGATGGCGCCTTCGATGTCGACATCCTGCCGTCGCCGGCGATCCTGATCGAACGGGCCACGCTTTCCAACGCCGACTGGAGCGACGAGCCGGCGATGATCGATGTAGGACGAGCGTACGTCAGGGTTGGCCTGTGGTCGCTCGTGTTTCGCCCGATCGTCATACGCGAACTCGAGCTCAGCGACGTCGATGCATTGTTTCAAACCAACAGCGACGGTGACGTCAACTGGGATTTCGGCGGCACGCCCGAAGAAGCGGATGAGACCGCGGAAGACGATGGTAACGGCGAATTTCCCATTGACCTGCAATCGGCCGACATTCGCAACGTCCGTGTCTCGTACCGCCAGCCCGAATCTGACGACATCGACTTCGTGCTCGACTCCGTCATCGTATCGACCGACGATGCCGATCGCTCGCTCTTGGAGGCTAAAGGCCGGCTGACCGATACCCCGGTGGAATTGAGCGGCAGCATCGACGGAATACAGACTGACTTCGAGGCAGCTTATGGTGACGTCCGGCTCACCTCGAGAACCGAGCAGAGCGACGGCACTGTGAATTTTGCGTTATCGCTTGGTTCACTTGCAGAAGTCGGCAAGCTGATCGAAATGGAGAATCTACCTGTCGAAGACCTGTCGCTGGAGGGTAACATGGCGCTGCGCGGCGACACGCTCGTCCTCTCGAACGTCGTCGCCTCACTGACCGGGTTCCGGGTCACGATCGATGGGCAGCTCGACGGGGCAGCCAGCACCGTGCAGCTGGCCGTTGCCGCGGAAGGCGATAATCTCGGCCTTTTCGAGCCCGGGTTGCCCGTGCTCCCATTCTCGGCGACCGCCGATATTTCCCTGGCGGATGAGAATGTAGACGTTAATCCCTTCGAAGTCAGTTTCGGCGACAGCGAGATGACGGGCCAGTTCCAGGTCACCGGCGGCGACACGCCCGAATTGAAGCTGAGCGCAGAGTCAAACCTGATCGACCTCAGACCGTTTTCATCGGACGAGGACTCGGAGTCTCAGGCCGCGGCGGATGACGGCAGCGCAGACGATTCCAGCAGCCAGTACGTGTTCAAAGACGAGCCTTTGCCGATCGACAGCCTCACGAACCTGAGCGCCGACGTCGAGGTGTCGATCGCAAGACTCCTGTTTGCAACCTCGGAACTGAATGATATTTCGGTCATCGCGAGCGCTAAAGATGGCGTGCTCGATGTCAGGAATCGCTTCGAAGGCGTTCACGGCGGTCACTACGAGAACCACGTGCAGGTTAAAGCCGCCGGGGATCAGGCGAATCTGCAGATCGAAGCGACCGCCGACGGCCTGAGGCTTGGCGCGTTCTCCGGGTCCGACATCTCAGCGGACCTGATCCCGGCCACCAGTATCGACCTGGGAATAACCGCATCCGGATCGACCGCGCGCGCACTCGCATCATCGGCCGACGGCAAGCTCCTCCTGACGCAGGGTCCTGGGCGGGTCAAGAATGACCTCATAGAAAAATTCTCCGGTGACATCATCGCGCAGCTCTTCAGTGCGCTGAACCCGCTCGCAAAAGAAGAAGAATTTACCAACTGGGAGTGCAGCGTTTTTGCGATCGATTTCGAATCCGGCCTGGGCGAATTAACCGGCTTCCTGTTGCAAAGTGAAAAGCTGATGGTGGTTGGCGGCGGGAAGGTCGACCTTAATACCGAGAAACTCGATATCGAGTTCAACACCAAACCACGTGCCGGCGTCGGCGTCAGCGCCGACATGTTTATAACCCCATTCGTCAAGCTGTCCGGGACCCTCGCGAATCCGCGGGTCGGCCTCAATGAAAAAGGCGTGCTATTGAGTGGCGGCGCCGCGGTCCTGACCGGTGGGCTGTCATTCCTGTACAAGGGCCTGATGGACCGGGCAACGGCCGAAGGTGGTCGGTGCGAGCAAGCCCTGGAGTCGGTGGGACGTTCGTCGGAACCGAGTGGCGATTAACGGACGTACGTGGCCGCGACGCGGCATTCCACCACGCGTAAAGACAATCCCCCCGCTGCCGAAATCCGGGCGATCGCCGTTACGCTGGCCTCATCGATTTCCGTCAAACGATTCGAGAGTGCGACTATGGGGGCTTATTCGCCACTTTCGGGCACGAGCCCGAGGTCATGCAATTTGCCCATCGCGCGGTCTAAGTACTGCATCGCAGAATTAATCATCGACGCGTCTTGAAGCAGGGATAGTGACTCGAATCCCGATACCCGGAAATTCCTTCGATCGGGCTGCAGGCCGGGTTCCCCGGACTACAGCAGGCTATCAGGCCTTCTTGACCAGGCTGACGATAAACAGCAACACTACGGCACCGACCGTGGCCAGAATTATCGATCCGATAATCCCGCTTGCACTAAGGCCTACGAGGCCTGCGAGAAAGCCGCCAATGACCGCGCCAATAATGCCGACTATGATATTGCCTATCAGCCCGAAGCCGCCGCCCTTCATCAGCACGCCGGCCAGCCACCCCGCTATCGCTCCGATTGCAAGAAATATCACCAAGGAAGTTGCATCCATTTTTGTTATCTCCCGATTGTTGTTACAGGTTCGATGCTTCGTCTGATTCTGGACTGATTTCCCCTGACTCGCAAATGCCCGGGGCACAGAAACACACTCGTTGCACTGGCTACCCCTCTCTGATTGTGCCAACATTTGTCGGGTATCGAGCCAATCAAATGATCAAGAAGCCTCGGATATCCGAAAAATAAACAAGGGAGCCTGCCTTGAACATCAGCCAACTCATCAAACAGCTCGGCGGCGAGAGCGCGCTGGACTCTGTCGGTCATGCCACAGGCCTCGACCGCGACCAGGTGGCATCAATGATCGATTCAGTCGCACCTATGGTTTTGCGTGGTATTCAGCACCAGGCGTCATCGGATGACGGCCTGTCGAGTTTTCGTGACGCGTTAAAAACTGGAAATCATGGTCGCTATATCGACGAGCCTTCGGTGCTGCGCACGGAAGAAGCGAAGCAGGACGGTCTCGACATACTTGGGCATGTTTTCGGCGACCACAAAGTCAACCGGAATGTCGCCTCTGAAGCGGCAAATCGCACCGGGATAGACACTTCACTGATCGAGAAGGCGCTGCCAATGGTTGCAGGCCTAATTATGGCGGCCATGAGCAAGCACAGTAACCAGGGCCACGCGCTGGATACGTCGGCAGAAAAATCGAATGCGCTCGGCCCCCTGGCCTCGCTGTTCGATATGGACCACGACGGACAGGTGCTCGACGACATCATCGGGATGGCCAGCCGCATCTGATTCTCGGCCCCTGAGTTCGTCGCTTCCCGTACGAGTGGGTAAGTTCTCCGACAAGCGCGCTCGACTGCTGAAAAGGCGAATCAGGTGGAATCGGGGACGAGTCTTTCCTCGGTAACGAAGAACGCGGTGCGCATCATGTCGGTTGTCTCTTGAGCGTCATTTGGACTCGATCAATTGCTCACGTCGTGAAGATCAGCAGGACGCGAGCCCTGAAAATATGGCGGCGGCGATGTTGGAATCGCTGCTAATCAATTGCGCGTTCGTTGACGGTAACAAGCGGATTGCATTCTTCGCCACGGCAGACCGGAGCGGTGTCCGTCCGATTGCGGGCCGCCCGGAACGAAAAAGTGTCGAGCCGACTGGCTCATCGCTTGTAGCTCGTCTTACCTTCCTTGATCATCTCCGGGACCTGGATCTCCCGGATCAGGCTCGGCTCACGCTCCAGCGGGCTGCCAGCCAGGAAAACAGGATTCGGGGACGGTGACCCTCACTGAGGCACGGACTGCCCGACCATCGTAGCGCCGCCGATCAAGAGCATGGCCAGCCCGAACCCGACAATCGCGATCGCGACCGCAGCGATGAGCGCACCGCCGAATCCCTTGACGGTCATTCCCTTGAGCAAGGCGCCACAGGCGAAGATCACTGCCGCCGAGACGACCAGGTTGATGATGAGATTAACAATGTCATTCCCGGCCGGCACAACGCGCATGATGATATTGGTGAACAGGCCGATCAATAAACCTGCCAGCATGGCCCACCCGAAGTTGTCGACCTGCAATCCGAGATTGAGCTTGCTGACGATCCAGATGATCAGGCCTGACACGACCGCCGAGATCGCGATGCCGATGATGATACCGATCAGTTCTTCCATTGGAATCCTCCTTTGTTCTTTATTCTTTTGCCGGAGGAGTCAAGTATGCTCACTCGACGAGCCGACTGCAACGCAAACCCCTGCCTTAGCGCGCTCAGCTGGCTCCACGCGGGCGCCGGAATGCGCGGCAGATTGTGAGGACGGACAGGATTACGAGCACGGGCCAGATGAGGAGCAGATGAACCCGGATTGCGTGAGGCGCCGGCCGATCCGGAGCGCATTGCGAAATGGCCTGCGAGAAACACCAGTGCGACCACGGCGATAGTCAGCGGCTTACCGACAAACAGGTTCGCGAACAAATGCATTGTCAGCTCTTCCTCAACCGGCAGGCTCCAGCGGGATGCCCTGCTCAAAAGTAAACTCGCCGCTTAACACGCGCATGCCGACGGGCGGATTGTCCGCAGGAATCTCTTCGGCGTCGACGTACCGCGTACCGTCGAATCGGTCTGCTATGTAGTGCGCCGGTCGCCCCCCACCCGATCGATAACGCCAGATGTCCTTCCAGCCGTTGGTCATTTGCGACGTAACGACAATCGGCGTTCGCGTGATTGCGAATTCGTTGACGAGCGCATAGCCGTCAGCGTCGCGGCTAAAGAGCTGCAAATTACAGCCCCCGGTGCCACAAAAAATCGAGCCCAGCAGATAGACGAAGACCTCTTCATCGCCGTCATTGTCGAGATCCACCCGGCTGTAGATATAGCGGCCGAGGCGATCGGGGCCTCCGGCGTCCACGATCTCGCGGGTGTAGTATGGTGATGCAGCAAGTATCGCAGCCTCGAGGTCGGAGTCGGGCGTGATTTCGAAGGCAACAGATTCCACGATGGGCTCCCAGGCGAATATGCCGCCGTCGGCCATCAGGCTGAGGTAAAGATTGCCGTCGCGGAGCAGGTAACCTCTCACGTACTCTGCCTGTGCCGTAACCAGTTCATCGAAACTCTCCGGCGGGCAAAGGGCCATCGTGGCCGCCAGCGCACCAAACCTGAACGTGCCGCTGTCACCGCCGGCGCTTGCCTGAGCCGACCACGTTCCGTTCGCCCTGTTGCAGTTCAGCTGCATCGCGACCGTACCGTCGGCCTTGAGTTCCATGACGTACCTGGACGGATCATCAATATAAGTAGTGCCCTGGCTGTCATCCATCGACTGAAATTCGACGAGCTGCCAGCTCGTGCCCGCCAGCGCACGCGGGGCGGCTGCTACCCCGGTTTCGGCTGCCTTATCGGCATCGCCAGACAGCGCCGGCTCTGATCGCGGTCGGGCCGGCTCCGGGGCCGCGCTGTCGCGCGCACCACACGCCGACAGCACCAACGCGGCGACAACCATCGCGGCCACAATCGGGAGAAAACCCCAGAACCGCTGTCGCGCATTCGATGCCCGTATCGGGTGAGAATATGCAGCTGATGTCGCAGCGCCAGACCTGGTTTTAGACTTTTTCATAGTGAGAATGATCCGAATGCAGGCGGACTCGCTGCGCCTTTCCGGGCGAACAGGCGCGGCACAAAGAATAGGTTACCGCTGGCGGATCAAGGGACGGGTGAAATTATCTTCTTTCATGCTGCGGAGATTGATTTGCCGCCAAGAGCGCGCGAACCCGGTTACCTGGGTCAGGCGGCAGGGCCCGCAGCGGCGGTCGCAGAATAGCACTGATTGCGGTTGAGAGAAAAGACGGTCAAAACCCGTCATAATCAAGCGCGCAAGTTGGTGATACGTGCCTCGACACCGCAACGACAGGACTTGCGCGCACGCAGGCCCCGAGCCGACCGTCGATTAGCAAAGATGCCCGGCTCTTCACCCATGACAGAATCCCCTTTCAAGACGCGTAACTTCCTGACCTATTTCGCCGGCAGCACGATTTCGCTGCTGGGACTCTGGGTCTACAGGGTCGCGCTGGGGTGGTTCGCCTGGCAGCTGTCGAAATCGGAGCTCTGGGTCGGCATCGTCGCCTTCACGCAGTTTGCCCCGGCCGTCCTGTTCGGCCCTGTGTTCGGGGTACTGGCAGATCGATTCGACCGCCGCGCGGCATCGATGCTGATCAATTCGCTCAGCGTCATCAACATGTTCGTCCTCGTGCTGCTGACGAATCTCGGCTACATCGACATTCGCGTTCTCGCCCTGCTGGCGCTGATGCAGGGCATTCTCGACGGCGCGCATGCACCAGTGCGCATGTCGATCGTGCCGAACCTCGTGCAGCGCGAGCAGCTGCAGAGCGCAATTGCATGGACGTCGATCGCTTTCAATCTGTCGCGATTCGTCGGTCCTGCCATCGCCGGATTCGTCATCGCCGTATGGGGTGTCGCGACGGCGTTCGTCATCAACGGCGTCAGTTATATCGCCTACATTGCCGCACTGGCCTTCCTGCGGCTCAACCCGTCGTCGGCGAAGCGGGAGCGCAAGCACCCGTGGGCGGAACTGGTCGACGGTGCCCGGTACGCGTTCACGCACCAGACGATTCGCAGCCTGTTACTGCTCGCCGCAATGGGATCCGTGTTCGGCCGCGGTGCGTTGGAGATGCTGCCGGCATTCGCAGACGCGGTGTACGCGCGCGGAGCTGCGGGCCTCGCGATGATGACCTCGGCAATTGGCGGCGGCGCAGTAATCACGGGCTTCGCACTTTCCCGCAGCACGGGCTGGCTGACCCCGCGAGCCATACGCTATGCGGTGTTCTTCGCCGGCCTACTCACGGCATTGCTGGGAACGACCGGGGATTTTCGCCTGGCAATCGGCATCGTCGCGTTCATGGGCGTGACGCTGTCGCTGAGTGGCGTCGGTTCCCAGATCCTGATCCAGGGCCTCGTCGATGACGAGTTGCGCGGCCGGGTATCGAGCTTCTGGGGCATGATCGCTTTTGGTGGCACGTCACTCGGCAGCCTCGTCATCGGCGCGGCCGCGAAATTCTGGGGGCTGCAACCGACTGTCGCCCTGACCGGAGCGCTTTGCTCCATTATCGCCATCGGCTCGGGCTGGCTCGCCAGAACGCAACGCGAAGAAGCGACAAAGACACTGCGGTAATCCTGCCGAAGCACGCACCGCCCTTTCGCAGAACCGCAGCTGCACGCTCTTCCACGCTCCCATTAAACTACACCCGCTTACAGGGAGCTACGCCTCACTGGGGCATGGCTAAGCATAAAAGTGAGTACAGTAACCTCAAGCGATTTTGAGGCCCGGAGAAAATAGAGCAAGACGAATACCAACCAAATCCCTTAATTCAACGGTTCAATCTATTCTTCCCACGATACGATCGCGCCGGAGCAATAATTGATGCATGGCCATTAGTGATAGTCTTCCGTCACTTTTCGGTTCGGAAATGTCAGCTGGTTTTGCCCACCTGCGCGTGAACCCACTATTCTCTGCCAGGCGCACAGCTTGATTTGGACCGTTTCCAGCGTCATAGTCTTGTTCTTGAGCAACGTGACCGGACATACATGCAACTACAACTGAGGCTGGACTGACTTCTGAACTTACTGCAAGTTAATTGTTGTCGATGTTTTTTCGAACGTCGGGAGAGGCGAAATATGCGCCGCCCTCGTTTTGTAGCTCGACATTCAGTCACCCAACGAACCCACTCCCTGGTCCTCTGAGAGTGATATGAGCAGCAAATGGAATCCCGCCGACTTCCTGGTTTCCGATCGCTCTCACTTGGGCTCCTCGTTACGCTTTCCTTCCCAGCCCGGAGGCACGCGCCATGAGTGCGCTGCATACGCAAGTTCTCAACTCGCTCGATGAGCAGGTTGCGGTAATAGACGAGAGTGGCGTAATCGTTGACGTCAATACCGCCTGGCGGCAGTTCGGAATCGAAAACGGACTATCTGAAGACTTCACGAGCATTGGCTGCAACTACCTGGACATCTGCTCGAGCCCCGAGACCGACGTCGATAGCCTTGCCGTTGAAGCGCGGCAAGGAATAGCCGATGTCATTAATGGCAAGCGGGATACCTTCTACTATGAATACCCGTGTCACAGCCCGACGCAGAAGC
>CBDUCE010000111.1:0-9765 GCA_965365575.1 uncultured Gammaproteobacteria bacterium
ACTCATCGAGACCGGCTGAGGGAAAGGCCCTTTGAAGCCGGGGCAACCTTCAGGACTAACCATCCTGAAAAGGTGCCAACTCCTGCGGAGGCAAAGCCTCCGAGAGATGAGTGTCGTTGCAGCACGCTGGCGAAGGTTTGCGGCTGAAGGGCACGACACCCCTCCCTTGCGGGCTCCGCAGGGTTCCGATGAGACCTTTTGACATTGGAACGTTCAGCGGAGACCGAACATGACTTCAGAAGCTTCCAGGACAACGCGCGCCGTGCGCACGGCCATCGAGTCGGACACGCAGCACGGGGCCGTGGTACCGCCCTTACACCTGTCGTCGAACTATGCGTTTGCCGGCTTCGGTGAGAAACGGGAATACGACTACACGCGCTCAGGCAATCCGACCCGAGACGCACTCGGCGAAGCGCTCACCACGCTCGAAGGGGGCGCGGGCGCCGTGGTAACGGCATCGGGTATGGCCGCACTGAACGTGATGGTGCAGTTGCTGCAGCCCGGTGACCTGCTGGTCGTTCCGCATGACTGCTACGGCGGCACGTACCGGCTCTACGAGGCGCTGGGCCGCAAGGGCCACTTCGAAGTACTGTTCGTGGACCAGACCGACGATGACGCGCTGGCGCGGGCCTGCACGCGCAAACCGAGACTGATCCTGACGGAGACTCCATCGAATCCGCTGCTGAGAATCGTCGACATTGCAAAGGTCGCGGCGCTTGCCAGGGAGTGCGGGGCCCTTTACGCCGTCGACAACACGTTTCTCTCGCCCGCACTGCAGCAGCCCATCGCGCTGGGCGCCGACATCGTCGTGCATTCCACCACCAAGTACATCAACGGACACAGTGACGTTGTAGGAGGGGCGCTGGTCGCCGCTACCCCGGAACTTGCCGAGGAACTGACCTGGTGGGCCAACTGTATCGGCGCCACCGGCGCGCCCTTCGACAGCTTCCTGACACTGCGGGGCCTGCGCACCCTGCAGGTGCGGATGCGCCAGCACGAGGAGACGGCGAGCCTGCTCGCGCGCGTACTCGACGAGCAGGACGGCGTCGGTTGCGTCTACTATCCCGGCCTCGAAGCTCATGCCGGGCATGCCATCGCGCGGCGCCAGCAAAGTGGTTTCGGCGGCATGATCAGTTTCGAAATCGATGGCGGCGAACAGGCGGTGCGCGCATTCGTCGACGAACTCAGGTACTTTTCGCTGGCCGAATCGCTCGGCGGTGTCGAGAGCCTCGTATGTCACCCGCCCTCGATGACGCATGCGCCCGTCAGCCCAGAAGCGCTGGCGGAGGCCGGCATCAGCCAGAGCCTGATCCGGCTGTCGGTCGGACTCGAGGCAAGTGACGATCTGGTCGACGACGTTCTGCAGGCGCTGGCGGCGGCGAGAGCGGCCACGGGTCCGGAAGCCGTCGCGGCGGTTGGCTGAGGGATCGCTGAACTGTGTGGCAAAGGAGACTTCCATGAACAGCCGCTGGCGCTACGGCGTGTGCGTCATGATTTTTCTCGGCGGCATGGTCGCCGCAGGCGCGTCGCACGCGCAGGTCACGAGAGCGCGTGATCTCGGGATCCCGTTTTCCGGTGAAACCGGTGACTTGAATGCCATCACCGATGTCCCCGGCATCGAAGTCGGCCAGCTGACGCTGATCGACGGGGCGGGCAAACTGGTCGTTGGCGAGGGCCCGGTTCGTACCGGCGTAACGGTGGTTCACCCTCGCGGCAGGAATTCGACCGAGGGCGTTTTCGCTGGCTGGTTTACGCTCAATGCATCCGGCGAAATGACGGGCACGACCTGGCTCGAGGAACGCGGCCTCATCGAAGGGCCCGTCGCCATAACCAACACCCACAGCGTCGGCGTAGTCCGCGACGCCGCGGTCGAATGGATGGTGCAGAGAGGATGGCCGGCTGACTGGCATGCCCCGGTGGTTGCGGAAACCTATGACGGCGGGTTGAACGACATCAACGGTTTCCACGTCACGCGCAGCCATGCCCTGAAAGCAATGAGCGACGCCCGGGCCGGGCCGGTCGCCGAGGGCGCAGTTGGCGGCGGGACGGGCATGGTCTGCAACGGCTTCAAGGGCGGAATTGGAACCGCGTCGCGGCGCTTCGCCGTGGGGGGACGGGACTATACGCTCGGCATACTGGTTCAATGCAACTACAACTGGGACGGCGATGACCTCCGGCTCGGCGGCCGGCGCGTCGATCATCTGCTCCCGGTCGGAGAACATTGTTTTACCGATCGCAGCATCCAGCGCCACAACGACTGGTATCCGTATTGCGACGAATCGCGCGGTCGTTCCGCGTCCGTGGCTTCCCGCGACGGCTCCATCATCGTGGTCGTCGCAACCGATGCACCCTTGCTGCCGCACCAGCTCGCACGTGTCGCCAAACGTCCTTCACTCGCACTGGGGCGGCTGGGCGCAGTCAGTACCGCAGGTTCCGGGGATATCTTCGTTGCGTTCTCCACCGCCAACGTGGGACGAATCGACGAGTCGGAATTTGCGGAGGTATCGGTATTTCCGAATGACGCGTTGACCACGGTATTCACCGCCGCCGTGCAGGCCACGGAAGAGGCCATCGTCAACGCAATGGTGGCCGCGGAAACCATGATCGGGGCTTCCGGGTTTCGTGTTGCGGAATTACCTGAAGACAGGATCAGGGCCTTGTTTCGGCAAAGCGCCGACTGAAGGCAACCCGGATCGTCGCCGGCCTTCTCAATCCAGCGCGGCGAGGATTGCCGCGGTCATCGCCGAGGTGGTCAGGGGCTCTTCGCCCGGCGTCGCGATGTCGGCGGTGCGGCATCCCTGCGAAATAACGCTGGCGATGGCCGTTTCGACGGCCGCCGCTTCCTCAGCCAGGCCGAGGCTGTGCCGCAGCAACATGGCGACGCTCGCAATCGTCCCGCAAGGGTTCGCAATCCCCTTGCCGGCGATATCCGGCGCGGAACCGTGGATCGGCTCGTAGAGGCCACGCGTGGTCTCGCCAAGCGAGGCGGAAGGCAGCATGCCGAGTGACCCCGCGAGCATCGAGGCCTCGTCCGTGAGGATGTCGCCGAACATGTTCTCGGTAACCATTACGTCGAAGTCCGCGGGACGGCTCAGCAGATGCATGGCCGCCGCGTCGACCAGCAGGGTCTCGAGTTCGATTTCCGGGAATTCGGCCGCCATCAGGCGGTCGGTAACGTCGCGCCACAGCCTGGAGGTCTCGAGAACGTTGGCCTTGTCCACCGAGCAGAGCTTGCCGCGGCGCTCACCCGCAAGCCGCGCCGCCACGCGCACGATGCGTTCGATTTCGTGCGTGTGATACCGGCACAGGTCGCTCGCCGAAAACTCGTCGCGCGTCTTCTCGCCGAAATAGATGCCGCCGGTGAGCTCCCGTACGACCACGATATCCACGCCCTCGAGAATCTCGGCCCGCAGCGGCGATGCGGCGGCGAGTTCCGGGTAGATGCTGACCGGGCGCAGGTTGGCGAACACGCCGAGCACCGAGCGCAGCCCGAGCAGGCCTTGTTCCGGCCTCACCGGTGCGTTGGGATCCGACCATTTCGGGCCACCGACGGCGCCGAGCAGCACTGCGTCGCTTTCCTTGCAGCTCGTCACCGTGCCTGCGGGAAGGGGTTCGCCGACGGCGTCGATCGCGGCGCCGCCGATCAGCTGGTCGCTGAATTCGAATCGATGCCCGTGACGCCCGGCGATGCGCTCGAGCACCGCACGTCCGGCCGCGGCGACCTCGGGCCCGATACCGTCCCCCGGGAGCACCGTTATCATGGCTTCCACGGGCGTGTCTCCTCGAATGAGGTGATGGCATCGGACTGCTGCAGCAGGTAACCGAGCTGATCGATGCCCTGCGTGAGGCAATATCGCGCAAAGGCATCAATGGGATACCCGACGGTGCGGCCGTCCGGCAGTTCCAGCCGGGACGCTTCGACGTCGATATGCAGTTCGACGCCGGGATTGGCCACGAGCCACTCATGAGTATCCATATCAACAATTATCGGTAATAAGCCGTTTTTTAATGAATTATTAAGAAAAATATCGGCGAATTCGGTCGAGACTACGGCCTTGAAACCGTAGTCGAGCAGAGCCCAGGGCGCGTGTTCGCGGGACGAACCGCAGCCGAAGTTGTTGCCGGCAACGAGAATCTCGCAGTTCTGCGTGGCGGGATCGTTGAGCGGAAAGTCCGCACGCTCCGCTCCATCCTGGTCGTATCGCAGATCGTGAAACAGCGCCTCGCCGAGGCCTTCCCGAGTCGTGGTGGTGAGAAAGCGCGCCGGAATGATCTGGTCGGTATCGATGTCGCGAACCGGCAAGACGACTGTTCGTGAGCGGAGGGTAGTCAGTGCATCCATGGTCGGCCTGTCAGGTGAGCTTGCGGGGGTCTGTGACGCGGCCCGTGACCGCCGAGGCTGCAGCCGTGGCGGGACTCGCGAGCACGGTACGTGCGCCGATGCCCTGGCGGCCTTCGAAATTGCGGTTGCTGGTGCTGACGCTGAGCTGGCCGGAGGGCACCGTGTCGCCGTTCATACCCAGGCACATCGAGCACCCCGACTCGCGCCATTCCGCGCCTGCCTCCGCAAATATCCGGTGCAGGCCGAGTTCCTCCGCCTGCCGCTTGATCTGCTGCGAACCGGGCACCACCAGCATGCGGACGCCGTCCGCCACCTTGCGACCCTCGAGGATTCCTGCCGCCTGCTGCAGGTCCGACAATCGCCCGTTCGTGCAGCTGCCGACGAATACGACGTCGACGGGATTCTCGGACATCGGTTTGCCCGGCGTGACCTTCATGTAATCGAGCGCCTTGCGAAAGCTGGCATCGGTTGCGTCCGGCACCGGATCGTTGACGCCGACGACCATGCCGGGATTGGTACCGAACGTGACCATGGGCTGCAGAGCCGCCGCATCGATCGATACCGTCCTGTCGAATTCCGCGTCGGCGTCGCTGCACAGGCTGCGCCAGCGGCGCACTGCCGTATCCCAGGCATCGCCCTGCGGCACCCGCGGGCGGCCGGCAAGATAGTCGATCGTCGTGTCGTCCGGGCCGATGAGGCCGGCCCGGGCGCCGGCTTCGATCGACATGTTGCAGATGGTCATGCGCGACTCCATGTCGAGCGCGCGAATCGTGTCACCACGGTACTCGATGACGTGCCCGGTTCCCCCGTCGACGCCGATCTTACCGATAATGGCAAGGATGACGTCCTTGGCCGTGACCCCTGCCGCCAGGCACCCCGACAGGTTGACGGCGAGCGACTTCGGCTTGCGCTGCAACAGGCACTGTGTGGCGAGCACGTGACCGACTTCCGTGGTGCCGATACCGAAGGCGAGGGCGCCGAATGCCCCGTGCGTGCTCGTATGGCTGTCGCCGCAAACGATGGTCTTGCCCGGCTGGCTTGCCCCCAGTTCCGGACCGATAACGTGCACGATGCCGCGATGCTCGCTGCCGAAGCCGTACAGGTCGATGCCGAAGTCGCGGCAGTTGTCTTCCATTTGCCGGATCTGGTTGGCTGCGCTTTCGCCGACCACGGCGAGGTCGCGGAAGCTCGCCACCGGCGTGGTCGGGGTCGAGTGATCCATGGTGGCGAGCGTCAGGTCCGGCCGCCTGACGGCGAGACCACGTTCCCGGAGCAGCGAAAACGCCTGCGGTGTCGTCACTTCATGGATAAGGTGCAGGTCGATATAGATAACGGCCGGTGTCTCGGCCGTTTCCGGCACCACGACATGTTCGGTCCATATCTTTTCAAAGAGCGTTCTGTCGTCCGGCACTGGAACTGGTTCCCGGAGTGTCAGATCGTCGCGCGCGAGGCGCTGTCCGGGCCTGATCGCGGTGCGGCATCGCTCTGCTGCCGGCGCAAGACCCGGTTTATTACCTCGAGATATGCGCGCGCGCCGGCTTCCACGATATCCACGCTGGTGCCATGGCCGCGATAGCTCGCGCCGTCCTGCTCGACCGTTACCGTGACTTCGCCCTGTGCGTCTTCGCCCACGGACGTACTGTGCACCTCGAAATTACGCAATACGAGGTCGACGCCGGTGGCTTTTTCGAGAGCAAGAAAGGACGCGGCGATCGGACCGTCGCCCTGTGCTTCACTGCCGACTTCGTCGCCGTTCTCGCCGCGCAACGTAACGCCGGCGCGGGCATCCTCACCCGTGCGCGTATTGACCTGCAGTGACGCCAGCACCCACGGGCCCTGTGACGTGCTGTCAGCGTTCATTACGATGGCCTCGATGTCGCTGTCGTAAACGTCTTTCTTGCGGTCGGCCAGTTTCTTGAACGCCTGGAACGCGCGATTGGTCTCGAATTCGTCGAGGTCGAAACCCAGTTCGCGAACGCGGTCGCGAAACGCGTGACGGCCGCTGTGTTTACCCAGCACCAGGTTCGAGCGGCTGATGCCGACGTCCTCGGGCCGCATGATCTCGTAGGTGGATGCATGCTGCAGCATGCCGTGCTGGTGGATACCGGCCTCGTGCGCGAACGCGTTCTCTCCCACGATGGCCTTGTTGCGCGGTACGTGCATACCCGTGATGCTCGATACCAGCCGCGACGTCGGGTAGAGGCGGGCGGTGTCTATCCCCGTCTCCAGGTCGAAGAACTCGGCGCGAGTCCTGAGCGCCATGACGACTTCCTCGAGGCTGCAATTTCCGGCGCGCTCACCGATGCCGTTGATCGTGCACTCGATCTGCCGCGCGCCGGCGGCCACCGCGGCGAGGCTGTTGGCGACCGCCATGCCGAGATCGTTGTGGCAGTGCACCGATAGCGTAATGTCGTCGATGCCGGCTACGTGCTCCTTGAGGTAACGGAACAGGCGGTCGAACTCCGCCGGAACGGTGTACCCGACCGTGTCGGGAATGTTCACCGTGGTTGCACCGGCCTCGATCGCGGCCGAGACGACTTCCGCGAGATAGGACAGCTCGGTCCGTGATGCGTCCTCAGGCGAAAACTCGACGTCGTCACAAAGTTCGCGCGCCATGCTTACCGCGCCGACGGCGCTCTTGATGATTTCTTCCTTGGCCATCTTGAGCTTGTGCTCGCGGTGGATGGCGCTCGTTGCAACGAAGACGTGTATGCGATGCCGCTCCGACCCCTTGACGGCCGCATGGACTTTCTCGATATCTTTCGGATTACAGCGGGCGAGGCCGCATATCACGGGACCGAAATTCTCGTCGGCGATCGCCTTGACCGACTCGAAGTCGCCCGGCGAGGCGGCCGGAAACCCGGCCTCGATGATGTCCACGTTGAGCTCGGACAGCGCCTTGGCAACACGCAGCTTCTCACGCAGCGTCATGCTGCAACCTGGCGCCTGCTCCCCGTCGCGCAACGTGGTGTCAAAAATGCGAACTCGCTCAGCTGACATGCTTGCTTCCTCCGGCGATAGATCGATCCAGTCTATTCCTCGAGCCAGTCCATGCGACCGCGCAATTCTGCGCCGACTTTTTCTATCGGGTGCTCGAGATCCGCTTGCATCATGCGTTTGAATTCAGGCATGCCGGCCTCGTTCTCGGCTATCCAGTTGCGGGCGAACGTGCCGTCCTGGATATCCTCGAGAACCGCTTTCATCTGTTTACGTGAGTTCTCGTCCACCACGCGCGGACCGCTGACCATGTCGCCATAGGCCGCCGTGTCGCTGATGAACTTGTGCATCTTGCGCAGGCCACCTTCGTGGAGCAGGTCGACGATGAGTTTGAGCTCGTGCATCACTTCGTAGTACGCCACTTCCGGCTGGTATCCCGCTTCCACGAGCGTTTCGAAGCCCGCGACAATGAGCTCCGTGGCGCCACCACAGAGAACGGCCTGCTCGCCGAAAAGATCCGTCTCGGTTTCCTCGGCGAAGGTTGTCTCGATAACGCCGGCGCGGGCGCCACCGATGCCGGAGGCATACGCGAGCGCAAGCTTGAGCGCGTCACCGGTCGAATCCTGGTGGACGGCGACGAGGCAGGGCACGCCGTGCCCCTCTTCATACTGCCGCCGCACGAGCCCGCCCGGCCCCTTGGGCGCAATCAGCACGACGTCGAGATCGCCGCGTGGCTCGACCTGCCCAAAATGCACCGCAAAGCCATGGGCAAACAGGAGCGTCGCGCCTTCGGGAATACTGTCGACAACGGCCGCGTAGAGGCTTTTCTGAACCATGTCGGGCGTCAGGAACGCCACGATGGCGGCATCACTCACCGCGTCGGCGGGTTCCATTACCGTGAGACCGTCCGCTTGGGCACGAGCCCAGCTCGCGCCATCGCGCCGTAGCCCCATGACCACGTTGAAGCCGCTGTCCTTGAGATTCAGCGCGTGAGCACGCCCCTGGCTGCCATAGCCCAGTATCGTAACCTGGCGATCGGCCAGGCACGTGGCGTCGACGTCCGCTTCTGAATACATCTTCATGGTTCCGTTTCCTCGAATCTTGCCAGTCAAAAAAAACCCCACAATCCGTGGCGGATGCGGGGCTTACGATTTCCGTTGTCAGGATACGCGCTACCCGCCATGTCTCCCTGTAAGGAGAACGAGCGGAAGCTCTGCACCGGGCAGTCCGTCCCGGGCGACCCGGCGTGCGCGCAACGTATTCATGCTGCGGATCATGTTGCAAGCCCTGATGGATGTCAACTTTCGTAATTTCAGTTACTTGTGTTACTAAAGACCACCATGGGTTCCGCTGCACACGGGCTATTTCGAGGCTGGCCGATCATTCATCGAGCGGACGAACGATCATTCGCGGCAGCGTCCTCAAGTTGACGCTGCGGCTGCCCTCGGCTTTATGTTGTGCTTGGGCTGGCGATCCACGAGTCTTATGTTATTCTTGGCGCCGGAGCTTCAGGACCTGAAGTCATAACGGAAATAACAGGCGGGGAAACCGGTGTGCAGCGCGCCGGGCGGCCAACAACGAGAACAGATTAATTATAAGGGTCCGAAATTTCATCGCCGCGGCGAAGGTGGAGAGGGCCGCGAGCGCAGGCAGGATCGCATCAGTCGATGCCTGCTTTTGTTTCTGCAGGTATTCACCGGATACTTTGCATCCCTCTCCAAAAATTATTAGACAAAAACGACCTTTAAGGAGCGTCCATGAAACGGTGCATAAATAGCAGCCGGCGCGTGAGTATTGCAGTACTTGCAACTGCAGTCGTCACCCTATCCGGCAGCGTTTTCGCCCAATCCGTCGATCAGGTCTTGCAGGCTGAGCTGCGGCGGTTAAACCTGGCTCAGCAATCTCAGGAACGAATCAACACTGTTGTTGAACAAACTCGTTCGCTGGAAGACCAGTTCCGGGCTATTAACAAGGAAATCGACGGCCTCAGGGTCTACAACCGCCTCATGATGGCGCAAACCCAGGGCCAGACAGCGGTCCTCGAGGATATCGCGCTGTCGATGGATCAGGTTGATGTCATCAACCGGCAGATCTTCCCGCTGATGGAACGCATGATCGACGGCCTCGAGCAGTCGATCGCGCTGGATATTCCGTTCCTCATGGAAGAGCGCACCGAGCGAATCGAGAACCTCAAGGACATCATGGAGCGTTCCGATGTCAGCGTTGCGGAAAAATTCCGCAAGGTTATGGAAGCGTTCCAGATCGAAATGGACTTTGGCAGCACGATCGAGCCGTACAAGCAGTCGCTCACGCTCGAGGATGGCACCACGCGCGATTACAACATGTTGCGCATTGGCCGTATCGGGCTGTACTTCCAGTCCGAGGACACCAATATCACCGGCCGCTGGGATAACGAAAGCCGCCAGTGGGTGCTGGATAACAGCGCGCGCAACGAGGTTCGCAAGGGCCTGCGTATCGCCAACCAG
>CBDUCE010000112.1:0-9713 GCA_965365575.1 uncultured Gammaproteobacteria bacterium
GCTCGTGGATCTACATCGGCAGCCAGGGCATCGTGCAGGGCACCTACGAGACCTTCGTCGAAATGGGGCGCCAGCACTACGGCGGCGACCTGGCCGGCCGCTGGATACTGACGGCGGGACTTGGCGGCATGGGCGGCGCGCAGCCGCTGGCGGCGACGATGGCCGGCGCATCGATGCTGGCGATCGAATGCCAGAGCGACCGGATAGACAAGCGCCTCGAGACCGGCTACCTGGATACGCGCGCGGAGACGCTCGACGAGGCGCTGGCCCTGATCGAGAAGTCCGTGGCCGACAGGAAGCCGTTATCGGTCGGCTTGCTGGGCAACGCGGCGGAAATCCTGCCGGAACTCGTCGAGCGCGGCGTGCGGCCCGACGCCGTTACCGACCAGACATCGGCACACGACCCGGCCAACGGCTACCTGCCGGTCGGCTGGACGGTCGAGGAGTGGTTCGAGCGCCGCGAGTCGGATCCTGACGCGGTGGTGGCCGCGGCCGTGAAGTCAATGGCCGTGCATGTGCGCGCCATGCTGGCGTTTCACGAAGCCGGCGTGCCCACCTTCGATTACGGCAACAACATCCGCCAGGTCGCGCTGGACCAGGGCGTCGCCCATGCATTCGATTTCCCGGGCTTCGTTCCGGCCTACGTGCGCCCGCTGTTCTGCCGCGGCGTAGGCCCCTTCCGCTGGGCGGCGCTGTCAGGGGATCCCGACGATATCTACCGCACCGATGCCAAGGTCAAGGAGCTGATCCCGCACGACGAGCACCTGCACCAGTGGCTGGACGCCGCCGCCGACCAGATTCAATTCCAGGGGCTTCCGGCGCGCATCTGCTGGGTCGGTCTGGGCGAGCGCGACCGGCTGGGCCTCGCGTTCAACGAGATGGTTCGCAACGGCGAACTCAAGGCGCCGGTCGTCATTGGCCGCGACCATCTCGACAGCGGTTCCGTGGCGAGCCCGAACCGGGAAACCGAGGCCATGCGCGACGGTTCCGACGCGGTTTCGGACTGGCCCCTCCTGAATGCACTGCTCAACACCGCGAGCGGGGCGACCTGGGTGTCGATTCACCACGGTGGCGGAGTCGGTATGGGCTACGCGCAGCACGCCGGCCTCGTCATCGTCTGCGACGGCAGCGAGGCGGCGGACCGCCGTATCGCCCGCGTCCTGTGGAACGATCCGGGCACCGGCGTCATGCGCCACGCCGACGCGGGTTATCCGGAGGCCATCGAGTGTGCAGAAGAACACGGCCTGAACCTGCCGATGGTGGGCCGGGGAGAGAGGCCGTGAAACTCGTCGTCGACAAGCAGCGTGTGACGCTTGCCGAGCTTCGCGAGGCATGGAGCGGACCTGTCGAAGTCTCGCTGGGTATCGACGCGCGCCGCGCGATTGCGGAGGCCCGCGAATACATCAGCGACGTCGTCGAGAGCGGCGATCATATTTATGGCGTCAATACCGGCTTCGGCCAGCTCGCGCGCGTCCATATCAGCGGCGACGAACTCGTCAAGCTGCAGGAGAATCTCGTGCGTTCGCACTCGGTCGGCGTCGGTGAGGATCTCGGCGACGACGTCGTGCGTCTGATCATGCTGATGAAGGTGATCGCGCTCGCCGAAGGTTTTTCCGGCGTGCGGCTCGAGCTGGTCGATGCGCTATGCGCGCTGATCAATCAAAATGTCTATCCGCGGATCCCGGCCAAGGGCTCCGTCGGCGCGTCGGGTGACCTCGCGCCGCTGGCGCACCTGGCCAGCGTTCTCATCGGCGTCGGCGAGGCGAGAGTGAACGGCGAACTCGTCCCGGCAGACGAGGCGCTCGCACATGCGGGCATCGAACCGATCCGGCTGGCACCCAAAGAGGGACTCGCACTGCTGAACGGTACCCAGGTGTCGACCGCGCTCGCACTGGCCGCGGTTTTCCGTTGCGAGAACGTGCTGGCGGCAGCACTGGTCGCCGGCGCGATGTCCGCCGATGCAGTGAAGGGGAGCGATACGCCCTTCGATCGCCGCATACACAGCGTGCGCGGGCACGGCGGGCAGACGG
Organism: uncultured Gammaproteobacteria bacterium; assembly: GCA_965365575.1. Classification (GTDB taxonomy): domain Bacteria; phylum Pseudomonadota; class Gammaproteobacteria; order Steroidobacterales; family Woeseiaceae; genus UBA1847. The sequence goes on from CBDUCE010000112.1 coordinate 2,031, forward strand.
CCGTCGCGGGCGTGCTGCGGCAGCTTATGAGCAACAGTGAGATCCGCGAATCGCACCTCGACTGCGAGCATGTCCAGGACCCGTACTCGATACGCTGCCAGCCGCAGGTGATCGGTGCATGCCTCGACGTTCTTCGTCACGTCTGCAGGGTGCTCGAGATCGAGGCCAACGCCGTCACGGACAACCCGCTGGTTTTCACGGAGTCGCACGCCGTGCTCTCGGGTGGCAATTTCCATGCCGAGCCCGTGGCGTTCGCAGCCGACTATCTCGCACTGGCTATTGCAGAAATCGGCGCGCTCTCGGAACGGCGTATTGCCTTGCTCGTCGATGAGCATATGAGCGGCCTGCCCGCGTTCCTGGTCGAGGAAGGCGGGCTCAACAGTGGTTTCATGATGGTCCAGGTCACAGCCGCCGCACTCGCGTCCGAGAACAAGTCGCTCGCGCATCCGGCCAGTGTCGACAGTATTCCAACATCGGCGAACCAGGAGGACCATGTCAGCATGGCAACCTTTGCGGCGCACCGGCTGCACACGATGCTGCACAACACGGCCGACATCGTTGCCATCGAACTGCTGGCAGCCGCACAGGGCATCGAGTTCCACCGGCCAAAGACGAGCTCCCCGCCGATCGAGAAGACGATCGCCGCCGTACGCAGCGTGTCGCCGAGCTACACCGAAGACCGGTCGTTGTCGCGCGATATCGCGAGGCTCTCGGCGATGATCGACTCGGGCGAGTTCTGCGAACATGCTGCATCGGTACTGCCGAGTCTCGGCGCGTGAGCGACGTCTACCGTTTTTTTGAGGGCGATTCGCCGCTACTGGTCAGCGTGCCGCACGATGGCCGGCTGATCCCGGATGAGCAGCGGGCGCGCATGACGGAGGCGGGACTCGCGATACCGGATACCGACTGGCACGTGGCCGAGCTTTACGATTTCGCCCGGGAACTCGGTGCATCGCTGCTCGTCGCACGCTATTCACGCTACGTCGTCGATCTCAATCGTCCCCCGGACGACGGTTCCCTGTACGAAGGCCAGGTCGCGACCGGGCTGTGTCCTCAGTACACGTTCGCGGGCGACCACCTCTACAGCGATGGCGCGCCCCTCTCGCCCGCCGAGGTCGCCGGGCGAATCGAGCGCTACTGGCGGCCTTATCACGACAGGCTTGCGCAAACGCTCGGCGAGCTGCGCGCGCGTCACGGTCATGCGTTGCTCTGGGACGCCCATTCGATACCCAGCCGCGTGCCGCGGCTGTTCGACGGCGAACTGCCGGTGCTCAATCTGGGTAACTACGACGGACGGAGCTGCGACGCCGCGATCGCAGACCTGCTTTACCGGCTCGCGTCGGAGAGTCCGTACAGTACCGTATTGAATGGCCGCTTCAGGGGGGGCTACATTACGCGTCAATACGGCGATCCGGCCGGCGGTGTGCAAGCGGTCCAGCTCGAACTCGCGCAACGCGCCTACATGGACGAGGCAACGCTGCAATTGGACCCCGGTCGCGCGGACTGCCTGCAGGATACGCTTGCGGCGCTTCTCGAGGCATACAGCCGTTGCCCCGCCGTTCAGTGAGAATTCATGTGCATGCGAGTAGAATGCGCGGCTACTGGATACACAATCTCTCGTCCGGCGATGGCGTCGGCGGATCTAACCAAGAAACAGACAGGAAAATAATATGACCAAGTTATTCAAGCTCGTGGCTGCATTCGGTCTCCTGGGCATGCTCGTGGCATCTCCCACGGCAATGGCCGCATCCGCCGCTGAAATTGACGTACGCGTCAAGGAGTCCATCGAGGAATTCAAGAAGACCGTCAACGGCGCCGACGTATTCCTGCAGCAGGCTGCCGGCTATCTCGTGTTTCCGAAGGTCTACAAAGTCGGCGTCGGTATCGGTGGTGAGACGGGCGAGGGCGCCCTGCTGATCGGCAAGGAAGTCGTCGATTACTACCGCACGTCCAGCGGCTCGGTCGGGTTTCAGCTCGGCGCGCAGGCGCGCTCGATCGTCATCGTGTTCATGACCAAGGAATCACTGGACCAGTTCCGCAACAGCGAAGGCTGGAAGGTCGGCATTGACGGTTCGGTCGCATTGATTGACCTTGGCGCCGGCAAGACGATCGACTCCAAGAACGTCAAGGACCCGGTCGTCGGTTTCATCTACGGATCCAAGGGGCTGATGTACAACCTGACGCTCGAAGGCACGAAGATCCACAAGCTTGACAAGAGCTGATTCGAAGAACTCGCCGCCCGGGCCGCGCAAGCCGCTCGGGCGGCGCGTCGGCGAGAATCTCCGCGCCGTCGGTGAGTTCGGGCGCGAGGCGGTGGGGCGACCCGGTGGCTTGCCGGACAAAGCTCACGGGTGGTTTCGCTCCTGGTTCCGAAAGGTGTGGGACGTCCGCGGCGGTGGCCTGTACGCTGTCGGCTTCGCGGTGGCCTTCCTGTTTTTCGAGATCCGCGAGGCCATCGTCGAAGATATCCCCCAGTTCGTCGCGATGAACGACGTCCTGAGTTCGGAACTCGTCGGCTTCGGCATACAGTTCCTCGTCGATTCGATGGTGAATTTCGTGCGCGCGTTACTCTGGCCGGCGTACGTCGCGCAGCTGTGGCCGCCCGCCGGCCTGATTGCACTCGTCGCTGCCTTCGTCCTGTTTCCGCGCTTCCTGAAGGAGCCGATCGAGCGCTGGCTGTTCCAGGACGCCGATACGAAGCCCTAGACCGGCCGTCGAACCGCGACGCCGACGGCTACCGTGTACTGATGGGACCCCACGGCAGGCAACGGGGACAACACCGCAACAACACGAATGATACTCGTTCTCAATTCGGCGCCATCGCGTGTCAAAACACGGGTTCGGGCCGTTATGCTGCCGTTCAGGTTGGACAGTTAGAATGCGGCGCTGGATCTGTATCTGGTTTAGAATGACAGGCGCTGGGCATGTTCCGGCCTGAGACCAAAAAGTACCGAGGAGAGTCCGTTGAGCAAAATAGCACGCCGTAAGTTTATACAATTGTCTGCTGTCGCCGCTGCCGGCGTTCTCGTGCAGCCGGGCCGCTCAGCCCGTGCAGAGGATATGCCGAAACTCTCGGAAGACGATCCGATGGCGATGGGCATGAAATACACGCACGATGCGAGCACCGTCGATCCGGCGAGCCGCGCAAACAGCGCAGAAGTGCAGAATTGCGCCAACTGTGCTCTCGGGCAGGGCGAAGCCAAAGACGGCTGGATGCAGTGCCAGATCTTTCCGGGCAAGCTCGTCAACGCGAATGGCTGGTGCAGCGTCTGGGCGCCCAGGTCCTGAGTGGAGGCCATCCAGGCAACAAAACGCCGGCTTCGAGCCGGCGTTTTTTTTTGTTGCAGTAGCGGACACGACGCGATTAGGCTTTGAGATCTGCTCGTCAGCCCGGAGAGGTCTATTGTTTGAATCGCTGCAGTTGTTGCCGCCCGACGCCATCATCGGCCTGATCGCCGAGTACAGAAACGATCCCCGCGACTGCAGAGTAGACCTCGGGATCGGCGTGTATCGAAACGCGGCGGGGCAAACGCCGGTGCTCGACGTGGTCAAGGAGGCCGAGCGGCGCCTCGTCGAGTCCCAGACGTCCAAGACCTACATCGGTTCGGCGGGCTCGGCGGCTTTCAACGAGGCCTTGCGTGATTTGACGTTTGCGGACTCGGTCAGCAGCGACCGTATCGCCATGTTGCAGACGCCCGGCGGGTCCGGCTCGTTGAGAGTGGCTGCCGGCGTCATCCTTCGGGCGAAAGACGACGCAACCGTCTGGGTGAGCAGCCCGACCTGGGCGAATCACGTGCCCCTGCTGGGCGGTGCGGGCCTCGAGCTCAAGAGCTATGCGTACTACGACGACGAGCAGAAAACGCTCGATATCGACGCGATGCTGGACGCCCTGCACGACATACCGAAGGGCGACGTCCTGTTGCTGCACGCCTGCTGTCACAACCCGACTGGGATCGATCCGGACGAGGCGCAATGGCGCGCGATTGCAAACGTGATCGTCGAGCGGGAGCTGCTGCCTTTCATCGATATCGCCTACCAGGGCTTCGCGACCGATCTCGATGCCGACGTGTTCATCGTTCGCGAGCTCGCCAGCCGCGTGCCCGAGATGCTCGTTTCCACGTCGTGCTCGAAAAATTTCGGTCTGTACCGTGACCGGGTCGGCGCCCTGTTCATTGTCACGGCCGACAACAATACGCGCGATATTGCGCAGTCCCAGGCCAACAACCTGGTTCGAACGATGTATTCCATGCCGCCCGATCACGGCGCCGCGGTGGTCGAGACGATTCTCCATGACGCGCGGCTGCGCGCCGGCTGGGTGGGGGAGCTCGCGGAGATGCGTGAGCGCCTGCAGGCCATGCGGCAGCTGCTGGACGAAGCTCTGCGCGCGGAAGCACCCGATCACGATTTCTCACATGTCGTCCGCGCCAACGGCATGTTCTGCTTTCTCGGCATATCGACGGAGCAGGTCCGGCGTCTGAAGAAGGACCATGCCGTTTACATGGTAGATACGAGCCGCATCAATATCGCGGGTATAACGGCCGACAACGTCGAACACATTGCGCGGTCCGTCGCTGCCGTTCTCTGACGGCTACTGCATGGCCGGTTCCCACACGAGGCGGCTGTCTGCATCGATTGACAGGCGCTGTGCCGTGCCCGCATTCAATTCGAGTACGAAGGTCGCGGGTTCGCTCGAGGTGACGGACTTCTCGGAAAGCGGCACGGTGGCTTCGACGATATTCGTGATACTGCCGTCACGCCGTGCGAAGACCATGTCCAGCGATATGTACGTGTTCTTCATCCACATCGATCGGTAGCGCTCGTCCGCGTACACGAACAGCATGCCCGTCCGTTCGGGCAGCTCGCGGACGAACATTAGTCCGCGACGCTGCTGCTGCGGACTGACGGCAAGGTAGATCTCGAAGCGGTAACAGGCATCACGGGCAACGATCACGAGAACGTCGGACTGGAAAGACTCTTCGAGGGGCTCCTGCGCAAGTGCGGGCAGCGCCAGCAGGCAGAGCCACGCGAGGACCGCACGTGGCGGCGTCACCTGGCGCCCCAGTCGAGGTAGCCACCGAACTGCAGCTCGCGCAACGTCACGCTCGAGTCGCCGTTGACCTCCGCGAGCGGGGCGATGCAGTAAAGCGTTCCCGCGACGAAGTAGACGTCCGTGCCGTCATCCGTCTTCCGCTGTTCGAGGACATCGGTCCAGCAGCTGCCTAGCCCGGCCGTGCTGAAGAAACGCCCGCTGCCTTCCTCGATCACCGTGACGTTGCTGCCGAGTTCGCGCGCCACGGCGCCGCGCTCGAGACCGGGCATCGCGACGATGATCGCGATCGTCAACTCCCCCGCCTGTCCCGCGAACCGCAGGCGCGCGCCCTGACCCTCTGGCCGCGGCATTCCCTCGCAATCGAGGTCGTCGGCCGTCCAGTCGATGGGTCCCGAGAACTCGCCGTAAAACTCGGTCCTGAGGTAACCTCGCTCACCACAGCCGCTGGATTCCGGTGGCGGCGGCAACAGGGCCGGCAGCGGCGCCGGCTCCGGCGTGTCGCCACAGCCGGCCAGCCACGCCGACGTGACGGCCGCTACCAGCGCCGCGAGACGGGTCTTTCCGCGAATTCCGTGCAATGTTCGTCGCCCATCGCTGTCTGAGAACGGGACATTATTACCGAAGTGATCTGCCGATGGACAAAATTCCGGGCGACGAGTTGGCCTCAACAGGCATCCTCTCTACAATGTCACGCCCCATACCGGCCCGGGAGCCATTGATGAGCGTCGCAGACCAATTCCAGCAACTCGAGGCGCATGCCAGCCGCTTGATCATCGGGCAGTCGCACCTGATCAACCGCATGCTGATCGCGCTTCTGTGCGACGGGCACCTGCTGGTCGAGGGCGCACCGGGCCTGGCGAAGACCCGCGCGATCAAGGTGCTGGCGGAGAGCATCGAAGGCGACTTCCACCGCCTGCAGTTCACGCCGGACTTGCTGCCCGCCGATCTCACGGGTACCGATATCTACCGTCCCCAGGAAGGCACGTTCGAGTTTCGCAAGGGCCCGCTGTTCCACAACCTGATTCTCGCGGACGAGATCAACCGCGCGCCGGCAAAGGTCCAGTCGGCCCTGCTCGAAGCGATGGAAGAACGGCAGATCTCCGTCGGCGACAAGAGTTATCCGCTGGAGGACCTGTTCCTCGTGATGGCCACGCAGAACCCGATCGAGCAGGAGGGCACGTATCCGCTGCCGGAAGCCCAGCTCGACCGCTTCCTGCTGCACGCGCAGGTAGGCTATCCGAATGCGGAGCAGGAGCGCAGTATCCTGGTGCTGAACCGGAACGAGGCCAAGGCGAACACGCGCGATGCGTTTCAGCCGCCGGAGTTGCTGTCCGTTGCATCGATCATGCAGGCGCGGCAGGAAATCCTGCGCCTGCACCTCGCGGAGGAACTCGAGGAATACATCGTCAATATCGTCCTTGCCACGCGCAACGCAGGCAGTGTCGACGACTCCCTGGAGGGCCAGATTCTCTACGGCGCCAGCCCGCGCGCCAGTATCGGTATCGATCGGGCGGCGAGGGCACGGGCCTGGCTCGCAGGACGAGACTACGTGGGCCCTGAAGATATCCAGGACGTTACACCCGATGTCCTGCGTCACCGGCTGGTGCTCAGCTTCGAGGCGGAAGCGGACGGCGTCGACGCGAATTCTGTCATCGAGCGGATACTGGATGCCGTCGGAGTGCCGTAATGCGGCAGCTCGATCACATTGCCGAGAACGCATCGCCCGTCAGCATCTCGCAGTCGGGCCTCATTCGGCTGAGCGGTCCGGCGCGCGCGATCGCGCTCGACGTGCTGAGGGTGCGCTCGCTGCAGACCGGCGCCTACGTGTCGCATTTCCGCGGCCGCGGCATGGAGTTCGACGAATCGCGCCCCTACCAGCCCGGCGACGATCCGCGCTCCATCGACTGGCGCGTCACGGCGCGCAGCACCACGGCCTACACCAAGCTGTTTCGTGAGGAACGCGAGCGGCCGGTACTGGTCATGGTCGACCTGCGCTCCAACATGCACTTCGCTACGCGCGGCTGTTTCAAGTCGGTCAACGCGAGCCGCGCCGCCGCATTGCTGTCCTGGGCGGCACACCATCGCGGCGACCGACTGGGCGGGCTCATCTTCGGCGACACCGTGCACCGGGAGCTGAAGCCGCGCCTCGGCCGGCAGGCGGCCTTGCGATTCCTGCACGAACTCGCCGAGCATCCCGACTGGGTCCGGCACGAGCACCTGGAAACGACGGATCGTGAAGCGCCGTTCACTCTGGCGATGGCGTCGCTGCGGCGCGTTGCGAGACCAGGCAGCCTGGTCGTGATACTCAGCGATTTTCTCGGCATCAACCGTGCCGCGCAGTCGTACCTGTCGAGCGTGGCACGCCACAACGAAGTGCTGGCCGTCGTCCTCAGCGACCCGCTCGAGCGGGAACTGCCGCCGCCAGGACGCTACCGGCTCGTCAGGGACGACGAGGAGCTGGCTATCGACACCCATGGGCAGGCGGCACGCCGCGACTACCGGGACGCGTTCGAATCCCGCGCGCACGAACTCGAGCACTTTTGCCAGCGCTACGGCATTCACCTCATGCCGCTCTCGACCGACGACGATCCCGTGAGTGCGCTGCAGACCGCGCTCGGGCGGAGGACGCACTA
>CBDUCE010000113.1:0-9655 GCA_965365575.1 uncultured Gammaproteobacteria bacterium
CCGCGAGCATCGTCAGCTGATCGCGCGTCACCGGGAAGAATGGCAGCCAGTCGAGGAGCGTTGCGCCGAGCTTCATGAAACCGATCGGCATGGGCAGGATGAGTTTCTTCTTGCCCACGGCCGCAGCGATACGTTGCAGCATCTGCGGCCAGGAGACGACCTCCGGGCCGCCGAGCGCGAAACACTTGCCTTTGGTGGAGTCGTCGGTGAGCGCGTTGACGAAGGCATCGGCCACGTCTCGTACGTGCACGGGCGACATGAGCACTTCGCCATTAGCGGGGCTCAGACCGGTGTGAAAGCCGACGGCCGGCAGCGGCATGCGGACCATGTCCCGGTACAGCTGCGTGGCGAATTCCATGGTGCCGCGCGGGTCGCCGAAGATCACCGAGGGCCGGAAGATCGTGTAGTCCAGACCGCTCTCGCGGATCATGGCTTCGGCGCGCAGCTTGGTGGTCTGGTACGGCGTTTCGGCGCTGTCTATGCCGTTGGCGCTCATCAACAGGAAGCGCCGGACGCCGGCACGTTTTGCCGCCTCCGCCACGGACTCTGCGCCCCGGTATTGAAGGGCTTCGAAAGTAATGCCCTCACGCGGGAACTCGCGCAGGATGCCGACGTTGTAGATGATTGCGTCGCAGCCCGTGACAACCGAGTCGATCGCATCGGCCGAACCGAGGTCGCCCTTCGTGATCCTGCATTCGCCGGCGCGGTGGAGCTTGCTCTCACTACCCGGCCTGACCAGGACGTGTGGCTCGTGGCCGGCATCGAGCAAGGCGTCGACAAGATACCCGCCGACAAAACCGGTGCCGCCAATGATCGCTACTTTCACTCTTTTGTACCCGTCATCAGAATATAGTGTGAGTTTCGCATGACACGCGCCTCGCGTTTGTCACAAAATGTAAGCCTGCAGCGAAGAATCACAATTATGGCAGACTCATCCGACCGAATCAGTCAGCTGAAAATCGACCGGACCGCAGATGCAAAGGCGGGCCGTGGCTGGCTATGGTGGGCGGCCGGCGCTGTTGTCGTCGTGGCCGTCATAGCCGGGTTGACCGTATTTCGAACAGGATCGTCGGGCTTGCTCGTGGAGACCGATATCGCCCGTAAGCCGCCGAGCAACGCTGCGGCCAGAAGTGTGCTCGATGCTTCCGGTTATGTGGTCGCGCGTCGCCAGGCTACTGTTTCTTCGAAGGTGACCGGGAAAGTCGAGCAGGTGTTCATTGAAGAGGGCATGCGCGTCGAGGAAGGCGAGATCGTCGCAACATTGGACGATTCGACGCAGCAGGCGCAGCTCGAGCTTGCGATTGCACAGGCAGATTCGGCGCGCGCGGGCCTGGTGGAGATCGAGGCTCAATTGCGCAATGCGCGGCTCGAGCGCAATCGCCTGCGGGATCTTGCCGCTCGAAATCTTGCCAGCAAATCCAGCCTCGACACGGCAGAAGCGGTCTATGACGAGCTTGCTGCAAGGCTCGCCACCGGCCGCGAAAACATCGGTGTAGCAGAGCGAAACGTCGCTCTGGCCCGCGATTCGCTGGCAAACATGACGATCAGGGCGCCCTTCGCGGGAATGGTCGTATCGAAGAATGCGCAGCCGGGAGAAATGATCTCGCCGGTCTCGGCGGGCGGCGGCTTCACGCGCACCGGCATTTGCACAATCATCGACACGGACTCCCTGGAGATCGAGGTCGACGTCAACGAGTCTTACATCCAGCGAGTTCGGTCAGGCCAGCAGGTCTCTGCTGTACTCGATGCCTACCCGGACTGGAGAATCGCCGCGGAAGTCATCGCGATCGTGCCGACTGCGGACCGGCAGAAAGCCACGGTTCGCGTTCGGATCGGCTTCCTCGAGCGTGACGAACGCGTGTTCCGCGACATGGGCGTCAAGGTCTCGTTCCTCGGCGACGGGGCACCCCGGGAAACCGGCGCTGATGTTCAGGGCGTAATGATCGCAGCTGACGCGCTCCGCTCGGATGCGGATGGCGATTTCGTCTGGCTTGTACGCGGTGATAGCGTCGAGCGCCGTTCGGTCGTTGTCGGCGGACCGCGCGACAGGCCGCAGGTGCTCGTGGCCAGCGGCCTGGTGGCAGGTGATACGATTGTACGCGCGGCCGACGGCCCGCTCAGTGCGGGAGTAATCGTAAGAACACAATAACAGGAATACCAACATGGCAGATGTGCTCGCCCGGCTCGAAGGCGTCAGCCGGACATATCAGAAGGGCAAGGAAAAGGTCGAGGTCCTGCACAATCTCGACCTGGACATTCCATCCGGGGACTTCATCGCAATCATGGGGCCCTCGGGTTCGGGCAAGACGACACTGCTCAACCTTCTCGGCGGCCTTGACCGCCCGACATCCGGCACGATTCATGTTGGCGGAGCGGAGCTCACCGGGATGTCAAACAGCCAGCTGTCACACTGGCGCTCCACGAATGTCGGTTTCATATTCCAGTTCTACAATCTTCTTCCCGTACTGACAGCACAAAAGAATGTCGAACTGCCTCTGCTGCTGACCAATTTCAGTTCGAAAGAACGCACCGAGCGTGCCGCCATCGCACTCGATATTGTCGGGCTTGCCGATCGCGCCAGGCACTATCCCCGGGAACTGTCAGGCGGGCAGGAGCAGCGTGTCGCGATCGCAAGAGCTATCGTTTCGGACCCAACATTGCTGCTGTGCGATGAGCCTACCGGCGACCTTGACCGGGAGACCGCTGACGAGATTCTCAAGCTTATGCAGATCCTCAACCGCGAGCATGGCAAGACTATCGTAATGGTGACGCACGACGCCCAGGCAGCGGAATATGCGAACAGGACGCTCCTTTGTGACAAGGGGACGCTGGAAGCCCGGGAAGCCGCATGAAGTACTTCGGTCTGATATGGCGCAACGTCTGGCGCAAGAAGATACGGACATCCCTCACGATACTTTCCATCTTCGTTGCGTTCCTGCTGTTTGCGCTGCTTTCCGCGCTCGGCTATGCGTTCAAGTACGGGGAGGAGTCGGCAGACGCGGAGCGGCTGATCGTCATCGACAAGGTCTCGTTGATAAACCTTCTGCCGATCGCCTATCAAAACCAGATCGCCTCCATCGCCGGCGTACACAGCGTTACTCATGCGACCTGGTTCGGAGGCTACTACCAGGATCCGAAGAACCAGTTCGGGCAGTTCCCGGTCGAGCCGCACGAGTATTTCGCGATGTATCCGGAATTCAAGATGCCGCGAGAACAGTTCGATGCCTGGGTGAAGAACCGCACGGGCGCCGTGGTCGGCAAGGACATTGCGGACGCGTTCGGCTGGCAGGTCGGCGATCGCATCCCGATCCAGTCCACGATCTGGACCGCGAAAAGCGGCGAGCAGACCTGGGAATTCGATATCGAGGGCATCTTCGTGAATGAAGAACCGAGGGGCAACACCTCCATGCTGCTCTTTCATTATGACTATTTCGAAGAAGCCAGGGCGTTCGGCCAGGGGCTTGTGGGCTGGTATATCGTGCGCGTGGATGCCGGAGCGGATCCGGTCCAGGTGCAGAACACGATCGATGCCGAATTCGAGAATTCACGAAACCAGACGGAATCCGCGCCCGAGGCCCAGTTTGCAGCAGCCTTCGCCAAGCAATACGGCAACATTGCGCTGATCGTATCCCTGGTGCTCGGCGCCGTGTTTTTCACCCTGCTACTCGTGTCCGGGAACACGATGTCCCAGTCGGTTCGGGAGCGAATCTCCGAACTCGCCGTTCTGAAGACCCTGGGCTTCAGTGACCGGTCCGTGTTGGGCATCGTCCTGTCGGAGTCCGTCCTGATCATGCTGATGGGCGGACTGCTCGGCGTGGGGATCGGGGCAATCGCGGTGAGCGGTGTCGCCGCAAGCGTCGGCGCGTTCCTCCCCGGATTTCATTTTTCACCGACGGCAATGGCGGTGAGCCTCGCACTGATGGTCGGCGCGGGAATTGCCGCAGGCATCTTTCCCGCCCTGAAAGCGATGCGTCTGTCCATTATCGACGCACTTGCGCGGGCCTAGGAGCTGCCCATGCGCGCACTCAGGCAGATATTCGCAGTCACGCTGCTGAACCTCAAGAACCTGCCGCAGCGCCTCGGATCGTCGGCCGTCGCGGTTGTCGGCGTTGCTGCCGTCGTCCTGGTCTTCGCGGCGGTGCTCTCGATGGCGAGGGGATTCGAGCGAACGATGATGACGGCTGGTGCGGAGGACACGGCGATCATAATGCGCAGTGGCGCGACGTCAGAAATGAGCAGTGGATTCAGCGGAGACCAGGTGCTCGTCATAGCCAGCGCCCCCGGCTTGCTCAAGGACGGTGACACGCCCGTGCTCTCTGCTGAGTTGTTTGTCATCGTAGACGTCAAGAAAAAGTCGACCAATACCGACGCCAATGTGCCGTTCCGGGGGGTGCAGGCCAGCGCGTTCGACGTTCGCCGCGACGTCAGCATTACACAGGGCCGCATGTTCGAAACCGGCAAGAACGAGATTCTCGTCGGCCGTGCCGCACAATCGGAGTTCCAGGGCCTCGATGTCGGTTCGACGATCCGGTTCGGCAAAACAGACTGGGCCATCGTTGGTGCGTTCGAGGCCGGTGGCAGCGTATCTGAATCGGAGTTGTGGACGGATGTCCGCGTCCTGCAGAGCGCATACCGGCGCGGCAACTCGTTCCAGACCGTGCGCGTGAAACTCGACAGCCCGCAGAGCCTAGAAATTCTCGAATCAAGCCTGAAAGACGACCCGCGCATCGATCCGGAGGTGATGAGCGAACGCGATTTTTACTCCAGCCAGTCACAACAGGTCACGCAGTTCATCAGGCTCGTGGGTTATCCCCTCACGATCCTGATGTCGATTGGCGCAATCTTCGGTGCCCTCAATTCAATGTATTCATCCATCTCCGTGCGCGGCAGGGAGATCGCTACGCTGCGCGCGCTCGGTTTCGGACCGATACCGGTACTGGTGTCGACCATCGTCGAATCGACGTTGCTGGCGCTCGCGGGAGGCATCGTCGGAGGCGCACTCGCGTTCCTGGTATTCAACGGCTTCCAGGTGTCGACACTGAATTTCGCTAGCTTCAGCCAGGTAGTCTTCAATTTCGCTGTGACACCCGACCTGCTGCTGGATGGTTTGCGCGTTGCGGCAATTATCGGCGTCGTCGGCGGACTGTTTCCGGCTATCCGCGCAGCGAGGCTCCCGGTTGCCCAGGCACTACGGGAACTCTGACGACGCCAGCTTCGCTTATAATGCTCGCATGGCCATGTCGACGACAGTATCGGTTTCGCCGCGCGGGCTCGCGACACGGCTCATCGTCTATTATTTCGCCCTGTTTGCATCACTAATCGCAGTCATCAACTACTGGCCGGAGGCGATGCAATACCTGCCATTCGGGGGGCGCCATGCGCTCGAAGGCAGCGGTGTACAAAGCGCCGCAGAGCTCCTTGAGAGCATGTCCTCACAATCCCCGGAAGCCCTGGCAACTGTCGATACCGCCAGATCCGTAAAAACCGTGATCTTGTTTGTCGTCGGCCACTTGTCGGGAACGATTCTACTGATGTTGCCGATCACATGGACTTACACGGCCACCAACTTCGAGTCGGGATTCCGTAGAAGCTTCGCGCGCGCTCTGATCGTGCTGCCGATTTGCGCAGCGACCGTCGTTTTGCTCATCCAGGACAGCCTCGCCCTCGCATTCGGATTGGCGGCGCTGGTTGCTGCGGTGCGATTCAGGGTGTCACTCGATGAAGCGATGGACGGCATCTTTATATTTGCTGCCATCTGCGTAGGTCTTGCGGCCGGCGTCGGTTACCTGGGCGTTGCACTCATTATGAGCCTGTTTTTCTGCTTCGCCAATACGATCATGTGGGCGGCGAACTACGGCACCAATCCGTTTGATGAGGCCCGAATCACGCGCAAGCGCAACAAGCTCGAGAAATAGTCTCGGCTTTTCCGGATAGCGGCCGGCATGCATCGTCCATAAAATAGGGTTACGCATTTGGCGGAACGCGCATGGCCGCAAGGTCGTATTTGCTGCTACCTCTCGCCACCGTACTTTCTGTGCTGGCGGCTTGTGTTTCTGAGCCCGGGCAGTTCGATTACCCGGTGCTCGCTGGGCGCTTCGCGGACGAAGGCGAGCCGCCTACCCTGGTGGCCGAAGAAGCCTGGCTGAGCGGCACCGATTTCTACGTGCGCTTTCGCCGCGGCAACGAAGTCCGCTATGGCGGCGGCAACTGGGCGAAACGCATCCCGATACTCGAACTGAGCGAGGGCGGTCAGTACAACGGCCCCTACCTGCTGCCGCTGCAGTACGAGCAGGAGGAACGCTGGCGCGGACTCCCGGACGACCGCGTGACGGCGGCACTGCTGAGCGTCTCGGACTGGCACGCCCTGCGCGAGCGCCTTTTTGACCGCATTCTCACGCGCGACGACAAGTCGGGCGTCGTACTTCACTTCAACCTCGATGATTACTTTCTCTTTTACGACGAGAACGGAGAGTTCCAGGCCACGGTGATCGATGCCAAACCCGGCGACTACGCGATCGCAGGACGCGTCACGATGCCGGAGCTTGTCAAGCAGGGCCTGCCCGTTCTCGAGGCCTTTCTTTCCGAGCGCGGCATCGATGATCGACGAATTGCTTTCAACACCGGCGACACGGGCTACTACTCCCTGCCATTCCTGTACGTGAACCGCGACCTGCCCATTGCCGTATTCGTTCGAATGCCCGGCCCGGGAAAACGATTTACGGCAGGCCCCGCATCGGTTCCCTACATGCAGACAGCGGGACACGTTGCCGGAAGCCACACGGCCGGCATCGCGTTCAGGCCAGTCTCCTCGCTGTATCGTCTTCTGTTCGTGACCAGCGATACCGTTGCCGAGACCGTAAAGCCCACATCCCTGTCGCAGCTGTCGAACGAACCCGTTCCTCTCGTTTCGACGCGACCGGGCATGGACCTCGACCTGTGGGAACGGCAGCTCGATGACCTGACCCAGCGGCCGTCGTCCAGGGGCACGATGCGATTTCTCGTTGACGGCCAGGCGTTTTTCACACGCTTTATCGACGCAGTAACGAGCGCCGAGTCGTCGATTTCGCTGCGAACCTACATATTCGACAATGACGACTATGCGGTTCGCATCGGCGAGCTGTTGAAGCGGCGTTCCAACGAAGGCATCGATGTCAGGATACTGCTGGATGGCCTGGGCACGATCGTCTCCACGATCGAAAAGCAGCCGACATTGCCAGAGGACTATCAAGGGCCTTCTTCGGTCCGGCGATTTCTCGAGCATGATTCAGAGGTCGAGGTCCGCCAGGCCAGCAACCCCTGGCTGACCGGCGATCACGTGAAAACGGCGATCATCGACGGGCAGCTGGCCTTTACCGGCGGCATGAACATCGCCAGGGAATACCGCTACGACTGGCACGATCTCATGATCGAACTCCGGGGCCCGATCGTCGACGAGTTGCAGTACGAGTTCGAAAAGGCCTGGGCGCTTGCCGGCCTGTTCGGCGACCTGAATTACGTTGTCGCCCGGCTCCGCCCAAGGCCCGATAACGCCGGGGAATCGGGCCACCCGGTCCGGGCTCTGTTCACGCGCCCCGGTGACCACGAGATATTCCGGGCGCAACGCGAGGCGATTCGCAACGCGCAGCGTTACATCTACGTCCAGAACGCCTATTTCACGGATGACGCGATGCTTTACGAACTCGCCAGTGCCCGCCGCCGTGGCGTGGATGTGAGAGTCATCATGCCGCTCGTTACCGACCGCGGCCCCATCACCCGCAACAACGCGCTCGCGGCCAATGCCATGCTCGAACACGGCATCAGGGTGTTCATCTATCCCGGAATGTCACACGTCAAAGCCGCCGTCTTCGACGGCTGGGCGTGCATTGGCTCGGCCAACTGGGACCGGTGGAGCTTACGCATCAACAAGGAACTGAATATCGCAACCTCCGAACCCGCCGCCGTAGCGCAACTCGAGCGGCGCCTGTTCGATGCGGACTTTGCGAAGTCGATCGAACTCACGGAGCCGTTTCCGGAGCGCTGGACCGACCACCTGCTGGAAGTCGTGGGCGACTACATCTTCTGACTGACAGGTGTTCCCGCTACCACGAGTAGCCGATGGACGTGGTCAACGAATAGTCCACCTTTTGCGCCCCTGTCGGAGGCTCACTGTTATAGGAGTGAGACAGCGTTACGTCGAAGTACAGGTCCTCGATAAACTCGCGCCGGAAAATCAGGTCGGTTTCCGTGCGATAGATACTCGGGTCCTCCAGCAGAGGAAAGACGTTGGTCGTAAAGGTAATATTCGATTCCGGCACAATTCTGCGATGCAGGTAGCGCAACTGTATCCTGCCCTCTGCGTTTACCGTGCTTTCGTCCTCACCGATGAATGATTCACGGGTGGCGTTGAGGCCTCCCGTCATCGAGAGCTGATTCTGGTTGGTCTGCACCAGGTAACGGCCGAGCGCGCCGCCGACCGAGTATCGCGAAAGAATGCCGAGTTCGTCGTGGCGCTCCCAGCCGGCGGTCCAGTCGGTGAACCAGCGTTCGCCCCTGAAGCGCTGGTAATTCAAACCGATGTTCTCTCGCCTGCGAGTCTGGCTTTCCGAGTCGCTACCGGGCTGATCGGTCACGTTGAACGTGCCGCTCACGCCCACGAGGTATTCTCGCGTGCGATAGCTGATGTCGGCAGCCGTGCGCAAGGTCGTCACCTCGCTGGATTTCTCGGTATCGAAACCGAAGCTGAACGAGCCATCGAGGCGCTCGAGGAACGATTCCTCCGTATCGATCGGCGTCATCCTGACGATCCTGGAGGTATGCAGATCGACGTCTTCGCTCGCTGTTCGCACCTTGATCTCGAATCGGTCGTCGGCCGAATCCAGCACCCCGAAAAAGCGCGTTCCGTCGGACACCTCGACCTGCAGGGTCTGCTTGGTCGTAATGCTGACGATGTCTTCCCAGTCGATGGACACGGTGCCCATCGAATCGGTGCTGTAGCGCAGGGAGCCGAATTCCAGCGACTTGATTTCCCCCGTGATCGTATTGCCGTTGACAAGGAGCACGACGTCCGTTTTCGCGGCCTCGGAATCCACCGACACCGAAAGCAATAACGCGGCTGCAAGGAAGTTACTGAAATGTTTCATGATTTGCTGAGACCCTGCTTGTGACCGTATTTATACTAGCTATTCTTGCTTCACCCGGTTGCTGTACAATTCGCGCTCCCCCTCCAATCCATACATCAATCGGGACAATAAAGTGAGCTTCGAACAACAACTTGAGAAAGTCAGGACAAAACCCGGATTCATCGCTGCGCTCGACCAGAGCGGCGGCAGCACGCCCAAGGCGCTCGGCCTTTACGGCGTCAAAGAGGACGCCTGGTCGAATGACGACGAGATGTTCGCGATTGTGCACGAGATGCGCACCCGAATCATCACCGCTCCGGCCTTCAACGGCGACCGGATCCTGGGCGCCATCCTGTTCGAGAACACCATGGACCGGGAGATCGAAGGCCAGCCGACGGCCCGCTACCTCTGGAACGAGAAAAACGTCGTGCCCTTCCTGAAGGTCGACAAGGGCCTCGCAGACGTGGAGAACGGTGCGCAGGTCATGAAGCCAATGCCGGGTCTCGACAGCCTGCTCGAAAAGGCCAAGGCAAACGGCGTATTCGGCACCAAGATGC
>CBDUCE010000114.1:0-9644 GCA_965365575.1 uncultured Gammaproteobacteria bacterium
CCGAGCATGGCGGCCAGCCCGGCACGAATCGCCGCCGCTCGCCGCTCGCCGATGCCCGGAACGGTCAGCAGCGAACCGTCATGGGCCGCGTTTTCAAGCGCCTCGAGCGTATCGACGTGCAGCGTCTCGTGGATGTCTTCCGCGAGTCTGTGCCCCACGCCTGGCAGGGTCTGGAACAGGGTCTCGGGCGTCGCTTCCCCGCGCAGGCGGTCCAGCTGTGACAGGCGACCGGTGCGGGCGATCTCGTCGATCGCGGCAGCGAGCCCCTTGCCGATTGCCGGCAACTTGACGAGTCCATCGGTTCCTTCCTTGTCCAGTAACTCGCGCACGTCGTCCTGCAGGGAATCAAGGACGTTCGCGGCGCGCACGTATGCGTTGACGCGAAACGGATTCGCAGCCTGTTGCTGCAGTATGCCCGCACACTCGCGGAAAATCTCCGCTGCCTGTTTGTTGAGCTGCCGCTCGCTCATGCCCGGATTGCCGCCGGTAGTCGTGGCTGATCCAGTTATGCAAACACGGCGCCAGACAGAAAGATATTCGGGCTATCCGCAGCACGGCTTCGTGAGCTTCATCCTGGTTCATCCAGCAATTCGATCCAGTGTCTGACAGGCACCTCCGATCGCGACGCCAGGTGCAGCTGGCAGCCGACGTTCGCGGTCACGATCTGCTGCGGCTTGCCGACAGATAAAGCTGCCAGTTTTCGATCCAGCAATCGCCGACTGATCTCCGGCTGAAACAACGAGTACGTGCCCGCGGACCCGCAGCAAAGGTGCTTCTCGGTCGTATCCACCAGCGGTATGCCGAGCCCATCCAGGATGCGTTCGACGGCGCCATCCCGTTTCTGGCCGTGCGACAACGTGCACGGACAGTGCACCGCGGTCGCGAGCTTTTCCGTCGAATCGCGAAATACTCCCAGGTCCTCTGTCTCGAGAACTTCGGACACGTCCCTTGAAAGTTCGCTGATGCGTTGTGCCTTTGCCGAGTACGCCGGATCGTCTTGCAGGAGTTCACCGTAGTCGTTGATCATGACGCCGCATCCAGACGCCGTGGATACGATTGCCTCCGCCCCGGCCTCGACATAAGGCCACCAGGCGTCGATATTGCGCCGCACGAAACCGAGCGCTTCTTCCCGGGCCGCCAGGTGATAGCTCACGGCGCCGCAGCAACCGGCGGACGGCACATCGATGAGCTCGATGCCCAGGCGCCGAAATACCCGCTGCGCTGCATCATTTGTCGCGGGCGTCGCTGCCGCCTGCACGCAGCCGCCAAGGACGAGCATCTTGCGTTGCGCTGCCGAATCCCCGACAGCATGCGCCGACAAGGTCTGTCGGGCGGGGACCTGGTCCCGCAACCGCGACGGCAACAACCATCGCGTGAACCGGCCGATTGCGAGCAGTGGTCGCATGCGCTCCGGGAACGGAAAGAGGGTCCTCGCGAAACTTCGCATCCACCGCTCGGCCAGCGGGCGCGTCGTCGCGTTGTCGATGATCTCGCGCCCGATATCGGCAACCCTGCTGTATCGCACGCCGGACGGGCACGTCGTCTCGCACGCGCGGCAGGTCAGGCAACGATCCAGGTGCATGCGGGTTGCATCTCCGGCCTGTCCGCTCTCCAGCATGTGCTTGACCATGTAGATTCGGCCCCGCGGTCCGTCGCGCTCGTCGAAAAATTCCTGGTAGGTCGGGCAGGTCGCATTGCAAAAGCCGCAGTGCACGCAGCTCTTGATAATGTCCGCGGCCTCACGCGCCAGCGCGTTGCCCGCAAAGTCGCTGTGCAGTTTCAGGTACACGCGGCCGCCCTACATCCAGGAGTAAAGGCGGCCGGGATTGAAGACACCGCCCGGATCCAGCGCCTGCTTGAGTCGTAGCAGCATCCTTCGATAAGCCTCGCTGCGGACTGGAAATACCTCGTCACCTTTCTGTGCACCGCGCATATGCCAGGCTTCACCGCCGGCATCCCTTGCGAAGCGCTCGAGCGCGTCGTGATCGGAATACCCCGCCAGCCATCGGCGCGCACCGCGCCAGTCGACAAGCCAGTTTGCATCCGGCATGAAGTGATCGTGCGTCGATCGCAGCGAGATGCACCAGAGGTCCTCTGCGTCGGCGAAAAATGGCAGGTCCGTCTCTCGCAGCCCGGACCAGAAACCCCGATCGTCGGACAGCAGGCTGCCATCGATCTTCTCAGCGGCGGCGGCAATGACGGACGCCGGACCGGCCAGGCGAACGTACATATTGCCCTCGTGCCAGCACGCACCGCTTACCGGCAACGGTGTCCGACAAAGCTCATTCATCACGCGCAAGCCGTCACTCGCATCAAGCGGCCGCCGCACGGTCACCGTCGCCTCGGGTTTCGGTGCAACCTTGAGCGTGACTTCGGTCAGTATCCCGAGCGTGCCCATCGCGCCGGCCATCAATCGTGAAACATCGTAGCCAGCCACGTTCTTCATGACCTCGCCACCGAACCGCAGGTGCTCGGCCTTGCCGTTGATGATGCGAACCCCGAGAACGTGGTCCCGTATCGAGCCTTGCCAAGGCCGCGACGGTCCGGACAGGTTGCAGGCCAGCGTGCCTCCTACCGTGGCTTTACCGTCGAACTCCGGAGGCTCACTCGCAAGCACCTGGTTCTCCCCGGCAAGCAGCCTCTGCAGGTCCGAGATCGTCGTGCCGGCGCGCACCGTTACCACCAGTTCTGACGGCTGGTAGTCGACGACACCGGAACAGGCGCTCATGTCGACCCGATCGCCCCTGGCTTCGCGTCCAAGGTGTTTCTTACTGTTGCCGCCGACGATGCAGAGCGCCCGCTTTTTCGTCCTGGCATCCCGTACCTGCTCCTGCAATTCGGCAACAACGCTCATGCGGACCGGTACTCCTGGCAGCGCTTCAGCGTCGGCACCCCTTTACCGGGGTTGAGGAGCGCATCGGGATCGAGCGCATCCTTGATTGCATTCAACTGGGCGAGTTCGGCATCGCTGAACTGGTCCAGCATCTGCTCCAGCTTCTCGACGCCCACGCCATGTTCTCCGGTGATGCAGCCTCCCGCAGCAACGCAGAGCCTGAGAATCTCGGCGCCGAACGCTTCCGCTTTCTGCAGCTCCCCGGACTTGCTTTCGTCGAACAGGATCAGCGGATGCATGTTGCCGTCGCCGGCATGGAAGACGTTGGCAACCCGCAATCCGTATTCACGGGAGAGCCGGGCTATGTCCTTCAATACCCGCGACAGCATCCGGCGCGGAATCGTGCCGTCCATGCAGTAGTAATCCGGCGAGATTCGCCCGACGGCGGGAAACGCCGATTTCCGTCCTTTCCAGAAAAGCAGGCGCTCCGCCTCGTTCTGCGATACACGGATCGACCTCGCGCTGTGCCGCCGAAACACCGCCGTGACGTGCTCGATACCGTAACGAACCTCCTCGTCGGTACCGTCCAGCTCGCACAGCAGCAGCGCCGCGGCGTCCGTATCGTACCCGGCACCGACGTAGTCCTCGGCGGCCCGGATGGCGTGGCTGTCCATCATCTCGAAGCCCGCCGGGATTATCCCGTCTGCAATCACGGCACTTACGGCATCGCCGGCATGCTCGAGCTCGTCGAAAGACGCCAGGATCACCCGGCAGAGCGGTGGCTCGGGCAGGAGCCTTACCGTGACTTCCGTGACGACGCCCAGCATGCCTTCGGAACCGATCATCAGCGCCAGCAGGTCGGGACCCGCGCTGACCATGCCTTCGCAACCGACCGTCACGATCTCCCCGTCGACGGTTACGACGGTGAGCTGCAACACGTTGTGCACGGTCAGCCCGTATTTCAGGCAGTGGACGCCGCCTGCATTTTCCGCAACATTGCCGCCGATCGAACAGGCTATCTGGGATGACGGGTCCGGTGCATAGAAGAGCCCATGAGGTGCAGATGCCTCGCTGATGGCGAGATTCGTCACCCCCGGCTGCACCCGCGCCAGCCCGGCAGACGGATCGATCTCGAGGATCTTCGAGAGACGCGCCAGGGACAGCAGCACGCCGTCGGGATTCGGCAGCGCCCCGCCCGAGAGGCCCGTTCCGGCACCGCGGGCGACCACCGGCACCTTGTGTTCGTAACACAGGCGCATGACTTGACGGACCTCTTCGGTCGACGACGGCAGTACGACGAGGCCGGGCATCTGCTTGTAGACCGACAGGCCGTCACATTCAAACGGCCGTTTGGACTCGGCGCCGGACACGACGTAGTGCTCGTCGACGAATTCGCGGAGCAGCTCCGCCAGGGATGCGGGGTTCGCGCTATTCGATGTACCAGCAGGGTTCACGTGATCAACGAATAGGCTCTCTGCAAATCTCCGGCTATTCCGCGAGCCGAATCCGGCCCGACAGGACGGTGTTTTCCAGGTTCGTGCCGTCCTCGACTCTGACCACGGTCGCCGATACTTTGCCGCTGAGTTTCGCGATCCGGCGAACCGTGACGGTATCCTGACTCTGGCCGATTATGGTGCCATCGAACGTGCCTTCAATCTCCAGGTCTTCGCCGACGATTAGTTCGCCCTTCATGACGACCGTGCTGCCGATATTCGATGGCACCGGAGGTCTATCCCGCTGATTCGGCCTGCTTGGCCGACTCGGCAATCGGCAAGCTCGTGGGCTTGCTCGCCGGCTTCTTTTTCTGGCCCATTTCGATGTTGCCGGAGAACTGTGCGCCATCCTCCATGACGATGCGAGCACAGTGAATATTGCCTTTCACATCAGCCGACTTGGCGAGCTTCACAATGTCCTCGCCGCGGATGTCGCCGTCCACCTGACCATATATCTCGACGGTCCGCGCGTTGATGTCTGCCCTGACGCGTCCCTCTTTGCCTACCGTGAGGTTCTTGTCCTGATGCGCAATCGTGCCCTCTATCTCGCCCTCGATGATCAGGTCTTCATTGGCCGACAATTCGCCCTTGAATTTGAGCGTCGGCCCTATGACAGACGTCTTGCGTCGCCGCACGTCCGGAGTGCTTGGCACAGCCGGCTCGGAGCGTTCGTATTCTGAGTATTCTTCTTTTTTCTTGTTGAACATGGTCCTCTCACCTCGCTCTGACTCGCTCCCCTCTAGCATACCGCTTCCGCCGCCGAGTACCTATGGCAATTGCGAAATCTTTGCTGCGCTGCATCACAGCCGGGCGTCAACGCCGCCTCGATTGAGGCGTGCCGCATCAACTGCCCGACCAATGGGCTAGAATCCGTCACGTTGGTCAGCAACGCCGGTCTTCGGCGTTTGATTGCTGCTTCTCCGTCGCCGGGTTGATGAGCAGCGAAACCAGGTTGGACGGACAAAAACATGAAAGCAGCCTCTGTTTACGACTATCGGCGCCTT
Source organism: uncultured Gammaproteobacteria bacterium (assembly GCA_965365575.1). GTDB lineage: Bacteria > Pseudomonadota > Gammaproteobacteria > Steroidobacterales > Woeseiaceae > UBA1847. The sequence goes on from CBDUCE010000114.1 coordinate 5,331, forward strand.
GCCAGGAAGCGTGTCCCGCATTTCCTGTTCGAGTACCTTGATGGCGGCTCTTACGCAGAAATAACCAAGGACCGAAACAGGGCTGACCTGGAATCGCTGTCGCTCAGGCAGCGGATCTTGCGCGACGTATCCGACATCGACACAACGATAGGGTTGTTCGGCCACGACTACCAGATGCCTGTTGCGCTGGCGCCGGTCGGCCTTGCCGGAATGTACGCACGACGTGGTGAACTGCAGGCGGTGCGGGCGGCCGAGGCCGCGGGCGTGCCGTTCACCCTGTCGACGGTCGGCGTATGTCCGATCGGCGAAGTTGCGGAGGTTGCAACCCGACCATTCTGGTTCCAGCTTTACATGATCCGCGATCGTGCGTTCATGCGCGATATGCTGACACTGGCGCGCGAGGCCGACTGTTCGGCGCTTGTCTTCACCGTTGACATGCCCGTGCCCGGCTCGCGGTATCGCGACTACAGGTCCGGCCTTGCAGGTGAGAGCTGGTTGTCGGGAAACCTCCGGCGAGTGACCCAGGCGGTGCTGCGGCCGCGCTGGGCATGGGATGTCGGCCTGTGGGGCAGACCGCACCAGCTGGGCAATGTTGCTCCGGTGCTCGGAGACAAAAGCGGGCTCGAGGATTTCATGGCCTGGATGCAAAAGAACTTCGACCCATCGGTATCCTGGCAGGACCTGGCGTTTATCCGCGACAACTGGGATGGACCCATTATCATCAAAGGAATACTGGACCCGAGCGATGCGAGGGAGGCCGCTGCAGCCGAGGTCGACGGCATCATCGTCTCGAACCACGGCGGCCGCCAGCTCGATGGCGTCATCTCTGCCGCTGCAGCGCTTCCGGGAATCACCGAGGCCGTAGGCGGCCGGCTGGTCATCCTGGCCGATGGAGGAATCTACTCGGGTCTCGACGTCGTCCGCATGCTGGCGCTCGGCGCCGATGCCGTGCTGATCGGCAGAAGCTGGGTTTACGCGCTGGCGGCGCAGGGGCAAGCCGGCGTGGAACACGTACTGGAGCTGCTTCACAAGGAGATGCTGGTCGCGATGGCCCTGACCGGTTGCCGCAAGATTTCCGACATCGGGAAACACGTGCTGGAGTGACCGCCAGAACCCGGAAACCGCCGACGGCGGCCGGCGCTGACATGCCTCTACCACGGGGTTAGTATTGCCGGTTTCGAGTCGGGGGATTCACCAGATGCCTTCAGCGCAGCGTTGCGCAGCTCTTGCGGTTGCGATCTCGCAGCTATCGCCTGTCACGGTCGAGGCGGAAGATCGCGGCCGTGCGGACGCCGCCGCCCGGCCGATCGAGGAGATCGTCGTCACCGCACGGCGTCGTGAAGAAAACCTGCAGGAAGTCCCGATCTCGATCACCGCGATGAGCGGCGCCGCGCTCGAGGCGCGGCAGCTCTACGCCATGGATCAGCTGGGCGCCGTTGTGCCGAACCTGCAGTTCGACAAGGCGGCGCCTTCGTCCGGCTCCAGTTCTGTCGGCCAGATCTTCATTCGCGGCATCGGGCAGGCAGACTATACGCCGGTTACCGATCCCGGCGTCGCAATGTACGTGGACGGTATCTATATCGGGCGCTCGCCCGGCAACGTGCTCGACCTGGTGGACATCGAGCGGGTCGAGGTCCTGCGCGGGCCGCAGGGGACCCTGTTCGGCCGCAATTCCATCGGCGGTGCAATCAAGGTCCACAGCCGCCTGCCAGGCTTCACCGACGCGGCGGGCCGCGTAGAGCTCAGGCTCGGCAATGACGACCTGCAAGCGCTGGCCTTTCGCGGCAACCTGCCCGTGACCGAGTCACTCGCAGCGGGCATCTCGGTCAGCCGCCTGCAGCGTGACGGCTATGTCGAGCGGCAATTCGACGGCGTAAGAACCGGCGACCGCGACCGCTGGTCAGCGCGCAGCACCGTGCGCTGGGAGCCAACGGACGCGATCGCGGCGTCGCTCGTCGTCGACTACACGATTATCGACGAGAGCGGCGCGCCGGTGGTCTCCGGTGGCGTCAACGACCGGCAGCCGTTCGCGACCTTCGGCAATGCGGTCCTGGAGAGCTGCGGCGCCGTGGTTATCAACCCGGCTTTTGACGCAACGCCGCAGGGCGGACCGCCCAGCTTTCCGCCGCCCGGGGCGGCCACAGGTAGCGCCCCCGGCTGCTACGGCGCCGATTCACAGTCGGGGCCTTTTGCCTCCGAAGGAACCTTCCCGGTCGCGTCCGAACTCGACAGCGGCGGCGCGGCTTTGACGGTCGACTGGTCGATCAGCGAGCACTGGCTGCTGAAATCGACGACCGGCTATCGCGAGATGACCATGCTCTCGTCCCGGGACGGCGACAACACGCCCGCCAATATTTTCGCCACCCGCGACGACTACGAGCACGAACAGTTCAGCCAGGAAATGCAGCTGCAGTTTGCGAGCGACGTGCGCGGCCTGTCCGCGGTGCTCGGGCTCTTCTACTACGACGAGTCCGGCTTCAACCTGGTCGACGTCACGGTGCCGACCGGCGCGATCCAGAGCGGCGGCTTTTACGACAACCAGTCCTACGCGTTGTTCGCCCACGGCACGCTCGAACTCACCGACCGGCTGGCGCTGTCGGTCGGGGCGAGGCACACCGAAGACCGCAAGGCCTACCTGCCGGACCAGCTGTCGCTCGGCGATTCCTCGGCCGGGTCGGCGCCGGGATTTTTTCCGCCGACCTGGCCGGCACTGCAGGGATTCTATCTCGCGCCGACCGGTCCGATGGCGGCGGGCGAACGCATTCTCGACTTTCGCCGCAGCGAGCTGGACTTCGATGCTACCGACACGACCATCGACCTGGGTTACCGGTTCTCGGACCAGATACTCGGTTACGTGACGTTCGCGACGGGTTACAAGAGCGGCGGATTCGACCAGCGCTTTGTCGGGCCGACGCCCGACCGCGCACCGAGCTCGTACCGTCCGGAGACGGTCGACAGCCTCGAACTCGGCATGAAAGGGTCGTATTTCGACGGCCGCCTGCAAGTTAACCTCGCCGTGTTCGATGCCGACTACGAGGACCTGCAGATCATCGTCCGCGAGTCCTTCAATCCCTTGACCGTGAATGCCGGTGCCGCGCGTATTCGCGGCGGCGAACTCGAGCTGGAGTGGCTCGCCTCGGCCAACTGGGACATCGGCTTCTCGGCCGGCCACATCAACGCGAATTATCGACGCCTCAACCAGCCAGCGCAGGACTCCGGCGTGCGCCTCGACAACCAGCTCGCAAACTCACCGGCTTGGAGCGTGGCCGCCGATACGGCTTACCGGCTGGCCCTGGGGCGCATGGGTGACGTGACTGCCCGCCTGGACTGGTCCTGGCAGGACGCCGAATACAACGACGCGGTCAACAGTCCGCAGATTCGCCAGTCCCCGTTTCACCTCGTCAACGCATCGCTCGCGTTCGTACCGCAAAACGGCCGCTTGCAGGTCACCGTGGCGACGAGAAACCTGCTCGACGAGACCTACCTGGTCACCGGCAACTCCGCATTCGACACCGCGGCGGCCTACGTCGAACAGGTCTACGGGCGACCCCGGGAATTCCTCGTCTCGCTGCGCTATGAATTCTGAGCGGCCCAACATCTGGCTGCTGGGCATGCGGCCGCGGACGCTGACGATGGCCGCGGTACCGGTCGCCGTTGGCGCCGTGCTCGCGTGGGCAGGCGGCGCCGACCCGGACTGGCTCACCTTTGTCGCGACACTCGCCTGCGCCGTGCTGATTCAGATCGGCACCAACCTCTTCAACGACGCCAACGACGGCGAGCGCGGTGCAGACGGTCCCGACCGCATCGGGCCGGTCCGGATAACGGGCTCAGGCCTGGCAAAGCCGAAGCAGGTGCGCCGCGCCGCGATTGCCTGTTTCGTTGCGGCGCTGGTTGCCGGTGTCTACCTGATCGTCGTCGGCGGTATACCGATACTCGTCATCGGGCTCGCGTCGCTGGCCGCCGGCTACGCGTATTCCTCTGGCCCGCGACCGCTGTCCCACGGGCCATTCGGCGAGGTGTACGTGATCGTCTTTTTCGGGCTGGTCGCGGTGGCGGGAAGCTACTACCTGCAGATGGGGCAACGGCCGGACGGCGCCGTCTCCCTGACCGGCATCGCACTCGGCTGTTACGCCGCCGCCGTGCTGCTGGTGAACAACCTTCGCGACACCGTGGCGGATCTCCGTGCGGGCCGGAAGACCCTGGCCGGCAGGCTTGGCAAGCGAGCGGCACAGTGGCTGTATGGCTTCCTCGCACTCGTGCCTTTCGCGATGCTGGCGGCCGCCTGGGGCATGCAGGCACTCGGCCTCGTATGGC
>CBDUCE010000115.1:0-9620 GCA_965365575.1 uncultured Gammaproteobacteria bacterium
GCAAGATCCCGAACGGCACCGGCGGCATCGAGAACCGCATGGAGGTGCTCTGGCATCACGGCGTGAGCACGGGGCGCCTCACCATGAACGAATTCGTGGCGGTCACGTCGACGAACGCCGCACAGATCTTCAATGTCTACCCGCGAAAAGGCAGCATCTCGGTCGGCGCCGACGCCGACATCGTCGTCTGGGACCCCGAAGCGAGCAAGACGATCTCGGCGAAGACGCATTTCCAGAAAGTGGACTACAACATCTTCGAGGGCATGACCGTGAAAGGCTGCGCCTCGCACACGCTGAGCCAGGGGAAGGTTGTGTACGCCGACGGCAAGCTCGACATCGAGCGCGGCGCCGGTCGCTACGTGCACCGCCCACCGTTCGCGTCTTATTACGAAGCGCTGCAGCTCCGGGCGCAGCGCAACGAGCCGACACCCGTCAAGCGCCGAGACGACCATGCCTGACATTCGCCCCAACCGCCTCAGCCGCGATGAAATCGCTAGGAATTTCAGTGATTTGCATCCGCCGCTATCCCATTCGGAAGCCCTGATCGAGGCCGATCGCTGTTACTTCTGCTTCGACGCGCCCTGCACGACGGCGTGTCCGACCGGCATCGACATACCGCTGTTCATCCAGAAAATTCGCAGCGGCAACCTGCGCGGCTCGGCACATACGATTCTTGCGGAAAACATCATGGGTGGCATGTGCGCTCGCGTATGCCCGACCGAGGTGCTATGCGAGGAGGCCTGCGTGCGAAATCTGCACGAAGAGAAGCCGGTCGAGATCGGGCTGCTGCAGCGTCATGCCACCGATCCTGTCCTCGACGCAGACCTGCAGCTGTTCTCGCGTGCAGAGGCCAGCGGCCATCGTGTCGCGGTCGTCGGCGCCGGACCCGCGGGATTGTCCTGCGCACATCGACTGGCGATGCTCGGACATCAGGTCACGCTGTTCGATCGCGACACCAAGCTCGGCGGCCTGAATGAATACGGCATCGCCGCGTACAAGGCGGTAGACGACTTCGCACAGCGCGAGATCCGCTACATCCTGTCGATCGGGGGCATCGAGGTGAACGCCGGCGTCTCGCTGGGCCAGGACATCACGGTTACGCGCCTGCGAGACGATCATGACGCTGTATTCCTCGGCGTGGGCCTCGCCGGCATCAACCGGCTCGGCATCGAGGGGGAGGAACTGTCGGGGGTCGAGAACGCCATCGAATTTATAGCGAAGCTGCGACAGGCAACGGACAAAGGTGACCTGCCGGTCGGCCGCCGGGTCGTCGTCATCGGCGGCGGCATGACGGCGATCGACGTTGCCGTGCAATCCAGGCGTCTCGGCGCCGAGCAGGTCGACATCGTTTATCGCCGCGGCTTCGAGCAGATGGGCGCCAGCGACTTCGAAAAGAACCTCGCGAAGACCAACGGCGTCACAATTCGCACGTTTGCGCGCCCGCTGAAAGTGCTGGGGAGCGGGCACGTAAGCGGCGTGCTGTTCGAGAGAACCGCCCGGGACCAGTACGGCTCGCACGCGGACTCCGGCGAGACGTACACACTCGACGCGGACGTGGTCTTCAAAGCCATCGGGCAGCAGCTTCGGGACAGCGTGCTGGAGGACAGTTCATTCCGGATGCAGTCCGGCAAGATCGTCGTCGATAAAGACCAGGCGACGTCGCTCGCGGGCGTATGGGCCGGCGGCGACTGCGTGCTCGGCGGCGACGACCTGACGGTGACGGCCGTGCAACACGGCAAAGTCGCGGCGGTTGCGATCGACCGTTACCTGCGCACTGGGGAGAAGGCCAATGGCTGACCTGGCTACGGAGTTTCTCGGCATACGCTCACCGAATCCGTTCTGGCTCGCATCGGCGCCGCCGACGGACAAGGCCTACAACGTCAACCGCGCCTTCGAAGCCGGCTGGGGCGGCGCCGTCTGGAAGACGCTGGGCGAAGACCCGCCCATCGTCAATGTGAGCGGACCCCGCTACAGCGCGATCCACAGCAATGACCGGCGCGTGATCGGTTTCAACAATATCGAGCTGATCACGGATCGGCCGCTGCAGACCAACCTCGACGAGATCCGGCAGATCAAGCGTGACTGGCCGGACCGGGCCCTCGTGGTGTCGGTCATGTTCCCGATGAACGCGGAGGTCTGGAAGAAATACGTGCCCATGATCGAAGACACGGGTGCCGACGGGATCGAGCTCAACTTCGGCTGCCCGCACGGCATGTCGGAACGCGGCATGGGCGCCGCCGTGGGCCAGGTGCCGGAATACATCCAGATGGCGACCGAGTGGGCCAAGGCGGCGGCGAGCGTGCCCGTCATCGTGAAACTCACGCCGAACGTCGCCAACATCCTGCCGCCGGCGAAAGCGGCGAAAGACGGCGGCGCGGATGCCGTGTCGCTCATCAACACGATCAATTCGATCATGCGCGTCGATTACGACACGCTGACGATGTACCCGGCCACCGACGGCATGGGAACGCACGGCGGCTACTGCGGCGAGGCGGTCAAGCCGATCGCGCTCAACATGGTGGCCGAGATCGCACGCACGGCCGAGACCAGGGACCTGCCGATTTCGGGCATCGGTGGCGTAACGGACTGGCGCGATGCCGTCGATTTCCTGGCGCTCGGCGCGAGCAACGTGCAGGTGTGCACGGCGGCCATGGTCTACGGCTTCAAGATCATCGACGACCTGGCCGACGGTCTGAGCAACTTCCTCGACGACAAGGGCATGAACTCGGTCGCCGAACTCGTCGGCCGTGCGGTTCCCAGCGTGACCGACTGGCAGTACCTGAACCTGAACTACGTCGAGAAAGCCGTCATCGACCAGGAACTGTGCATTCAGTGCGGCCGCTGCCACGTCGTGTGCGAGGACACATCGCACCAGGCCATAACGCACACGGTCAACGGCCAGCGGCGTTTCGAAGTGATCGACGAGGAATGCGTTGGCTGCAATCTATGCGTCAGCGTGTGCCCCGTCGAGGGATGCATCACGATGCGACGTCTCGACGACGGCCTGGATCCGCGTACCGGCCGGCCCATTTCGAACGAGAAGGCGGACTGGACGACCCACCCCAATAATCCTATGCGCAAGTCGTCTTAGAAGAAGGACACGACATGGACGAACAGGACCTGATCGACGCGGCGCTCACCGTCCGGCAGAACGCTTACGCGAGATATTCAAACTACCGTGTCGGCTCCGCGCTTCTCGATGACAGGGGAAATCTCTACGTCGGCTGCAATGTGGAAAACGCCGCCTATCCCGAAGGCACCTGTGCGGAAGCGAATGCCATCGCGGCGATGATCGCGGACGGCGGCAAGACGATTCATACAATCGTCATCGCCGGCGGGCACGACGACATCGAGGATTGCACACCCTGCGGCGGCTGCCGGCAGAAGATCAACGAGTTCGCAACGCCGGAGACGCGGGTCGTGCTGTTACGCCCCGGCGGCCACACGCGCTCGTTCCCGATCGACGCCTTGTTGCCCCGCTCTTTCCATTTGTAGGGGCGGGCCACTGCCCGCGATCGATCGCCCCTACGCAGCGTCAAACCGCGCCTTATTCTCCGTCATCCACCTCTCCATATCTTCCTTGGTATGGCTGGGGTCGTTCATGACGTCGGAATGCGCCTCCATGTAGTGCGGCCGAAGCGCATTCATCCACTCCTCGAATGTTTCGCCCTGCGCGGTTACGTCGCAAAGATCACACTTCAATGTTTTCATCGTGATTACCCTCCATTACCTCGGCTCGACGATCAGATAGACGATAGTCGAGTCCCCGATGTTTTCAACTTCGTGCCAGGCGACGCCATCACTCGAATAGCTGCTTCCTGTCTCGGGGGTTAATTGACGCGTACCGCTCGCATCGGTAATGCGCACACGACCGCCGGCGATTGCATAACCGAAATGCCTGGGATGAAAGTGTCGCTCGTGCCCGACGCCGGGCGGGAATGTGCATCTAAGAACCCTGTGGTCATCATCCTCATGCAGTTTTTTGCAGACGGAAACGCCCTTCCACCCCGCCTCCAGCGGATCCGGAAGTTCAGATTCGTCGGCGTACGTGGCAACCGCAGCCATGCACGCAAGAAAGATTCCGATACCAACATGTTTTATAAAATTGCTCACTAGCTGAATACTTCCTGAAGCAGATTCATTGGTCACGTGGTGGTGCCTCGTCGAAAGTAACCACACCATCCGGAATGACCTCCCATCGGGCTTTCGACCCGACATAGATATGTTGACCAATTTCGACGTCGGGATCGCCGTTCAGACATCCCAGGGTTACACCATGCACGACGCCATTGTGAACCCCACAGAGCGTGGAACCGCACTTGCTGCAAAACTGCAGGCCGAATCCATGTTCGCCAACATAGGACGTCAACAGGGCTTCACCGGTGAGCCACCGGAACCTATCCGCGTCGACTTCCGCGTAAGACGACGCCTGGGAACTGAACGCCTTACGGCACCGCGAGCAGTGGCATGACCGTGCATCGCGAAGTTCGCCCGCCAGCTCGTACGTAACGGCACCGCAAAAGCACTCGCCAGATATTGTCATTGGCAATCCCTCGATCTCTGCGCCGCAAAAGGGGTGCAGTTCAGGCTACTACTGTACCAACGTCCCGGTTGTAGAAGCGGGTAAGTCGATGTTTACCGGCTGGAGAGGTACTGAAGAATAATCTCTCGATTTATCATGCCTTTACGGCTATAATACTGTATAAATAAACAGCTTTGCCGGAGGGGTCACATGACTACCGCTGCAGCCTCCTTGCCCGACGTATCTCATCCCTTTTATGAAGACAGCGCCCGCCTGGGTGCGGAGATCACCGAGCTTTGTGCCTATATCCATGCCGCGACCTACCGCCTGCTCACGCTGATCCGCGAGTTCGACGAGAACGAGTACTGGGGTCTGCCCGGCCTCTGCTCCTGCGCCCACTGGCTGAACTTCCAGTGCGGCATCGGCATGAACGCGGCGCGCGAGAAAGTGCGCGTGGCGCACGCGCTCAAGGACCTGCCGCTGATCAGCGAGGCGTTTCGCCGTGGCGAACTCTCGTATTCCAAGGTGCGGGCCATGACGCGCATCGCCGACGCGAGTAACGAAGACTACCTTTTGATGATCGCTCGGCACGGCACCGCGCATCACGTGGAAAAGCTGGTGTCGAAATACCGCCGCTGCAAACGCCTGCAGGACCCGGAGAACGCCGACCGGCAGCACGAGAAGCGGGAGCTCTATTGCGGCTTCGATGACGACGGTTCGGTGCTTATCCGGGGGCGGTTACCGGCCGAGCAGGGCGCGCTCGTCATGAAAGCCCTCGAACTCGCGATGGATCGCGCCGACAATGCGGCCGACGACGTTACCGCGGACCACGTGGCCTCCGGGGTAAACCCGGAAACAATCGGCCGCGAGCCGTTCCACGCCCGCCGTGCCGATGCCCTGGCCGGGATGGCTGAGTCGTATCTCAACGGGGAACCCGGCGATAACGTCACGGCCGACCGTTACCAGGTCGTGCTCCACGTTACAGCGGAAACATTGGACCCGGTCCAGACCGCGCCCGCGCCAGCAGCTTGTGTGTCCCACCTCGAAGACGGCCCCCACGTTACCCATGAAACATCCCGGCGTATTGCCTGCGATGCCTCGATCGTGCGGCTTCACGAGGACGAGGACGGCGAACCGCTGTCCATCGGCCGCAAATCCCGGACCATTCCACCCGCCATCCGGCGCGCCTTGCGCGCCAGAGACGACGGCTGCCGTTTCCCCGGCTGCACGCATCGCTCGTTTCTCGACGGCCACCACATCGACCACTGGGCGGACGGCGGCGAGACCCGTCTCGACAACCTTGTGCAGCTCTGCCGGCACCACCACCGGCTGGTTCACGAAGGCGGTTTTCAGTGTGGCAAGGACGCAAACGGCAAGGTGCAGTTCCGTGACCCGCACCAGCAACGGCTAAACCGCTATGTGTTACCAACGCCGGTACCCGATGACGCCACCATCGAGGACTGGATGGTGTCGCACATGCAGGACGTCGCAATCGACGACACCACCTGCATCCCGAACTGGATGGCCGGTGACACCATGGACTGGGACCTGGCGGTGGGGAATTTGTTTCAAGCCTAGCGACCGATCGCGCTTAAAGAAGCGCTCCTATTGCCGGAGCAGCGCCTCGACCTCTTTTCGCGTCGGCAGCGATGGCTGCGCACCAGCACGGGTCGCAGCTACTGCGCCAGCGGCACACGCAAACCGCAACGCGTCGACGGGCTCTGCGCCCTCCACCAGCGCAACGGTCAGGGCGGCCGTGAATGCGTCGCCGGCACCAACCGTGTCGATAGCCGTGACTTCGGGTGGCTTTGCCTCGGCGACTAACTCGCCATGCTTCCGCAACGAAGCGCCACTGGAACCGTAGGTCGTTGCGACGAGGCCACCGCAAGCCTTCAATGTGTCGCCGTACCACGCCGCCTCGGTTTCGTTGACGATAACCAGGTCGGCACGTTGCAGAACCCTGGCATCGACCTCCTTCGCAGGTGCGAGGTTGGCGCAAAAAAATCCCTGGAACTCTCTTGCTGCCCTCGCGATCACGTCAGCCGGGATTTCGAGCTGGCAGATCATCGCGTCGGGGGATCCGAACTCGAGCGTTGCCGGGTCCATCGCCGTGTTCGCGCCGGGCGCGACCACGATCTGGTTTTCGCCGGATGGCGCCACGCAGATGAGCGCGATCCCCGTTGCCGCACCCGGCAGGACCTGTAGTCCCGAGAGATCCACACCTTCGCCACGCAAGAGCGCGAGCGCCTCGTCCGCGGCAGCGTCCTCGCCGACACAGGCCACCAGGCGCACATCGGTGCCGAGACGCCTTGCCGCAAGTGCCTGGTTGGCGCCCTTGCCACCGGGAAAGCGGCTCAGCGTCGCGCCGGTGATGGTCTCGCCGGGGTTGGGCAACCGCGCCACCGTGGCGGAGAGATCGAGGTTGACCGAACCGACTACGACAATATCCATCACGTCAGCCCCCGAAACGCGCGAGTCTGTCGGTCAGCAGATCGTAGAAACCGTCGGCGTCGACCGAGTAAATCCAGGTGACGTTGTGCGGCCGATCCGTCACGTGCCAGAAATCGATCGCCGTGTGCCCCATCGTCAGCTCGGACTGCGTTTCGACGGACAGGTTGCAGAATTTGCCTTCGAACAGCTCCGGAGCGAGCAGCCAGGCGATCGTGCAGGGATCGTGCAGCGGCGCGCCTTCGACGCCGTATTTTTTTGAATCGTGGCGTTCGAAGAAACCGAGCATGCCAGCCGTCGCCTCCGCGACAGGATTACCGAGCTGCCGGATACGCTCGACGCGGGCGCGCGTCGACAGCACCTGGTGCGTGACGTCGAGCCCCATCGAGGTAATGGGACGCCCGCAACTGAACACGATATCGGCGGCATCCGGATCGACCAGGATATTGAACTCGGCCGACGGCGAGTAATTGCCGCCTTCGCGCATCGCGCCGCCCATGATCACGAGCTGCCGGATCTTCGGCAGCACGTCGGGTGCGCGATCGATCACCGTGCCGATGTTCGTCAGCGGCCCGGTCGGCACCAGCGTCACCGACTCGTCCTCGGCTGCGCGCAATGTCTCGACGATGAAGTCGACCGCATGCTGTTCCTGCAGCGGCGTCCGCGGCTCGACGATCTCGATGCCATCGATACCGGTCTTGCCGTGCACCTTCTCGGCGGTCAGCAGCTCGCGGACCATGGGGCGGTCGCAACCGGCGAAGACCGGGATGTCGCCGTGCCCGGCGATGTCGCACATGAGCCGCACGTTGCGCTGTGTCAGCGCCAGCGGCACGTTGCCTGCCACCGCTGTAATGCCGAGTATCTCGAATTCGTCGGGCGACGCCATCGCCAGGAACAACGCCACGGCATCGTCCTGACCCGGATCGCAATCGATGATGATGTGCTGCCTCGACATCGATTCAGAACGTGAGCATCAATCCTGCAAGCGCGGCGCTCATGAGATTGGACAGCGATGCGGCCAGCACGGCCTTGATGCCGAAACGCCCGATCACTTCCCGCTTCTCGGGCACCAGCACCCCGAGACCGCCGAGCAGGATCGCGATCGAGGACAGGTTCGCAAACCCACACAGTGCAAACGTCGATACGGCGATCGTCCGCGGGCTCATACCCGCGAGGTAGTCGTTGAGGTGCGAGAACGCCACGAACTCGTTGAGAATGATCTTCTCGCCGAACAGCGCGCCCGCCGCTTCGGCCTCCTCCCACGGCACGCTGAGCAGGAACATCAGCGGCTGGAATACCTTGCCGAGAATGAGCTGCAAGGTGACCCCTTCGATGCCGACCAGGCCGAAAAGTCCGCCCACCAGCCCGTTGAACAGGGCGATCAGCGCCACGAAAGCAATCAGCATCGCGCCGATATTGACGGCCAGCCGCAGGCCTTCGGTGGTGCCGGCCGCGGCGGCGAGAATGACGTTCTCGTGCTCGCTGCGCTCCATCTGCAGCCGCTCGTGCCTGTCGGGCGGTATGTACTCGTCGTCGGGCATGATGATCTTGGCCATCAGGAGGCCGCCCGGCGCCGCCATGAACGCGGCCGCAAGCAGGTATTTGAGTTCCGCGCCCATGAGCACGTAGCCGGCAAGCACCGTGCCGGCGATGGACGCCAGGCCGGAGACCATGACCGCAAAGAACTGGGCGTCGGTCAGGCCCTTTAGGTACGGCTTTACGACCAGTGGCGCTTCGGTCTGGCCAACGAAGATGTTGGCCGCGGCGTTCATCGACTCGATCGCGCCCGTGCCGATAATCCGGTGCAGGGCACCGCCGACGAGCCTGACCAGCCATTCCATGATGCGCAGGTGGTAAAGGACGGACATCAGGGCCGCAAAGAAGATAATGATCGGCAGCACGTTGATCGCAAAACTGAAGCCGACGACGTCCGTATCTGCCAACGGGCCGAAGACCATGTCGATGCCTGCCTTGGAGTATCTGATGATGGCGAGAACGCCGGTGCTCAGCCCGCGGATCACCGCTCTGCCTGCCTCGAAATACAGCACGAACGCTGCGATCGCGGCCTGCAGGGCAAACGCCGAAATAACGACTCGCAGGTGAATTGCCTTGCGGTTGCTGGAAAACGCAACGGCAATAATCAGAATCACGATAATGCCAAGGATTCCGATCAGGTTACTCGGCATGGTTACTCCCCCGGGGTCGGTCTTGTTGTTCTTGTCGGCTGCAAGGATACCCCAAAGTCAGGCATCCCCATCCAGAATCTCGTAAACCACGGGCGCGGTCTCGGGCCCTTCCGCGGATACCCTGCAGGCCGCAAGCAGGCTTCTTTCGGCCGCTTCGGCATCCGCCTCGCTCGCGGCGTGAATGACCGCCAGCGGCCGGTCCGAGTCGAGTCGCATACCGATCGAGGCAACCTGCGTGATCCCGACCGACAGGTCGAGTTCCTCGCCGACCGTGCGGCGCCCGCCGCCCAGCTCGATAATCACGTTGCCCACGGCGCGCGTGTCCACACCGATGAGAACACCGTCGGCGTGCACGCGGCGCAGGACCGGCGCTCCCGGCAGGTATTTGTCGTGGTTCTCGACGAAGTCCGCCGGCGCACCCAGCGCCGCCGCCATGCGGCCGAATACCTCCGCCGCCCTGCCGC
>CBDUCE010000116.1:0-9588 GCA_965365575.1 uncultured Gammaproteobacteria bacterium
GCAGCAGGGCCGGCCAGAGCAGGAACCCGAACAGCTCCGCGCGAACCTGGTTGCTCTCGATCACCGACTTCTCGAGCTTGTCGAGCAGGTCTTGGAAAGTCGTCGAGAGCGCATCTCGATCCTCGGCCGTGTACGCGTAGCCGCCGTTTTTCGCGACGGAGAAGGTACCGCTGTTATAGGGCCGGCCTATCGTCGTGCCTCCGACGTCATCGGCCAGGGGCGCCACCTTGCCGCCCATGGACAGGCGCCCGATGTATGTCCGTCCGGAGTCCTCGTAGCGAACGAGCAGGCTGTTCGACGAACCCGCCCATTGAACGTCGGCGACAGCTCGATCGAACCCGGCCGTCAGGTTGCGCGATTCGCGCGTCTCGGTATCCATCAGGTAAACGTCCGTGCTTTGCCAGGCAAGTTTCCTGTCGTCGAAACCAAGATAGGCAATCCGCTTCCCGTCCGGCGACACGGCCGCGCCGCGGTCGGGCCCGCGGCGGTCTGTCAGCTGCTCCATTGCGCCGTCCGCAACGCGGACCGACCACAGCTCGGACTCCACAGGATGATGCTCCGCGTCGTCAAGCCGATTCGCCGTGAAGACAATGCGTGTGCCGTCCGGCATCCACGATAGCGGACCGCGATGATTGAAGTCGCCGCTGGTCAGTTGCATGGGCGTACCGCCGTCGGCAGGCACGACGAATACATGCTCATGCCCGGTTTCGAGATAGCCCTCGCCGTCCGATCGATACGGCATCGTCTCGATCACCTTTGCCCCGGGCGCCCACTGTGCGTCGTCAGGGGCCTCGGGAGGCTTGACGAGCGGCTCGTTTTCGTCGGCCACGAACATGACGAATGCGAGCAGCTTGCCGTCCGGTGACCAGCTGATGGCTTTCGGACTGCGCCTGACGTTACTGATTACCGCTGTCTGGCCCGTGTCGGTCCATCGCACATGCAATTGCGCGCCGCGTTGGTTTACACGTGACACGTAGGCGAGCCGATCGCCCGCGGGTGACCATCGCGGACTCGAATGGTGTCCGGTTCCCGACAGTAACGGGCGATGATTCTCGCCGGTCACGTCCACCTGCCAGATATTCGGTACGGCGCGATCGGTCATGATATCCATTGACGTGCGCACGTACGCCACGGTCTTTCCATCCGGCGATATTTGCGGATCCGTCGCGTACTCGAGTTCGAAGATGTCGGTATTCGTGAAGACGCCATCGTCCGCTTGAACGCCAAGGGACACGGTTAGCAGCATCGAGACAATAAGAATCTTCATTGAAAAACCCCGCCAGGTTGAGCAAGCGGCGACCTTAGCACATCGGTGCGAGCGCCCCGCTGCACCGCAACATCACGCTTCAGAATATGCCTGATTGGGTTATGCTGTGCGCCGGGAGGTGAGAGGTAAGAGCAGGGATGAGTTTCAGGCTTTCCCCACGGGTGTGCGTTATCGGCGGCGCCAACGTCGATATCCATGGCGCGGCCTATCAGCCGCTGCGGCTGCACGACTCCAATCCGGGTTCGGTGCACGTGTCCCCCGGTGGCGTAGCACGCAATGTCGCCGAGAACCTCTCGAGGCTGGGTATCGACTGCCGGCTCGTCACCGCAGTGGGCAAAGACCCGAATGGCGAGATGCTGCTCGCGCATGGGCGGGAGGCCGGTATCGACATGCGGTACGTGCAGGAACTGGATTCGGCACCGACGTCAGCCTACCTCGCCGTGCTGGATCGAGCGGGTGATATGCAGGTCGCAGTTGCCGACATGGACATCATGGACCAGCTCACAGCCGCGCGCCTGGAGCCGCTCTGCAACGCGATTGGCGAAACGTCGCTGATCGTAGTCGATGCAAACTTGTCGGACGACGCGCTGTGCTGGGTGGTCAATACGTTCCCGGGCCACGACATCTTCGCCGACACGGTTTCCACGGCGAAGGCCATGCGGCTGAAGCCGTACCTCGGTACGCTCCACACGCTGAAAACGAATCCCAGGGAGGCTGAAGCACTGACAGGGTTCGAGGCAAGGACAGTGGCGGATCTCGACCGGACGGCCGACTGGCTGCACAGCCACGGGGTACAGCGCCTGTTCCTCACGCGCGCCGAAGACGGACTGTTTTTCAGCACCAGTGAAGGGCGCGGCCAGGTGCCCCTGGAACAGGACGAGGGCGACGTGAGGAGTACGACCGGCGCCGGTGACGCGTTTCTTGCGGCACTCGTCTACGCTCGGCTGCAGGAATGGCCGCTCGACGGCACGCTCCAGTTCGCGGGCGCAGCGGCACAGGTTACGGTCGCAGACCGGTCGCCGAGCAATCCCGCTCTTTCGCTGACAGCGATCGAGCGAGCGCTGAAGGTATAGCGTGACGCAACCGGCAAGCAGCCACCTCGACGTCGCAGACGAGGTCGCCGCCGCGCTGCGAAACGGCGAAGCCGTCGTTGCGCTCGAATCGACCATCATCAGCCACGGCATGCCGCAGCCGCAAAACGTCGAAACCGCGCTTCGGGTCGAGCGCGCAGTTCGGGAGTGTGGCGCCGTTCCCGCAACCATCGCAATTCTCGGCGGACGACTGAAGGCCGGCCTTACCAGCGACGAAATCCGCTATCTCGGCGAGCAGGGCCAGGCCGTGACCAAGACCAGCCGCCGTGACATCGCATTCATTGTCAGTCGCGAAAAAGACGGCGCGACCACGGTGGCCGCATCGATGATTATCGCGGCGATGGCCGGCATCCGTGTTTTCGCGACCGGGGGCATAGGCGGCGTGCACCGTGGTGTCACCGAGACGATGGACATTTCCGCCGATCTCGAGGAACTCGCGGCGACGGACGTGGCTGTCGTCTGCGCAGGGATCAAATCAGTGCTCGATATCGGCCGTAGCCTGGAATACCTGGAGACAAAGGGCGTGCCGGTCGTGGGTTATCGCACCGACAGCATGCCCGCTTTCTATACGCCGTCGAGCGGTTTCCCGATCGACTACCGTGTGGAAACGGCTGCCGAAATTGCCGCCGCTCTGAACGCAAAACGGGAGATGCGGCTGTCGGGAGGCATGGTCGTGGCAAACCCGATTCCCGCCAGGCATGCTCTGGCAGAGGACGAAATCGGCGTCGTGATAGAGGAGGCCATCGGAGAGATGGGACGCCTCGGCATCACCGGCAAGGACACAACACCGTTCCTGCTCGCGAGAATCGCCGAGCGAACCGCTGGGCGCAGCCTTGCGGCCAACATCGAGCTGGTCGTGAACAATGCGAGGCTCGCAGCGGAAATCGCCACCGCGCTGTAGGGGGCACACATTACTCTCAGCAGGTCGCGCTGGTATCCCTGTAGCGCTTCCACGATACGCCGGCCATCACGAAAAATGCGGCCGACATCGCGAACGTCAGATAGTCGACACCCGTCCGGGTATAGGTCATGTAAATGGCGACCACCAGCAGTATCAACCCGAACAGGGCGTAGGTCACCACCGACGCCGGCATCGGCGGTTTTGCACCGACACCCAGGCTCTGGCGAAGCCGCTGTTGCAGTTGATAGCTGGTCGCGATTTCCTCGGCACAACCGGGACTGCAGGCAATGCCCTGCCCGGTGTCTTCAGCGCAATCGGTGCACGTTGCTTTCCCGCAATGGTTGCAGATGGCAACCGCATCGTGGTCTTCATGTCGATAACAGCGCATTGCCAAATACCTCGAGACACAGAATTCCGGATCACTACGGTAGACGCTATCTCTCGTCCAGCACCGTGTCGAGGCTTTTGCGGATTTCGGCGGCCCAGTATGGTGCGCGATACCGCGCTTTGCTGCGTTGACCCAGGCCTTCGCCGCTTGCGGAAAGTTCCGGCTTCGGCACGGCGTACAGGTCGAAGCGTATGACTCGGTCCGTATCGACGATGAGCACACCGGGCGTGCTCCATATGCCGTTGAGTTCGGCAACGTCATTGCCGTCCGTGAAGAGCGTGAAATCGTACCTGGCGTGCCGAATGAAGCCGACCGGGTCGCCGTTGTTCGCCGCGGCAATGGATTGCGAGAACTTCAATTCGATCCCCGCACTCGAGATCGATGCTTTGCAGGTGCGGCACCAGGGCCTTGCAGTAAGGACACCACGTGGCCCAGAACAGCAACACGACGGCCCATGCCGGCCGCTTATTACACGCGCAGCGTTATTGATCGGGCGTTCAGCGCAGGACGATATCGGTAAGGATATCGTGTATTACCTGAGTCGCAATGTCGACCAGCAGCACCTTGCCGTCCACGATGATGCGCTCATAACCCCTGGGAGGAGCCGGCAAGGCGTGCACCAGTCCATCCGGCAACTGTTGCTTCGCTATCCCTGGCGGGAGCGGCTTGCCGCGGGCGAGGTTTTTTGCGATTCCGGGCGGCAAGCCCTTTTGCCTGTTCTTGGCGCCACCGCGGCCAGCACTGGAGCCGTGCTCCTCGTACCAGGCACCGATAATCCGGACTTCCTCGTCCGAAAACTCGACGGAGACGCCGCCGTCGGCCATTGCCGGCAGCTGCAGCCCGAGCAGCACGAGCAAGGTGGCGAGCACTGAAATGATTGTCCGTTTCATGAGGGCTCATCCTCATTTGACCCATTACGGTCAATCTATCCCGCCGCCGCACGACCTCGATGTTAATCCGGTCACATATCGGCCTGCCGCATCCACTCACGGACCGTTGCCTCGATATAGGGCAGCGGCGTCGATGCAACCTGCAGGACCGTGTCGTTGAACGCTCGAATATCGAATTCGTCGCCCAGTGATTGCTGCGCTTCCTCGCGCAGCTCGAGGATCTTCAGCATGCCGAGCTTGTAGCCCAACGCCTGCCCGGGCCATACGGCGTAACGTTCCACCTCGCTGACCGCGGTACCCTCTTCGACACCCTCGGCGTCGATCATGTACTCGATGGCCTGCTCGCGGCTCCAACGCTTCGCATGCATTCCCGTATCGACGACCAGCCGCACCGCCCTGTGCAATTCGGCCTGAAGGCGACCAAGGTTCCCGTAGGGGTCGTCATCGTACATGCCCATTTCGGCCGCAAGCTGCTCCGAGTAGAGCGCCCAGCCTTCACCGGCCGCATTGGACCAGATCGCCGTGACCAGCGGCGGCACGTCCTGGTCGATTGCCGTGGCAAAGTGCAGGTGATGGCCGGGTATGGATTCGTGGTACGTGAGTGTCGGCAGCGCGAACCGCGGATGCACCGCGGTGTCGCGCACGTTGAGCCAGTAGACACCCGGCCTCGAACCGTCCTTCGCGGGCGGATTGTAATAGCCTGTCGGTGCGGAATCCTGGCTGTACTCGGGAACCGCACGCACTTCAACAGGGTAATTGAGCGTGGTCGCAAACCACTGCGGCAGCACTTCCTTGATGCCCTCGATCTGGACGCGAGCATCGGCGATCAGTGCCGCCCTCCCCTCGGCGGTATTCGGATAAACGAAACGTTCCTCGACGCTGAGCCGCTGCATGCGCTCGCCCACCGAACCCTCCGTGTAACCCTCGCTCCTGAGAATCGCGTCCATCTCACCCGTGATGCGCTCGACCTCATCGAGGCCGATCTGGTGGACCTCTTCCGGCGAACGCGTCGCGTCCGTCATGTGCCGGACCATCGCGGCATACAGCGCTTCCCCCTTTGGTAGCCGCCAGATGCCGGCCTCGTGCGGCGCGGAGGGCCGGATCTCGGCCAGGTAATCGCCGATACGCTCGTACGCGGGAATCACTTCCTCGGAAACGAGCGTCAGGGCTCGCTCAGCATAAGCTGCAGCATCCTCGATACCCGCGGCGTCGAGCCGTTCCAGGAAGCTCGTGTAGACGGCGTTCTCCTGCGGCGGTGCCGCGACGAACGACTCAACGACGGCCAATGCCTTGTCGACCACGAAATCCGGCGGAATCGCGCCTTTGGAAACCGCGCTTCGAAAGCTCTCCAGTGCGCCGTTCAGCGCATCCTGCACAGCGGCAAGCCTGACCAGGTAAGCCTCCGCCTCCTCGCTGTTGTTAACGGGCTGCTTGCTGTTCAGGAAATTCGGAATGTCGACGGTAGGCCCGGAATTCTGGTTGATCGTGTACGGCAGAAAATAGAAACCGAAACCGTCGAGCGTCGTGCCGTACTCGACCACGGCAGCCGGCGCAAGCGCGCCCCCTATCAGGGTCGTTACGACGGCATGCGTTCGCGTCCTGCCCGCCGTGAGACCGGCAGGATCGACGGCCTGCATGCGCGCGAGCGCTGCCCGCAGCTCCTCCCGGCGCGCGGTCTCGCCAAGTGGCGAACGGCTCTTGAGGCGATGCGCCGTCCGCGGCACCGTTAACTCGGAAACGCCATACGTCGTGGCCTGTTCCGGGTTGTGATAGAAGAATGCGCGGGTCATGTCATCGAGCGCCCGATCGAAAACCGAATCGGCCGTTTCGGCAGCCGGCGCGTCCGCAGCAGGTTGTGTTGCAGCAGGGGTGGGCTGATCGCCGCGCGGCCCGCAGCCGATCACGAGAAAGAGAAGGCCCGTCAGAACGAGCGCGTTTCTGGGCTTCATGGAGTCCCTCCGGGTAGTTGCCGGACAGTATACGGCCCGCAGCTTACGAGTAAATTCGCTTCATCAGGGGCCCCATCCGGCGCATGCCGACCATCGCCATCGTCGTCAGCAGGCCCGACATCATCGCCCCCGTTACACCGCATGTGAGCGTATCCTGCCCGGTGAGCCACAGACCCGGAATCTGCGTGCGAGGACCCAGCCAGTCCTGCCGGAAGCGCTCCACGGTGTGATCGAGACCGTAAAGTTCACCGTGGCGATACGCGGAAAACCACTCGGTCGAGAGCGGGGTCGAGACTTCGTAGTAATCCACCCTGCCCTCGAGTTGCGGCAGTTTGTCGTAGAGGTGCTTTAGCAGGCGTTGACCCAGCTGCTCTTTGAAGGCCTCATAGTCCTCGCCGCGTTTGCCCCAGGTCGTTCCCTGCCACGGCTCGAACCAATCGAAAGGCGCCGGCGCCACGATTTCGATCGTCGCCGTGCCCGGGTGGCGGTTGAGGTAATCGGGGTCCTTCGCCGAGGGGAACGAAATATAGACGACCGGAAACTCGGCGTTCCTGTCCTTCACGAAAGCCTCGACGGCCGCATCGTAGTCGTTGTGCGGATAGATCCAGAAATTGGTTTTCGGCAGGCCGAGCTCTTCGGCCGTGGCCTGAAGGCCGATATACACGCCGAGGTGCGCAAAGCTCGGCCGAACCGTCTCGAGTTTGTTGGCATAGTCGAACGTCTCGGCGACCTCCGCAGGCAAGAGGCGCTCAAAGGTATTCGAAATACCGGCGGACGAGATCACCGTAGCGCATTCGATTCGATGGCCGTCCGCCATCTCGACTCCGGCCACCCGGCCATTCTCTACCAGGACCCGGTTGACGCGCGCGTAGGTGAACACCTCGCCACCGGACTTGCGGATCTTCGGAATAATGCTGTCCGCGATGCGCCAGCTGCCGCCTACCGGGTAGAAGCCGCCATACAGGTAATGCCGCGCAATCATCGCGTGCACCATGAACGCGGACTGCTTCGGCGGCAGTCCCATGTCGCCCCATTGACCGCAGAGCGTGGCGATGAGGTCCTGGTCCTGGGTGAGGTCGCTCAGCACCGAGTAAGTGCTGCGGTACATGAAATCCGGAGCACGCAGCTTCATGAAGGGTGCGGCCAGCTTACGCTGCCAGGGCCTCAGGACCTTCTCCATGCCGAGATCGCCGAGCGCCCGCCCGACCTTGCGCAGGAGGTCCATGTACGCATCGATAGCGGCCTTTTCTTGCGGGAACTGGCGTACGAGGTTGTCGCGAAACGCCTGCTTGCCGGCCGCCGTGTTGAAGACCTTGTCACCGACATAAAAGCGGTCGTACTCGTCCGCCATCGGCGCCCACTCGAGCTTGCCGTCGGTGAGGAAATCGAACATCTTCCGGGTTCGCGTGCTCGTGCCGACGTCGCCTATATAGTGCACGCCCACGTCCCACTCGTAACCGTTGCGCTCGTAAGAATGGGTGTAGCCGCCCGCGGTGTAGTGCTGCTCGAGAACGCAGACCCGCTGGCCCAGCTCGGACAGCAGCGCCGCCGTCGTCAGTCCGCCCATGCCGGAACCGATGACGAGCGTGTCGTAAGCGGCTGCAAGGCGTTTGGGACGGTATCGATAACCGATGCGTAGCGTGCTCGGCTTCACGGCGTATCAGTCGTCCTCTATGCCGAGCTGTTCCTTGATCGCTGAGAGCTCCGCTTCCAGCCTGCTCACCCGCTCTTCCAGGTCCGCGACGCTCGCCCGGCCGGACGCCGGCCGCTCGGCAGGGGCTTCGCTAACATAGGCGTCGACATCGACGGACCCCGAGAAAAGGTGCATGTATTCCGAGTCCTTGCGGCCAGGCATTCGCGGCAGTTTCACCAGAAATGGTTCGCCCTCACGCTCGATCAGGCTCGTCAGCGCGGCCACCACTTCCGAATTATCGGCAAATGCATGCAGCCGGCCGCTGCGGGACCGGAGCTCGCCGGGCGTCTGCGGCCCGCGCAACAGCAGCAGACAAACAATGGCCAGCTGCGCATCGTCGAAATGCAAATCGCTGTAGCGGGTATTGCAGAAGCGTTGCACGTATTTCTCGGTTCGGCTCTTGAAGTTCTCGTCCGTGCGCACGAGATGCTTGGCTTCAAGATCCCGAATCGTGTGCTGAACCTCGCCCTGGGTGAGATTCATGACGGGATTTCGTGACGATTTCTGATTGCAGGCGTTGGTCAGCGCATTGAGCGTCAACGGGTACTGATCGGGCGTCACGACAGATTTTTCGATCAGGCAACCGATGACGCGCGCTTCCTTGTCAGTGAGCTCTGGCAGCACATCGAGTCCTCGAGTCACGTGCCGGGGCCGGCACGGTGCATACTGTGGCGCAAAGGCCCGCAGCGGGCAAGCAATCAACCACCCGATCGTCGGCCTGCCAGACCAATGTCGCCGTTACGAAGGAGCCAGCGATGGCGAAAAAACTCAAAAACGAATCCGCCCTGCTCAACGAGGCGCTCCGCCTGGTCATGGAAGACGCCGTGCGTCGCAAGATCGTCGAATTCGAGTCCACGGATTCCCGCAACCTGAAGATTGAATACGCCTACCGACTCCTGGTTCACGACAAGAAAATTGCGCCGCTCCCACCGGACCAGCTGAAAATTCCGAACATGAAGCATCGCCTGGCCATGTGGGTAACGCACGAACTGCCACCGGATCACGAATTGCTGGCCTAGACCCCGGCCAAGTGCGACACGAACCGATCCTCGTGTATCGAATTTCACCGCGATTTAACGGACAATAAGCCGCTTCTCGGCCGGACCCGTCCACTCTCGCAACCAGAGGGAAATCCCGTGCACAAAACCCTTTATGTTTTCTTGCTGTTGGCGCTCGCCGCCTGCGGTCGAGGCCAGGCCCCGGCCGAAACTGCGAGCGCCCCTGCCGCGGCGCCGGAGCAGCCATTCGAGGTTAGCGTCGACCGTTTTGCGGACGTGGAAGTGTTGCGCTACGAAGTGCCGGGCTTCGACGATCTGTCCTTGAGCGAAAAGAAGCTCGCGTACTACCTGTCGCAGGCTGCACTCGCCGGCCGGGACATCATTTACGACCAGAATTACGAACACAACCTG
>CBDUCE010000117.1:0-9530 GCA_965365575.1 uncultured Gammaproteobacteria bacterium
CGTTGCCGTCGACGTCGCCCATGTAGTG
The DNA here is from genome assembly GCA_965365575.1 of uncultured Gammaproteobacteria bacterium. Lineage (GTDB taxonomy): Bacteria > Pseudomonadota > Gammaproteobacteria > Steroidobacterales > Woeseiaceae > UBA1847. The sequence goes on from CBDUCE010000117.1 coordinate 29, forward strand.
GTGCAGGAGCACATACGCCGTGCCCGGCGAGTGAATGCCGAGCGCCGTGCCGATGATGCCGCTGCCGGACATTGCCGCCTTGATCACGTCCGTTTCGAAGTACTCGTCAAGGTACTCGGCAACGCTCATCGTCCAGAAGCGGATGGTCTCGTAGATTCGGTCCTCCCCGACCTCCAGGAACTTCCTGCCGATCTGCATCAGCCCGAGCAGGTCCTTTGGTCTGAACGAGGTCGGGTCTGGCGGCGTGGACAACAGGAAATCCCGGATGATGCGGCACTGGCGCATCGTGTCCGATTGGTAGCGTTCATACGCGTCGGCATCCCGGCGCGAGAACCTCGCGCGCTCCCGGTAGGCAACCTCGGGGTCGTGGTAGGAGCCGTAGTAGTCGCCGTTTTCCATGAACGTGAGAGAACCACCGTAGGGCGTAACCTGTAGCCCGTGGCGGTGCAATTCGAGCGCCCGAAAGATCTCCGGGCGCAGCAGGCTGCAGACGTACGAACAATTCGAGTAGATCCAGTCTTCGTGCAGGTTGCGGCTGACGGCCGCGCCGCCGATGTAGTCGTTTTTCTCGACGCAAACGACATCGAGACCGGCCTTGGCCAGGAAGGCTGCCGTGGTCAGCCCGTTGTGCCCGGCGCCGACGACGATTGCGTCATAGGTCTTCATGCGTCTTGTCCCGTTTCGGCCTGCGGTCTTACCAGCTCCTGCAGGATCCACTCCACGTAGATGCGTTCGGCGCGCTCCATCTCGGAAAAGGGTCCCGGCGTGTAAAACCTCGAACGAACGCCTTTCCAGTTGTTGACGATGATCGTCTTGTCCGCCTGCGTGGTCACGTCCCAGAGCCAGGTAAGCTCGTCGACGTCATAGTCCCTCCCCGCCTCGGCATCATCTCGCACGAGCCAGTAGATCTCGCAGCGCGAATTCAGGTGATCCACGGGCGTGAACACGTAGCAAACCACGTGATCGCTGTAGGCCAGCAGAAAAGAGAATGCGCCGAAAGAAAAATCGGATGCGCCGCCGTCGTAATCCGTCAGCTCGCCGAGCAATGGCGCGACCGGCCTGCCGTCGCGACTCCCGGTCAGGTAACCGTCGAACAGCGCGGTACGGCTGTAACCGTAGCCGATCTCGCCCGGGCGGGCCTTCGTATCCAGGTAGTCGATGAAGATCTGTTTCAGCCCGCAGGCCTCCATCTTTGCCAGCATCTGCTGCTGCACGCGCTCCCGCTTGGGCCGGTCGAGCATCAGCGTGTGCATGCGCGCATACTCGGGATGTGCCGTCGCGCAGTGATAGCACTCCTGGTAATTCTCGATCGAGAGCTTCCAGTTGGCCGGGATGTCGTAGGTCTTGTTCGCGGCGACCTTGAGATTCGGAAAGTCGAACAGGGCCATCGGTTCCTCGAGATCGCGAATGGCGCCTTCGAGTGACGGCGGGTCGTCGCAGAAGCAGATGAACATCAGCCCGTGGATCTCGCCATAGGAGACCGGGCGCAGCGAATAGCCGGACTTGTCGAAATCGTCCGGCATGCTGCGGGCAGCGATCAACTCACCACTCGTATCGTATGTCCAGCCGTGATACGGGCAGACGAACTTGCGCGTGTTGCCTTTTTTTTCCAGGCAAACCAGCGAACCGCGATGGCGGCAGACGTTGGCGAATGCCTTTATGGCTCCTTCCTGGCTGCGAACGATGATCGCCGACTCGCGCGCGACCTCCAGGACCTTGAAGTCTCCGGGCTCTGCGAGCTCGGACACGTGTCCCGCCAGAATCCAGTTACGCGCGATAATCCTGTCGAGTTCGAGTTCGTAAATACCGGGGTCGGTGTAGAAGCGCTGGTCGAGCGCAAAGCCCGGTTTCTGCGCCGCGATCAGTTCCGCGATCGATCGCGTCTCGTGTGCGGGCGCCACTGAACTCACCGGGTAGACTCGTCTGTCGGATCGGACCAGCCGGAAAGATATCACAGGCAACAAACGCCGCGACATGGTGGATTCATCTCATTGCGAGCCCCCTGCGACAGGAACGGATTTTTCGACTTGGAGAGGGCCGCGCTCTAACATAGCGCTTTCACGCAACCCCTGGTTTCACAACATCGACAGGCAAACGCGATGAGCGATACGCGGCAACTCGTCAACTGCATCGGCAACACGCCGCTGGTGCGCCTGAACAGGGCATCCGAGCAAACGGGATGCGAGATTCTCGGCAAAGCCGAGTTCCTGAATCCCGGCGGCTCGGTAAAGGACCGCGCCGCTCTCGGCATGATCCTGGCAGCCCGCGAATCCGGCGCTTTGCGGCCGGGCGGCATCGTCGTCGAGGGCACCGCGGGCAACACGGGCATCGGCCTGGCAATGGTGGGCAGTGCGCTGGGGCACCGCACGGTCATCGTCATGCCCGACAACCAGAGTGCCTCCAAGATCGAAACGCTGCGTGCGTACGGTGCAGAGGTCCGACTCATTCCCGCCGTGCCGTACAGGAACCCCGAGCACTTCGTGCACACTTCCGGCCGCCTGGCCGAAGAGCTCGAGAAGAGCTGCGAACACGGTGCGTTCTGGGCAAACCAGTTCGAGAACCTGGCCAACCGTGAGTTTCACGAGCGCACCACCGGACCGGAAATCTGGGAACAGACCGGCGGGCGCGTGGACGGGTTCGTCTGCGCGGTTGGCACGGGCGGCACGCTCGCCGGAGTCGCGAGGGCGCTGCGGGGTCGCAACCCGGACGTCCGAATCGGCCTCTCCGATCCCGGGGGGTCCGGTCTCCACCATTTCTTCGCCCATGGCGAAGTAAAGATCGAAGGCAGTTCGATCACCGAGGGTATCGGCAATAGCCGCATCACGGCGAACCTCGCGGATACCCCCATCGACATGAGCTGGCAGATTCCGGACAGCGAGGCGATTCCGCTGGTGTACGAGATGATACGCGACGAGGGACTGGTGCTCGGTGGTTCCAGCGGCATCAACGTGGCCGGTGCGATGCGTATGGCCGGGGAACTGGGGCCGGGCCATACGATCGTTACGATCCTGTGCGATTCGGCGCTACGTTACCGGGAACGCCTGTTCAACCGCGAGTACCTGGAATCCAAGGGGCTGCAGCTGCCCGGCTGGTATTGAGCGCCGCTCGACCGCTAGCGAACGAGCTTGTCCTTGCGCAGGCGCTTCGCCAGCTGCATGGCCTCGCCGAGCACGATCTCCGACGTCGTCTGTGCGAATTCGGTCCTCGACTCCACGGTGTAGATCCGCGTGTCTGTCGCAACGTCGAACATGTCGCTGTGGACCTGGATGTTGACCCGGTAACCGGTGGACGGCGGCGTCGTGTATTCCTTGTAGTCGTAGCGGAAGAAGTCGACCAGGCCGCCTCCCTTGACCTTGGCCTCGACGTCGGTTCGCTCCTTCGTCACTTCCCGCTCGGCGTTGACGAGCCGCGAGGTTACGACCAGGATCGCGTCCACGTTTTGCATCTCCGCTAGAGATCGCACGACGTCCTCATTCACATCGGCGCGCGACGCAGCCCGGTGATAGCCGAACGCATAGGTGTGCTTGTTGCTGAGCTCCTTCGCCAGCACCTCTTCGAATTCCCTGGCCGCACTCGCCCTGACGGCGGTGCCGACGATGAGCACTCTCTTGTAAGGGGCGTTCGGCAACTCCTTGGCACGCGCCACTCGATCCACGTAGGTTTGCGAGGTCTTGCCGGCACAGGCGACGACCGTAGCAGCAATAATCAGTAACGCCGAGATCCCGGCGAGTCTCTTGAAGTTCAAGTTGGCTCCTCTGCTCACTCGGCATTCCCAAGGGAGTTGTCCAGCCAGTCACGAAACAGGCCGGCCCAGTATTCTGCCGCACGTTGCACGTCATCCCAAGTCGCGTCATCTTTCTCGCCGGAGATATCGCTGGACTTGTCGCCCGCGCGGGCCAGCACCTGGCCGGTGACAGAATCGCTCATCTCCATCAGGAAAGTAAGCTCTCCGTGCGCAACAATGTCTCTCAACCTTCCGCTGACGTCCAGAGTCGCGCCGCCGCTGGTCATTTTCATATCGATCACCTGTCCGCGGACCTTCATGACATCCGGGCCGGGTTCGTCCACGACGTCGTAAGCGTCCCCGATCGCTTTCGTGAACGCGTCGCGGAAGTAGCCGCGGATCCGATCGATTTCCGCAGGATCGGGGCGTTCTTCGTTCTCCGGGTAATAGATCTCGAGCCCGCCGTTCATGAGCTTCGTGTATCGGCTGAAGTCTGCCTGCTCGTTGATGTAGGCATACTCCACTGCCGTGTTCGGCACCCGGTTGAACGATCCGGTCACGACCGTTCTTGTACAGCCGTACAGGCAAAGCATGGTCAGGAGAAGGACGGCGAGACTGCGAAATGTCGGAAATTTTGTATTCATGACGCGTGTAACTTATAGCAGAATGACAGCCGCACAGATATGCCTCGCAGCCGAGGCGGTTGCAGTCGCAGGTTCCGCGATGCATGATTTTCGGATCGGGGCCACCCGATTGCCGCCGGGTCGGGAAAAGCTGAACAAGATTCGACCCGTCGGTGCCTTCGCATAGCCCACGGGAGCCCGGTCACACACCCGGAAGACGCTTCCAGGGCTGCATTTTTGCAGGAATGAGCAAATGGCCCGAGTCTTTTTCCCGACCGCAACGATCTTGCGAGCGGTAGCTCTCACCGCTATTGCAGTATTTTTCGCCGCCTGCGGCAAACCGGCTCCACCTGCCATGCCACCCATGGAAGTCGCCGTTATGAAGGTGCAGCCACGCGACATTCCAATCTACCTGGACATGATCGGGCAGACGCGCGGTTCGGTCGATATTCCGATTCGGGCACGCATCGACGGCGTCCTCGAGGAGATTCATTTCCTCGAAGGGCGGAAGGTCGAGAGAGGCCAGTTGCTGTACGTGATCGATCCGCGACCCTTCGAGGTCAGTGTCGTCGAAGCCGAAGGCCGGCTTGCCGAGGCGCGGACCCGGCTCGCCAAGGCGGTGAGTGATCTCGAGCGGATCCGCCCCCTCGCCGAGATGGATGCCGTCAGCAAGCAGGACCTCGATGCCGCGGTCGCGCAGTTCGAGGCCGCTGAGGGCGCGCTCAAAGCCGCCGAAGCGCAGGTCGAGCAGGCCCGCATCCAGCTCGGCTATACCCGTATCAACGCTCCGGTGGACGGTCTGATCGGCATCACCCAGGCAAAGGTCGGGGAGTACGTCGGCCGGTCGCCGAATCCGGTCGTGCTGAACGTCGTCTCCCAGACCGACCCGATACGCGTACGTTTTTCGATTAACGAGCGAGAGTACCTGCGTTTCAGCCGCGAATTCTCAGGACGATTTCGTGAAGCCGGAGGTTCAGGGACAGGCTCGGGTGCCCTGCATCTCATACTGTCGGACGGCTCAATGCACGATCACGTGGGCGAGGTCGTCAGCTTCGATGCGGCCATCGACGCAACCACGGGAACGCTGACGCTCGAGGCAGACTTCCCGAACCCGGAACGTCTCGTGCTACCGGGCCAGTTCGCCCGCGTTCGTGGCGTCATAGAGGTGCGGGAACAAGCGCTCGCCGTGCCGCAGCGAGCGGTCATGGAAACTCAGGGAATTTTCCAGCTGGCCGTCGTCGGCGATGACGGCATGGTAGACCTGCGCCAGGTGCAGATGGGACCGCGCGTCGATGACCAATGGATCGTCGAATCGGGGCTGGAGCCCGGCGAACGCGTCGCACTCGAAGGCCTGCAGCGCATGCGCTCCGGTATGCAGGTTGTCGCCAAAGACGCGCCGGCGAGGCCCGCCGGGGACGGCTGATCAGTGGCTGAGTTTTTCGTCCGCAGGCCCATCGTGGCCATGGTCATCGCGATCATCACAGTGATCGTGGGTTTCGTCGCGATGTCGGCGCTGCCCATTGCCCAGTACCCCGAGATAACCCCGCCACAGGTCTCCGTCACGGCGAGCTACACCGGTGCAAACGCCGTCGCGGTCGAAGAGTCCGTCGCCACGCCGATCGAACAAAAGGTCAATGGCGTCGAGAACATGATCTACATGAAGTCGACGAACGCCAGCAGCGGCTTCATGCAGCTGCAGGTCTCCTTCGAGGTGGGAACTGACCTCGACATGGCCAACGTGCTCACCCAAAACCGCGTGTCAGAGGCGCAGGCCCTGCTGCCGGAGGAGGTCAAGCGGCTCGGCGTCACCGTCAAGAAGCAACTGTCCTTCCCGCTACTGCTCATCTCCCTTATCTCGCCGAACGGCACCTACGACGAGCAGTTCCTGACCAATTACGCGACGATCAACGTCCTCGATGAGCTGGCCCGCATTCGCGGCGTCGGCCAGGCCCAGGTTGCCGGCGGCTCGGCCTTCGAGTACGCCATGCGCGTATGGATCAGGCCGGACCAGCTGGCGAAGCTCGGCCTCACCGTGCCGGACATCACCAATGCGATTCGTCAGCAGAACGTGTTGATCCCGGCCGGCCAGATCGGCGGGCCTCCGGCGCCGCCCGACACCGAATTTACCTATACGGTGCAGACGCCGGGCCGCCTCGTCACGGCCAACGAATTCGGCGAGGTCGTCGTACGTTCGAATCCCGACGGGTCGCAGGTCTTCCTGAAAGACGTGGCCCGCATCGAACTCGGCACGCAGAACTACCTGGTCACCGCAAGACTGAATTCCGCACCGTCGGCGGCACTGCTCGTTTACCAGTTGCCCGACGCGAACGGGCTCGAGGTCGCCGGCCAGATCTTCGACACGCTGGAACGCCTGAAGCAACGGTTCCCCGACGATATCGACTACGCCATTTCCCTCGATACCACCCGCCCGATCGAAGCAGGCATTCGCGAAATCGTCATCACGCTGTTCCAGGCCGTTGCGCTGGTCATTTTCGTTGTCTATATCTTCTTGCAGAACGTGCGCTCGACGCTCATTCCCACGCTGGCCGTGCCCGTCTCGCTGATCGGCACTTTTGCCGTGTTCCCGCTCCTTGGGTTTTCCATTAACACGCTGTCGCTGCTCGGACTCGTACTCGCCATCGGCATCGTCGTGGACGACGCGATCGTGGTGGTCGAGGCCGTCGCGCAGAAGATGGAAAAAGGCATGGCCGCGAAGGAAGCCACCATCGAGGCCATGAAAGAGGTGTCCGCTCCGATCGTGGCCACGTCGCTGTCCCTGATTGCGGTCTTCATCCCGGTCGCAACGATGGGCGGCATCACGGGCAGCCTCTACCAGCAGTTCGCGATCACGATCGCCATATCTGTCGCGATCTCGTCTATTAACGCGTTGACGCTGAGCCCCGCCCTGGCGGCCGCGCTTCTGAAGCCGCCCGGTGAGAGCCAGAGTTCGTTGCGGAGATTTTTCGATGCGTTCAATCGTAACTTCGAGACCGCGACCGGGAAGTTCATGGTGCTCACAGCCTTCTTCACCCACAAGCTGGTCCGGGCAGGCGCGCTCCTTGCCGTCCTGATCGTTGCGCTCGTGCTGCTGTTCCGCGCGGTTCCTGCCGGCTTCGTCCCTGAAGAAGACCAGGGCTACCTGATGGCAGCCATGCAGCTGCCGGACGCGGCATCGCTGCAGCGCACCGACGTCGTGATGTCTGAAATCGAGGAAATCCTGGCTGAGTTCGAAGCGATCGAGAGCTACACGACGATCGGTGGGTTCAGCCTGCTCACAGGCACGACCCAACCCAATGCCGGCTTCATCTTCCTGCAGCTTACGGACTGGGACGAGCGGACACACCCCAGGGATCATGCCAGCAACCTGATTCGGCGCCTGAATTTCAGCTTCGCGACACGAATCAACGAGGCCGTGGTATTCGCTTTCGGACCGCCGGCCATACCCGGGCTCGGCACGGGATCCGGTTTTACGATGATGCTCCAGGACCTCCGCGGCAGCAGCCCCGGGTACCTGGCCGAGCAGACCCAGAATTACATTGCCGCGGCGCAGCAGCGACCGGAGATCGCAAACATTGGCACGCTGTATCGCGCCAGCGTCCCGCAGGTGTTCGTCGATATCGACAAACCGAAAGCGCTCAAGATGGGCGTCGCCCTGTCCGACATCAACACGTCGATCGGGGCGTTCCTCGGCGGCGCCTACGTCAACGACTTCAACCGCTTCGGCCGGCTGTACAAGGTGTACGTCCAGGCCGAGCCCGAGTACCGCGCTCGCGAGGACGGCATCCGCATGTTCCACGTTCGTAACCGGGACGGTGAAATGGTGCCCCTGTCGACGCTGGTTGCGACCGAAAGGACGCAGGGCGCGGAGTTCACCAACCGCTTCAACCTGTTCAGGGCCGCGGAGCTGACCGGCCAGCCCGCCGCGGGTTACAGTTCGGCGCAAGCGCTTGCCGCGCTCGAGGACGTTGCCGACCAGACGCTGCCCGGCGACATGGGCTATGCGTGGGCGAATATGTCCTACCAGGAGAAAGCGGCCGAAGGCACGGGGAGCATCGTGTTCGTCATGGCGCTCGTGTTCGTGTTCCTGATCCTGGCCGCACAGTACGAGAGCTGGTCGCTGCCGCTGAGCGTGATGCTCGGCACGCCGATCGCCGTGTTCGGCGCCATCGGCGGCTTGTGGATCGCGCGACTCTTTAGCGAGAGCTACGTCAATAACGTGTTCGCCCAGATCGGTCTCGTCATGCTGATCGGCATGTCCGCCAAGAACGCCATCCTGATCGTCGAGTTCGCAAGCCAGGAAATGCAGGCCGGCAAGGACGCGGTGACCGCAGCCATGGATGCTGCCAAGTCACGCTTTCGGCCGATTCTCATGACGGCGTTCTCTTTCATCCTCGGTGTCGTGCCGCTGCTGATCGCATCGGGCGCCGGCGCCGAGGCGCGCAAGGTTATGGGCATGACCGTCTTCAGCGGCATGCTGGCCGCGACCGTCATCGGCGTCCTCGTGGTTCCAGCCATGTTCGTATTCGTCGAGAAATACATCAGCAGGCGCAAACCGGCCAGCACGACCAGCCAGGGAGCGGATGCCTGATGCCCCGGGGTCGGCTCATACCGGTGCTGTTGTTGCTGATGCTCGGCGGTTGCGCCGCCGGGCCCGATTACGAACGCCCGGAACTCGAGGTACCGGAGAATTACATCCAGCCAATCGAGCAGGGCGAGAGTTTCGCGAATACGCCCTGGTGGGAGTTGTTCCGCGACGAGCAGCTGCGGGCGTTGATCCGCACAGCGCTCGAGGAAAACCAGGATCTCGGCATCGCGGCGGCGCGGGTCGAGGAGTTTCGCGCTGTCCTCGGCGTGACCCGGGCCGACCAGTTCCCGACCGTAGACATCACGGCCAGCGGCGCCCAGGCCGAGGGTAGCGACAACGTGTTCCCCGGGAACATCCCCGGGGTAGGCAACGACAAGTTGGAGAACTATCGCCTCAGCGCCGACGTGTTCTTCGAACTCGACCTGTTCGGGCGGCTGCGGCGTTCGACCGAAGCGGCGCGCGCGCAGCTCCTCGCCACGGAGGAAGCGCAGCGCAGTATCACGATCAGCCTCGTGGCCAGCGTCGCGAGCACCTACATGCTGTTGCGCGACCTCGATGCGCAGCTCGAGA